>JBEKEQ010000075.1:0-20408 GCA_050013735.1 Occallatibacter sp.
GGGACTAAGAATTGGTACCCTCATAGACTATCCTCTCGACCCCGGTTGGATGAAGTCCCGATTGCACGACTCGTTGAGTCCAGGTCTAATGAGCCTGCACCGGAACCGGCCTGTCGAGCTTGACGAGCTTGCCTGATGTGTCTGTTACTGTGACGGCCACTCCGCCAGGAAGATAGCGTCCGATGACCTCGGGCCGAGCCCAATCCAGCTCCCAGCCGTCCTCGATAGCCACCACGGTGTATTGACCGGGAACCACATTGCGCAGAGAAAAGCTGCCGTCGGAGTCCGACTGGTCGCGGCGCATGAGGCTTGGAATGGCAGACTTGTTTGCCGGAACCAGCACGATCATCACGCCTGCCGCGCCTTTATCGGCTTTTCGGGCAAAACCCTCCACGCGCGTTTCGCCCTGGCTAACAGTCACAACGATGGAGAGCGGGCGGTCTTTTACCGTGATTTGGTTTCCAGCTTGATTCCTGCCCCCGGTGGCAATGGAGGCAACAGGCAACGGGCCGGTGGGGCTCTCGACCGATAGTTCCCAGGCGCCTGGGGGAACTGATACAAAGCTGAATGAGCCCCCGGTGGAGGAGGTTGGCAGCATGGCCGTGGGTTGCCCAGGGTCGGCCGAATTGAGGGCCACCAGGGCATTGCCGGCCAGTGCCGAACCCGAAGGGATCACCAAGGTCCCGGAGACCGCAACCGTGGCCGTACCGGCGTTTGCTTCAATCTGCTGGCTCGAGGTCAGGTCCAAATCCACGATGCGCGGCGGATCGCCCTGCATCAGCTCGTAATGCCCGGGAGCCACGCCGGTCATTTGGATAGTTCCCCCCGGCTTCGAATTCGTTGAGCTTCCCATCTGCATGGAGACGGGCAAGCCGACGATGCTCTGGGTCAGAAAGGCGCCGCCAGCCGAGGGTGCCGCGGCTATCTCAACGCGCAAAGCCGGAACCGCGTGCAGGTTGAGGTTGGCCGTCTCGCGGTTGCCACCGGCCAGGACGATTGTGGATGCCGCGGCGTCGTCAGTGACGGAGTCGAAATAGGTGACCGGATAGGCCACATCGAGCGCGGCTGCGGCGTCGTTGGAGGGCCTGAGATCAGACCCGCTGCCGGACGGGTGCATTGCGTACCACGGGTCCGCTTTCACCGCCAGCAGATACTCGCCGGGGGCCAGGTTGGGGAACTCATAGGCGCCGGTATCGTCGGTAGTGGTTGTGCCTGCCTGCCTGATCCGGTCGCCGGGATTGTGGGTGTGCGGCTTGAGGAAGAGCATCACCTGCTCACCCTCGACCGGGTCGCCGCCATCGCCAGTGACCACGCCGCGCAGAACGGAGCCGGGTGTCAGCCGGAAGACGAGATTCCCGGTGTCCTGATCCGGACCGGTGACGATGGCGGTGTTGAGACCATCGTGCTCGTCGTAAAGGGCGGTGCGGAAGCCGCTACGCGACGCGGTCAGCGGGTACTTGGCCGCAGGCAGGCCCTCCAGCGCGAAGTGTCCCTCGTTGTCGGTTTCAGCCGACGCAACGGCGTGATAGTCGTCCCCAGTCTCCGCGGTGACCGTGGCCCGACGCACGGGTTCGCCCGTCACTGCATTGATCACCGTTCCAGCGATCCTGTAGATGCCCGGCGCTGAGGGCGACGGGCCCGTCTGGGCGAGGGCCGGCAATCCTGTGATTGCAGGGAACAACGCGACGACCCACAGGAGGCGAAATTCCGATTGCGTGAGGAGCTTCCGCATCATCGTTCCGGCCCCTCCAGAACGAGGCTGCTGGTGGTCTCGGGAGAAAGCGTGACGGCCTGGCCCCGATCCGCAACAGCGGCCAGCACAGCGGGGTTGCGATATTCCAGCTGCGCCGACGCCGGGAACATGTAAACGTGATATTCGCCCGGCGTCAGGTCCTCCAGCGTCACGGAGCCTCCCGTCGAGGGGCGAAGCGTGGCAGGCGACAGATCGACCGTAGAGTCGAAGTCCGGAACCACGTAAACGGTGTAAAAAGGTTCCTCTCCCGGGGCCATCGTCATCAGGGATTGCGGCAAGGTGAGCGTGAGCCTTGCGCAGTCGTCGCGCAAGGTGAGCGTCATAGGCGCCACGGAGCCGGTAAGTCCGATGACCACGGGTTCGCGGGCCAGGCTGGCTCCTCCGGCGGTGAACGATTGCTCACAAATGCCCTTTAGCCCAATGTTCGTGTGCGCCCAATAGGAGCCGGGCGCGAGATAGGCAGCTTCCATGGGGCCCGGCTGGGCACCGCCGGCATATGGGTTCACCATTCCCTGCCCCATCCATCCGGCAGCCGGGCTGAGCATCACCATCGTCTGCCCGGCTCCGCCCTGGGACGAGCCGGTTTGTGCGGGGGACAAGGCGGTTCGAACAATGGAGAGTTGCACCGGATTGTGATGAGCGGCAGAAAGAGGGACGCGGAGATTTAAGATCTCATGCCCGGCAACGGAAAGATCGACGGTTCCAACCAAGGGTCCCGCGTTTTTACCTTGAGCAGATTCCTGCCCAGAACCGTCGAATCGAAAGGTCGGCTGAGATGCGACCAGAAGCGAGTAGTTTCCATCAGGCAGAAGGGCTTGCAGCGTATGAGCCTGCGGAGCGTAGAGGGCTTGATAAGGGAGTTGGTGGCCGGCGGCGTCCATGATCACCGCCGTAAAAGAATCTCCGGTCTGGCTAGACGCCGATGTTTGCGCTTGCGGCGACCCAACCGCAATGGAAACGGTTTGGAAGGGCTCCAAAGTCAGGGTGAAATTGGCCTGCGCCTGTTCGCCTTGCGAAAGCTGAATGCGCGCCGCCCCGGCCAGGTCGCGCGCGTCGGGGTAAAAAATGCTTGCGTATCCCGCGTGCCCCGCGCCGGCGGAAAGAGTAGCCGCCGGCCCGTTCTCCATGGAAGGCTCGGTATACATCACATACGATCCGTCGGACAGCCCGGCAAAGCGATAAGCGCCTTCGCTATTGGTCTTGGTAGTGGACGCAAGCGTCCAATCGGCGCGGCCGTCCACCACTGTCCGCTTGAGCAGGTTGATCGCGATTCCCTCAGCCGGATCGCCGGTTGAAAGCTCCACCTGACCGCGAATCGAGGAGGTAGGCGCGAGGGTAAACGACAAATCCGGCATTTCCGCGGCCACCAGAATGTTGTGCGCGGGACCGACTGTGCCGCCCGCCATTTCGGGGTCCTCCGCGAGCGGACGATCGCGAAAGCCGGGCTTGAGAACCTGAAAAGCTTGCGGGCCGGTGGGCACGCCGGGAATCTCGAAGCGGCCATCGCCGTCGGTCAGAGCGCCCGCTTCGGCGTTGCCCTCAATCCGCACCAGCGCCCGCGGCAGCGGCTGTCCGGTGGCTGCATTTGTGACCACGCCATGCACCGTTGCCGGCGTGGACGCGGCAAGGCTTCCGGGCGCGGCCTGGGCTGCGAGCAGTGCGGGGAGCAGCAATAAGAAAGCGGAACAGACGGCAGGAACGAAACAGGCGGATGGAGCGCGCCGGAGACGATTTTGAGGCGAGTTGTGCTCGCCGGCCGCGAGTGCATGGAATGCGTGAAGGTCCACTCTCTATTTTGACCGTTTGTGCGGCGAATGGGAATCCGGACAGAACGAAAATCAATTTCACATGCAGGCTCACGGGCCTTTCGCGTTGCGAGACGCCAATCGGCTCAACCCTGATCTAGATACCAGGGAATGTTGATGACCACGATGCGGCGATTGCCGCGCAGCAGCAACATCACCTTCAACAAATCGGCGCGGCGGTTGTGCAGCAGGTTTTCCCACCAGTGGCGCACCACCAGTTCCGGCACCAGCACGCAGACTTTGTGAAAGTTGGATTCGCGCTCCACGGTGAGGACGTAATTGACCACGGGCGCCAGAACGTAGCGGTAGGGCGAGTGAAGGGTTTCAAGCTTTGGAACGCACTTGCCGGCGGCACGCAAGGGAGCGGCCACGTTCTTTTCCCAATCCCGGCAAATCTCGTCCGGATCGTCGGCGATCTGCACGTGGAGGCAGCGAATGTCGGTGGACATTGACAAGGCAAAGCTGAGGGCTTTTTCCGTGATCCGGCTCCAGCGGTCAATGGGCAAAACCACAATTGGCTGGGTGATCTCAGCGGGCACAATGGGCCGGTCGAGCGCGGTCTCGCGGTCCACGCGGACATAGTGGCGCTTGACGGCGCGCATCAGCAGAATCATGGCGATAATCAACAGCGCCGTGATCCATGCGCCCTCAACAAATTTGGCCACCAGCACAACCACGGCGGTGATGCCGGTAGCCAAAGCGCCGAGGCCGTTGACAAACATGCGCACCGGGGCGTCGCCCTGGCGCTTCCAGTGCATGACCATGCCGGCCTGCGAGAGGGTGAAAGCCATAAATGCGCCGATGGCATAGAGCGGAATGAGCCGGTCAGTGACGCCGCCGAAGAGAATCAGCAGCACCGCGGTGAGCGCCACCAGCACATAGATGCCCCAGGAGTAGAGCAGGCGGCGGCCGCGCAACAGGAAGACGTGAGGCATGTAGTCGTCGATGGCGATGGCGCGAGTCAGGCGGGGAAAATCTGCAAATGCCGTGTTGGCCGAGAGCGCGAGCACCAGCAGCACAGACGCGATGGTGAGGTAGTAGAACCAGCCGTGGCCCATGACCGCGCGCGTCAGCATGGAGAGCACGCTCTCATAGCCTTTTCCGCCGGGGTCGGTGGCGGCAATGCCATAGGCGCGGCACAAGAGCGCAATGCCAGCCAGCAGCACGGCCAGCAGCGCGATGATGATGGTCAGCGTGATTTTGGCGTTTTTGCGCGTGTCGTCGCGGAAGGCCATGACGCCGTTGCTGACCGCCTCCACGCCGGTCATCGCCGTGCAGCCGGAGGAGAACACCTTGAGGATCAGCCACCAGGTGACCATAGCGGTGGCGTTTGGAATCGCGGGCAGCGGCGTCACCGGGTGCGGATGGCCCGCGGCGCGCAGCACTTGCCCGGCGCCCACGCCGATTACGATCAGCAGCGTTCCCGTGAAGAGGTAGGTGGGAATCATGAACACCACGCCGGTGTCATGGACGCCGCGCATGTTCACGATGGTCAGCATGAACAGCACCAGCAGGCACAGTTGCAGGGTATAGGGCTGCAAACCCGGCGCGGCGGAGATCAGCGCGCCTACTCCGGCCGAGATGCCCACTGCCGCAGTGAGCGTGTAGTCAATCATCAAGGCCGCGGCAGCCAGCAGGCCCGCGCCCTCGCCGAGATTTTGCGACGCTACTGTATAGGAGCCTCCGCCGTGGGGATAGGCCTCGATGGTCTGCCGGTAGCTGAAGTAGACAATAATCAGCAGCGCGACAATGGCGGCGCTGACCGGCACGATGTATTTGACGCCCATCAGTCCCAGGGGAATGAGCAGCGTAAGCGCGGCTTCAGGGCCGTATGCGGCAGAGCTGAGCGCGTCCAACCCGAATACGGGAATACCGCCGAGAGGGCCGATGTGCTCGGCGCGCTCTTCGCTGGTGGCCAGCGGGCGCCCAAAAAGCATGTCTTGAATACGCGTGGTGATCGCCATGTCCGGTTTGATCCGGCAGCCGGGGGTCGGGAGGGAAACGGCTGTCAGTGGCATTGTCTCATGATGCCGTCAAGAGCCCATCACAGCCGTAAACCAGGGGCGCCGAATCGGAGAAGGGGGACAAGCTCATTTCTGGGCAGGCGGAGGTTGTACCGGCGGAAGCGGGAACTTGCTCAGTGCCGCTTCTGCTGCCCTTAGCTCTTGCTCCGCAGCAGCTTGTTCAGCCTCGGCCTGTCGAACTTCGTCTTCGGCGTTGCCCAACTTCGACTTGTCGAAATCGGACGCCTCATCGATGAGCCGCTGCCGCGTCTTTTGCTGCTCTTTTTGCGCTTCGGCACGCTCAGCGCCTGCAAGACCCAAGGCATTAGCCGCGTCAATTCCAGGATGCTCCGCGAGGTTCTGATTTGCCTTCCTCACGGCCTCCTCCGCGTCTTTCAAGCGTAATTTGGCCATCTGCCAATCGTTTTGCCAGTCCTTGTAACCATCCCAGGCCATGGCGAGGTGGCTGCTCATGTAGAACCAGGCGCTTTTAGCGTCCGAGCGGGCACTTTCGATGTTCCTCTTTGCGTTGCCCAGTTTCTTCTTTGCTTCCTTGACAAGTTCTTGCGCAGCCTCCCTTGTCGCCGGCAGGCCAGAAGCTGCCGGATTATCGGCCGGCTTCACCGTCGTGCCGCCAGCCGGAGGGTTGCCGCCTGCATTCGTCTTCGAGGACGGTGGCGCACTGTCCGGCGGAGCCGTACTGGCTGGAGGAGTCTCCGTGCTCTCATCCCCGCAGTTGATCACCGGAGACTGGCCCCCCGGCGGAAGATAGCTGTAGCCCAGGGTGGGTTTGTAACTGAAGTTGAGCGGCGGGTAGGGAGTGGATGGAGTCGGCGGCCAGGGAGTTGACCCAATGCCCGCCACCGGCGTCAGGTAAGCGCGCGCCACCCCGGTGATGGAGAAATTGCCGTCCCTGACCGCCGTCAAGGGCCCGTCAATTTTGTAGGAGCCCGACGGCGCAAACGACTGCGCGTCCAGCTCCCTGAATTGATCCGTCATGGTGATGGTGCCTGTCGATTGGTTGGTCACCGTGAGCGTGATCAATCCCGTGCGGATCGAAGCCGGCGACTGCCCGGCGGGCAACTCCGAAGGGCTGACCAGGTCCCCAGGGAAAAATGGCGAACTCCATGCCGAGCCGGAAAGTCCGTTCACCCCGTCCAGCGTCACGTGGTACATGGTCGACTGCCCTTTGTGCAGGTGGAGCTGGTCGGCCGACATGCTGAGCGTCATGTAAAAAACCGGCAGGATCGTCTCGGAGATTCCCGGGCTGTCAATCTGGTAGTTGTTCAATCCGGGCGTGAGGCCCGCAGGAGGCATGAAGTAGACCTCCCGGCCGGTTGAAGCCAAGGGCACGATGGGCTTGCAACTGTAGCGGAGCCCAATCGCGAAGGGGTCGCCCCCAAATTGTCCGCGCAACGCGCCCAGTTTGTCCTGGTTGAGGATCTGCGAAGTCCAGTACGGAGTCTCCTGACCGGCGTCGCTCAGCTGGACGATGTAGCTGTTTTGTTCGGCTTCGTTTTGCAGAAAATCGGCCCAGCCGGTTGCGTCTTTCACTTCCTCCTTTTCTTCCTGGGTGAGATTCACATTGTTCGCGCTGTCGACGAAGGACTTCGCCTCATTGGCCAGTGCGTGGGCAAGGTCTTGCACCGCCTGTTTTGGCAGCAACGATATCACGTCGTCGATCTCGTCGTAGCAATCGTCTAGATCGTCCTCCATGTTGTCGATGGCCTCCCAATCGGGGTTTGGCTGTGCGTAGGCTTCGTCCAGGTCTTCCTCCAAGTCGTATGCTTCGTTCCACAAGTCTTCGAGGTCGTCTCGGCGCTCGTTCTCAAGCCATTTCTGCCCGAATGAGGATCTCTGATCCTGAGGAAACGACGGCGCGGCTACAGGCGATCCAGCGTCCAACGGGACGCTGAGGTAGGGAAATCCTGGAATGGGATCAACGGGGCGCGCTTGAAGCTGAAGGGGTCCCGTCCAGTCAGGCGGAAGATGCACTTCGAACCTTCCATTTGGATTCACCGGAAAATACCCATCGCCCTTGACCCCGACCTCGAGGCCGGACCATTCAGGTGAGCCATCCGGAAGCCGGTAGAGGGGCACATTGAAGCTGTACTCGCTTAGCCCCGGCACCCCTTTGAATCCCTCGGCATAGCCCGAGGGCCAAAACGACCCGACAAGCTTATCGCCTGTACGAAAGTCCCTGGGAAAGAGCAAGCCAACGTGCGTGTCGATGGGAGCCAATGAAACCGACGGAGGCGTTGACGGCTGGCCCGCGGGGAATTTGTAGGCGGTGAAATTGCTGGTCCAGTGCCCCAGCTTCCAGTCCTTGGTCAGGTAGCCATTGGGCTTGTATTCGGTGGTCTCCTCCCAGATTCGCTCACCCCTCGGGCCGTAGTGGGTCACGTCTTCCGATTTGATGCCGCCGTCAACGTTGTACTTGTAGTCCACGCTTAGATTCAGGTGATACTTCGGGTCGAAATCCCAAATTTCCTTCTCGGTCTTACGCTTAATACCATTCTCCGTAGTAAAGTGGTCTTTCTCTTCCTGCCGCAGGTTGCCCTGCGGGTCGTAAACCGCACCTTGCGGCATACCGCCGGCCTGATCAGTGGAAGTGTCGCGATGCCCGCCGGCGCCGTAGTCGCTTGAGTCATGCCTGCCGGTGCTAGCCTGCTGAGCCGCGGCATGCGGCTGCAGGGAAATCGTCGCTGCTGAAATGGAGATTGCAATCTTGGCAACCAGGGAACAGATGCGCCAGGAGCGGGGCATAAGAGACCTCCCGTGAACCAGAATTTGGGGAACCGCAGACCGATGACTCCCGGCCAACCGAATGGCGGAATCAGTGAGGATATTGCGCGGATAGTATCAAGCTCAGAGGCCGGTGTCCATTGAAATCCGCGGGGGTGGCGGCTCGCTCGGCGAACTGGCCGCTTCACCCTGGGCAGCGGGTAGCGTGAACAGGAAACGGCTGCCCTGCCCCGGCGTGCTTTCAACCCAGATGCGGCCTCCGTGCTGCTCGACGATACTGCGGCATAGCGCCAAACCGAGCCCGGTGCCGCCCAGTGCGCGAGAGTCGGAAGCGTCACCTTGCTGGAATCGGTCGAAGATGTGCTCCAGCTTTTCAGCGGCGATGCCGCCTCCCTGGTCCTCGACCAGGAGGCACACCTCGCCGGCGCCGGTTAGACTGTCGGCCCGGGGCTGCGCGGCAAGCCGGATGAATGTTCCGGGCGGCGAGAACTTCAGGGCGTTGGTCACCAGCTCGTTGAGCACCTGCAAAATGCGATCCGCATCGGCCCGCACCAGCGCCGGCGGGGCGTCGATTCGAAAGCTGATGTTACGTTCCCCGGCCGGCCCATGAGCCACGTCTGCCGCGCGGCGCAGCAGGTCAACGGCCTCCACCGGCTGGCGATTCAAGGGCAGCTTTCCCCGCTCCACGCGATCGAAGTCCAAAATGTCGTTCACCAGGCGCACCAGGCGGTCGCAATTGCCGATGGCCATCTCGATCATCTGCCGCTGTTTCTCGGGCCGCTTGTCCAGGCTGCCTGAGGCGATGAGTCCCAACGAGGCGCGCAGCGATGTGAGCGGAGTGCGCAGCTCGTGACTCACCGTGGAGATGAACTCTTCCTTCATTTTCTCGAGGCGGCGGCGCTCGGAGACGTCCTGGAATGCCACCACCATGCCTGAAAGCTGGCCGTTTTCGATCAACGGGCTGGCGCTCAATTCCACCGGAATCGATGTGCCATCGCGCCGCCAAAAAAGCCCATCCCGCATATGGATGGCCTCGCAGCGGCTCATGGCCTGCAGCACCGGGCAGACGGCTTTGGAATAGGGTGTGCCGTCCGCATGGCTGTGGTGAATCACCTCGTGCACATCGCAGCCAGTCAACTGCTCGGCGGTGTAGCCCAGAACGCGAGCCGCTGCCGGATTGATAAAAGTAAGCCGGCCTTCCAGGTCCATGCCGTAAATGCCGTCGGCCACCGACTCCAGGATCAACTCGCGCTGGCGCGTGGCCAGGTGCAGGGCCTCTTCAACCTGGTGCTGCTCGGTGACGTCGATGCCGTGGCTGAGCACAAAGGGCCGCTCACCCGGCAACTGCATGCGGCGGCTGCGGAAGGCAATGTGCCGGTAGACGCCATCACTGCGCCGCAGCGGCAAAGCGCCTTGCCACTCCTCTTCGGTTTCCAGCGTCCGCAGGCAGTCTTGAAATGTAACCGCACCTGGGGCGTCAAGAAGCTCGGTGATCGCGCGGCCGGTCAGCGCCTCGGCACGGTAGCCGAGCGTCTCAGCGGTGAAGGCGTTCAGAGAGGTAAGTCGCCCCTCCATCGAACAAGTGAAAACGAAGCCCAGGCTGTTCTCCACCACTTCCCGATAGCGAACTTCGCTGGAGAGCAAGGCCAGTTCCGCCTGGCGCTGCTCTGTTACATCCTGGCCGCTGACGATCAGGTATTGGATTTCGCTGTTTGTCCCCTTCAGGGGGCGCAGAGTCCAACTGACGCGCCGACTCTTTGCGCCGGCAATGCGCCAGGCCGTTTCATGCGGGCCGCAGACCTTTCCCGCTGCGGCATCGCGCAACATCCCGGTAACCCAAGTCCGGTCTTCGGCTTCGAAGACCTCATCGACAAAGGGCTTGCCGGCCGCGCCGGCCTGGCTCAGCCCGGTCAACTCTTCGCACGAGTGATTCAGTCGCACCATGCGGCCCGCGGTGTCAAGAACTGCAACCAGCGCGGGCACCGAGTCCAGCGTCGCCGCCACAAAACCTCGTTCGATGGCCAGTGCGCGCTCTGCTCGCTGTTGAGTACGCTGGGTCTGCTCGTGGACCCGGGTCAGTTCGAGGAGTTCCATGCGCGCAACTGCCTGGCGGCTCAGAATCTCGAGCATTGCAATGTGCCGCTGGTTGAACTTGTCAGGCTCTCGCGCCAGCACGGCGAGTGACCCAATGGCCAGCCCCGCGCTGTCGATCAGCGGCACTCCCGCATAGGAGCGGCAAGGCCTTGCGCCCACCAGCAGGATGCCTTCAGTGAGAAACCTTGGTTCTGTTGTGGCGTCGCGGATCAGCAGGGGACGGCCCCGCTCCAGCATCCAATGGCAGGCTGTGGACAGTCGCGGCTGCTCTGACCCTATGAAACCAACCTGCGATTTGAACCGCAGACGTTCAAAGTCCATCAGCCCCGTATAGGCGTAGTCCGCGGAGCTCAACATCGCGGCGAACTCGGTCAATTCGTCCAGTGCGCGGTCAGCATTTCGGTCGAGAATATCCAAATCGGAGCGGGAAGCCAGTCCGAAGAAATCTCCGAGGTGTTGACCCTGCATCGCGCTCATTTCGCACCCCAACCCTTTAAAGACACCCGCGCGGCGAACCGGGGACCCGGCACACTCGTCCAATTCTCAGTATCCGGTAAATGACTGAGGTTGAATGTGACACAAAATGGGGAATCTCAGGCCGAAAAGCTTACAACCTAAGTAATCCATAAAAACGGGCAGCGGGCGCGATTTTGGTTACCGAAGATACTTGCTGCCATTTTGCGCCGGTCAGCCTTCAGGACGGCATTCACTCCGCAGTTTGAGCAAAGTCGATAACCCATTGCTTATCAGTAACCTGTAGGCAGTTTGCAACAGTCGCCCGCCGCCGCGGGCTCGTTGGCGCCCGCGTCCAGAACCACCTTCCAGGCGCCGTCTGGCTGTTTGCGCCAAATGGTCATGTAGCGACCGCTGGTGCTGACGGCATTGCCATTGGCGTCTTTGCTGTGGCCCTCGAAATGGCCCCAGGTGTAACCCATGTCGCCGGAAGGCCCCATCAGGGCATCCGTCGGCGTCCATGTGAGCTGGTAAGCCTTGGGGGACCAGTTGGCAGATTTGGCAATGGCCACCCGGCCCACCAGAGGCGCCTCACCATTGCCCAGGGCGACGCCGTCCTCTGCAAACCAATCGGCAAAAGCCGCCCCGCCGCGTTCAGCCACGTCTTTGGCAAAGCGCGCTTCAAGGTCGAACAGGAGCATCTTTCCCGGCTTCACCGTTGGATCACTCAGCGGATTGGGAGCATCGACGACCGCGCGGCCCGGCTCCGGCAACTGCCCGCTGAGCGGAACTGCCGATGCCAGCACGATCATCAAACCCATCAACATCGTCTTCGGACTGCTCAACATGTCGCCGCCTCCCAACGCACTCTTCACCGCAATCCTACAACGGCGCGCCAACGCCTGATCGTCGACCAAGTTCTTATTCCTGATCGCGACAGTTCTCAGGCTCCCGAGCGCAAGGGATTGATGAACTTGAGGCCGGCAAAATCCCTTTCGTTGTCTGTAACCACGATGCAATTGTTGGCCTCGGCGACGGCAGCCAAGATCATGTCCAGCGCACTGCGTGGTCTTCCCGCCTTTGCGCCCGCGGCCATCAGACGCGCCCAAATCAAGCTGGCCTTTTCATCGAACGGGAGAACACGGCCGGCAAACAGCGACTGCGGCCCTTCCGGCCCGGCAAACCAGTTTTCCAACTGAGTGCGTTTCTTTCCAGCGGGCTTTTCCAACACTCCAAACCAGATTTCAGCAACCGTCAGCGAAGCGATGAACAGGTCCATGTCGGCCTGCTCCGAGAGCCACGAAAGAAGCGATTCAGAAGGCTCCGGCCTGGTGACGTTGCTGATGATGTTGGTATCCAGAAGGTAGCGGGTCAAAGATCGACCTTCAGGCCTTCAATCCGCGGCCGGGCGAAGTTGAGATCGGCTCCCACCAAAGGCGAACGGCGCAGCGCGGCAAGTATCCCACCCCTCCTCGCAGCCTCACCTGACATCTGGCGCACCGAATCGCGAATCTCCGTGGCCTCTGGGCCGTTGTTCGCCAGCTTTCGGGCCAGCGAACGGATCAGTTCGCGGTCTGTGGCAAGCCCCAGGACTTCAAAGCGAGCCATGCCTCGTTGATTCAGGCGCCTGCGGTAATTCTTGAGCGCGCGGGCTTGAGATGTACTGCCCAGAACCACCTCCAGACTATAACCAGTAATATAACCGGTAAGTCCGTCAAAGGCAAATTAATTGCCGAGGTCATATTGCCGCTTAGAACGGGCAACTGTTCCATGATCGATGCCCCGAACCCCATCCCATCCCCTGCCTTGACTCAGCGGCTGAATCAGCCGCCTTGGTATACTAACGACTGGCGAACCCGGTTTCGATTGCCCCCATGCGATAAGGGGCCTTATCTGGAGCCCGGCCCTTTTCCGGGGAAAGGAAGTCTATGGGAACACTGCTGGAGACTATCCACACGCCCGCCGACCTCAAGTGCTTGAATTTTGCACAGATGGCCGAGCTGGCGGAGGAGATCCGCGAGTTCCTCATTCAGACGCTTTCAAAGACCGGCGGGCACCTGGGGCCGAACCTGGGAGTTGTCGAACTGACTCTGGCCCTGCACACGGTCTTCAATACTCCCGAGGACAAGCTGCTCTTCGACGTCAGCCATCAGGCCTACATCCACAAAATACTCACCGGGCGATTTGACCGCTTTGAAACGATCCGCCAACCAGGCGGCCTCAACGGCTTTATGCTGCGCACGGAGAGCGAACACGATTGCTACGGAGCCGGCCACGCCGGCACGGCGCTTTCGGCCGCCCTGGGAATGGCAGTGGCCCGCGACCTGGCCGGGGGCAAGAACCACGTGGTTGCCGTGGCCGGCGACGCGGCTTTTACCAATGGAATTTCATTTGAGGCGATGAACAATATCGCAGAGCAGACCCGGCGGATGATCGTGGTGCTCAACGACAACGAGTGGTCTATCGACCGCAACGTAGGCGCGATTGCGCGCTATTTTCACCGGGTCGTGACCAACGAGCACTACCAGAGCCTGCACAACTCGGCCAAGCGCATCGTTGAGAAACTCGGCGGCAAGACAGCGGCCACCCTTGCGCGCCGCGCTGAAGAAGCTGCCAAAAGCCTGCTTTGGCCCTCAGTTCTGTTTGAGGAGTTCGGCCTTGAATACTTCGGCCCCATCGACGGGCACAATCTGCCGCTGCTGGTGGAAACCTTCAAGTTTCTCAAGGGCGCCGACCACCCTGTGCTGCTGCACGTGTTGACGCAAAAAGGGCGCGGCTATCAACCGGCGCTCGACAAGCAGAAGAAGTTCCATGGCCTTGGCCCCTACGACGCGGAAACCGGCAAAACCGAGCCCGCCGGCCTGCCCACTTACGCCGAGGTCTTCGCCAATACCCTGGTTCATCTGGCCGGAAACGACGAGCGCATTGTCGCCATCACCGCGGCCATGCCAAACGGCACCGGTCTCGACCTTTTCCGGCCCCATTTTCCCAAACGCTACTTCGATGTAGGAATAGCCGAGGAGCATGCGGTTGTTTTTGCCGCCGGAATGGCGACCCAGGGATACCGGCCTGTATGCGCAATCTACTCCACATTCCTGCAGCGGGCTTTCGATCCCATCGTCCACGACGTTTGCCTGCAGAAGCTTCCGGTGCTCTTCTGCATGGACCGCGCCGGGCTCTCCGGTGACGACGGGCCCACGCACCATGGGCTGTTCGACATCAGCTATCTGCGCGGAATTCCCGAGATTGTTCTGATGGCGCCGAAGGACGAAGACGAACTGGCCGACATGATGGCGACTGCCGTCCAGCTCCCCGGCCCCAGCGCTATCCGTTATCCGCGCGGCGTGGTGGCCGGAGTGGCCCGCAAGGCCGAACCAAGAGTGATCCCGGTGGGTAAGTCCGAGGTGCTCCAGGACGGCGCTGACGTGGCCATCCTTGGCCTGGGGCCGATGATCACTCTCGCCAGAGAACTGGCCCTGCGCCTGGAGCGCGCGGGCTATTCCGCCGCAGTCGTCAATCCACGTTTTATCAAACCGCTGGACCTCGAGATGCTTGAGCTTTATTCCAAGCGCGTGGCCGCTTTTGTCACCTTTGAGGATCACGTGAAAATGGGCGGATTTGGTTCCGCAGTCGTGGAAGCCCTTGATGAGATGGGCTGTCAGACCCCCGTGGTGCGGATCGGCTGGCCTGATCGCTTCATCGAGCATGGAAAAGTGGACGCTTTGCGAGCAAAGTACGGACTCACCGTGGAAGCGGCCCAGGCCCAGGTGATGCCGTTGTTGGCGCGCCTGCGCCGGCCCACGCTGTTGGCCAGTTGAGATGCGCAGTTTTCGCCTGCGAAGAACTCCGTGGTTGGTTATTCCTTCGGGGGTATTTTCTCGCGCGGCCCCGAAGTATCGCACATGTAGAGAGTTACCGGCTGACGTTACCAGGGAGTACGTCCAACTGAACGATTTCACAAATTCGCTGTGCGACAATCCTCTGAAGACAAGTTCACCTATGTGGCCTAATCGAGTCCTTACGACAGTCCTTTGTGGAATGGCTCTGGCCGGCGTGTCTGCCCAGGCGCAGACACCGCCTGTCGTCACTCCCCGCGTGCTGGGCGCCACGCCGTTGGTGCTGGCAGGCGGCACAGTGGTGGACGTTAGCGACTGGGGCCACTCGGCAAGAGACCTGCAGGATGCCATCGTGATCGTCCGCGACGGGCGCATTACCGATGTCGGCTCGCGCGAGGCTGTACCCATCCCCAAAGGCGCCCGGGTCATTGACTGCACAGGCAAGTACCTGATCCCTGGGCTGGTGGACGGATTTGCCGGCGTGAACAGCCAGGGGCAGGCAAACGCCAATCTTTACATGGGCGTCACCACGGTGGTGGCTGGCAATGACTTCAAGCGCGGCCTCGTCGATTTGACCGCCCATCCCAGCCCTCACCTCTACCTGATCGATTCCATCGGCACCACCGACAACTGGAGCCTTCTGGCCAAGCGACCGGATTGGGCCTTAAAACTCAGGGAGCTGGCTCACCCTACAGAGTTGAGTCCCGAGGACACGGTCCGCCAGCTCGCCGACACCGCCCGGCTGGGAACCCGCGTGCTCCTGCTGGATCACGACCTTACCGCGGCCAATAGCCAATGGATCATTGCCCAAGCGCATCAGGCGGGTCTGGTCACCTACGGGGAGTTCGTCTCTACTCCTTACTCAGTTGGAATCGCCGCCGGCGTGGACGCGCTGCCCGAGATGAGCCGCTACGTACTCGGAGTCATTCCCGACGAGTTGCAACGCCCGCTGGTCGATAACTCCGATGGTCCCGCAGCAAACACAGCCTTCGACTATGCGGAACGCCTGCCGTCGACCGACCCGCATCTGCGCGACTACGCGCGTTTCCTGGCCGCACACCACGCGGCGCTCATGCCCATGTTCAGCCAGTTCTTTCTTGAATTGCCGGGGCATCGCAACCTGTGGAGAGAGCCGGCAGCGCAAGTGCTCGACCCTGCTCGCATGTTCCAGCCTTCAGATCGCTCCACGGGCGAAGCGGTCTATCCCCTGCCGCCCTGGACGCGGCGCCTGCCGGCAGTGGGTCAGCGCTACATGGAAGAGAGCCAGCGCAAGAAGGCCGACCAATCCGCTTTGCGCCTGTGGCACATCAATCAAGTCGTATTTTCCGCAAATCCGCATTACCTGGCGGCCTCTGGCGCAGCCGCCATGGGCACCATGCCGGGCATTTCCATGCACACCGAGTTGGAGATGCTGGTGCGCCTGGGGCTCTCTGCACGCGAGGCACTGGCCGCCGCCACCAACAACTATGCAATTCAGTTTGGATGGAATGAACTCGGCCTCATCGCTCCCGGCAGGCGAGCCGACATTCTCGTGGTGGACGCGGACCCGACGGCGAATATCTGGAATGCGCGCCGCATCTCCGGGCTCATCGAGGACGGCAATCTGATGGACCGTGACGGGCTACTGGGGCTCAAAAGATGAGTCACGCCTTATTCGCATGTTGAGTGGAGGCCTTTCAGGCCGCAATCGCCCCATTCTCAAGCGTCCGGCGTCGGCAAAGTGGCCGCGCATCGGTTAACGTAAGAAGTAGCAAACCGTTTCAAGCTTTCTGAGGACCATGACCGATTCCCCGTCGCATTCCTTATCGAAGCCCCGGCATCACAATCAATGGCTGATCCTGATTGCGGCTTTTAAGCTGAGCCAGGCGCTGTTGTTCATCGCCATTGGCGTGGGCGCGCTGCGCTTATTGCATAAGGACGTCGGCGATATGCTGGAAAAGCTGGCCTTTCACCTGCGCTTCAATCCTGAGTCGCGATTGGTCAACTTCATCCTGGAAAAGTCCTCGCTGATCGACGACCGCATTCTGAGGCGGATCGGCGAGGTGGTATTTTTCTATGCGGCCCTCGACCTCATCGAGGGAACAGGCCTGTACCTGGAGAAAGCCTGGGCCGAATACCTGACCCTGATCATCACAGCGTCATTCCTGCCCCTGGAAATATTTGAGGTGGTCCGCAAACTGACGTGGATCAGGGTAAGCCTGCTGGCCGTAAATACCCTGGTCCTCGTTTACTTGCTGCAGTTAGTGCTGCAGCGGACCAGGCTGCGGCGGGGCAGCGCGGAGGAGTCAAACGACCAACACCCTAACCCCGTTTAGGCTCTTCCGACCATAAAATCCATAAATATTCGCCTTTTATTCCCCTACCACGGCTTCGTCGATCTGTCCAGACCGGGAACCAGAGCGGTAAACACTACATCTTGTAGGTGCGAATTTCTTTCTATCTATTAGCAGGTCTTAATCCGGCCGCCCTCGTCCGCACCCTATTTCCACTGATTTTTCTCTCGACGAGACACGCAGGGTAAGCTAAGATCGCCTCTATGGAGCGGGACGGATTAAAAAGGAGTCCAGTGGAGTTCAGAGGAACTGCTCAACTAACCTCCGGAAACTTCGACTCTCATACTATCCCCTCCACGCACTATCCAGACGCCTAAAGAGCGGGGGAACCACTCTTGCAAACTGGAATCGGCCGGCCAAGGCACGAAGCAGGCCGCGGCAGCAAGTCAAGAACCGGTAGCAAGAGGCTATGCAGACATGGAAGCGTTTCGTGGCAATCATCCGGCGAAGGTCGAAGACGGAGGGAGACTCAAGCTCCCCAGTCCGTTCAAAGCGCTTTTGGATGAGGCAGGCGTGACCCAGTTGTACATCACTTCGGAGGACGGTTTGAAAGCCCAGATTTGGCCGTTGCCCACCTGGGAAAAGCGGGAAGCGCTGTTAGCTGAAGCGAGCACCATGGACGATGCGGTGGAAAGTTACCTGACGGTCACCAGCTATTACGGCCAGCAGGTGGAGATGGACAAGCAGGCCAGGGTAACGCTTCCGCTGATTTTGCGGGAATCGGCCAATTTGGATGGGCAAGTCGCCATTCTCGGCAAGCTGCACTACCTCGAAGTTCAAAACCTCAAGACTCTCCAGGAGAGTCTGCCAGGCAAAGCAATCACGGCGGAGAGACGCCAGTCGTTGAAAGTCACTCTCAAGCCGCACAGTAACAACGGTTCTAACTGAAACCCCCCAGGGGGGCACATGACGAATTCGACTGAGCGCCATGTGAGTGTTCTTTTGAAGGAAGCAATTGATTTTCTCAGGGTGCGCTCAGGCGGCACCTACGTGGATTGCACGCTTGGTTTGGCGGGACACGCCGAGAAAATCGTAAGGCTTCTGGGGCCGAACGGGCACTTGATCGGTTTTGACCGCGACCCCGAGGCACTCACTCTGGCAAAGGCACGGCTGGCCAGGGTGGCAAACGAGTTAGGTAGCCAGGCGCCAAAGGTAACTCTGATCGGCGAGGCCTTCAGTTCAGTTACCGGGCATTTGAAGCCGGCTTCGGTGGACGGATTGCTGGCGGATTTCGGAGTGAGCAGCCTGCAGTTCGACGAGGCAGGCAGAGGGTTCAGTTTTCAGGCGGATGGGCCGTTGGATATGCGCATGGATACGCGATCGGGACCAACCGCCGCACAAGTGGTAAACGAGGCCGGCGAGCGCGAGCTTGCAGACCTCATTTACGAATACGGAGAAGAAAGGAGGTCGCGGAGAATCGCCAGAGCCATTGTGCGGGGGCGGCCGGTTACAACCACGGGGCAGTTAGCCCGCATTGTAGCTTCAACCGCCCCGCCAATGAAACAAGAGCGAATTCATCCGGCGACCAGGACCTTTCAAGCACTTCGTATCTTCGTAAATCGCGAGTTAGAAGAAATTCGGCAGCTGCTGGAGGCCGCTCCTGGATTACTGAAGCCTTCAGCAAGACTGGTAGTCATCAGCTTTCATTCATTGGAAGACCGCATCGCAAAAGACAGCTTGCGGGAAGGCGCGCAGAAAAGGATCTGGGAGATTCTGACCAAAAAGCCGGTCACTGCCGGCGAAGAAGAAATGCAACAAAACCCTCGTTCTCGGAGCGCGAAGCTGAGGGCGGCTGAGAGAACGGAAAAAGCAGGGGTAAGGGACTAAGGGACTAGGGACTAGGGAACAGTGAGAAAGGACCAGCAGCGGAATTGGGAACGGGACCTGGTTTGCGGCTTACAAGAAAGATTGTGGAGTTATCAGAACTCCGCTGCCCGGCCACTGAATTGCCCAGTCCCTTAGTCCCTAGTCTCTAGTCCCTTCGGGAGGAGGGAACCATGGCGGCATGCACTACAACCTATTTTGAAGCGGGCCGCGGCTGGGGCGCTCGAATCGCCGAACGGAACGCCGAGCTCATGGCTCAACAGACTTTGCGCCGGCGTGGCGTGCGCACGCCGGAGTTCTACTTCCCCAAGCATTTTGACAATTCACGCCTGGTCAAGGCTCCTGACCCGGTGCGGGCGCGCCAGATGCGCCTGTTTACCGCGGCCATCGTCGTGCTTTTCTCGCTGGTCATGGTCTATGGTTTGCAGCACTTCTACGCCATCGAAGGCGGCTACCGGGTTGAGTCAGAGAAGCAGCAGGTCGATCAGTTGCGCGAGGAGAACCGCCAGTTGCGGTTGGCCGAGGCGCAACTCACTCAGCCAGGCCGCATTGACTCCATGGCCCGCCAGCTCGGCCTTCTGGAGCCGCAACCGGGCCAGGTGATTCATTCCAATGGCCGTCCCGATGTAAGTGCTCCGGCAATGGCCCAGGTGAATCCTCCGGCGCCGCCCGCGCAGTAAACTGATCGCCGGCAGCTGAAAGCGGAGCAACCTCCCATGCAGGCAGTTCTCAGAGCCAATCGGAGCCGCACCAATACAGTGCGCGCCATCCCCCTCAAGCGAGCCCGCTTCTGGCTTATCTGCCTGTTTTTTCTGATCTGGGCGCTGGTTATATGCGGCCGCCTGTTCTGGCTCCAGATTGTGCGCCACAAGGAATTTGTCGAGCGCGCCCAGAAGCAGCAGCAGCGCACGTTTGAAGTCGCTCCGCGGCGCGGCGTGCTCTACGACCGCAACCTGCACGAGCTGGCCATGACCGTGCAAGTGGACTCGATCTACGCCGTGCCCACCGAGATCGACGACAAGAAGGCGGCTGCGCATACCCTTTCCGCGCTGGTGCATACCGATGCCGACGATGCGCAAACCACCGAAGATCAGATCGCCGGCCGTCTTGACTCCGGGCACAGCTTTGCCTGGGTTGCCCGCCGAGTCACTCCCGAGGTAGCTGCTCGCGTCAAGGCCCTCCCCATGAAAGGGATCTACTTCCAGAAAGAGTTCCAGCGCTTCTATCCCGACAACCAGATTGCGGCGCAAGTGCTGGGCTATGTGGGCCTGGACGACAACGGCCTCGGCGGCCTGGAGCAGAAGTTTGAGCCTCAGCTTCACGGTGTTTCCGGCCGCATGTACACCGCGCTGGACGCGCACGCAAGGCGATTGGGATCGACCGAGCACGAGCCGGAGCCTGGCCAGAACCTTGTTCTGACCATCGATGAGAACATTCAGTTTTTGGCGGAGCGCGCGCTGGACCAGGCTATGGAGCGGACCCAGGCGGCCAACGGCACCATCGTCATCCAGGACGTGCATACCGGGCAGATTCTCGCGCTGGCCATTCGCCCCACCTTCAAT
>JBEKEQ010000076.1:0-20221 GCA_050013735.1 Occallatibacter sp.
AGGGACTAAGGGAATAGGGACCAGGGAACTAGGAATGGAAAGCGGCTTGAATTTGGCGGGAAATGCACAGGGGGAAGGCGTACATTAGGCGAAGAGGATTTTCACAAATGGGGAGCTCTGCCGCAGAGGTTGCGCTGATTGCAGTCGCGGTGTTCATTCTTGGGCTTTGGCTGGGATTCCGCCGAGCCCGTGCAGCAACTGGAGAACAAGTGGAACAAGCGCTGGCCACCGAGCGAAGGCTGGCGGAAGTTCGTGAGAAGGCGCAAGAGGAAAAATACACGCAGATGAAGGCCGACGTGGACAAGGCCTTCGCAGACCTGGCCTCGAAGGCCCTCCGAGATAATAACGATAGCTTCCTGAATCTCGCCGAGAGCAAGCTTGGCGCTCAGGCCATTGAGGCGAAGCAAACATTAGAGGCCAAAGAGACAGCCATCAAGAATCTGCTCGATCCACTCAATGAGGCGCTTGGCAAGCTGGACGCGCAGGCTCGTGCCATGGAAACTGCGCGCTCAGGAGCATATTCCAAAGTAGAAACCCTCGTCGAGACGATGCAAAAAACGATTCCTGCATCGCTCGATGCATTGAAAAACGAGACAGTGCAATTGATCGCAGCACTGCGTGCGCCCAAGACGCGAGGCAACTGGGGCGAACTGCAACTGAAACGCTGCGTGGAGTACGCCGGAATGGTGCAGTACTGCTCGTTTTCAGAGCAAGTAACCGCGCGCGATGAGGCCGACAATATGCTGCGCCCCGACATGACCATCCAACTGCCGAACGGCCGGGAGATCGTGGTTGACGCCAAGACTCCTCTAGACGCCTTCCTCGACGCAAGCGGCGCCGCGGACCCGGCCACTCAATCGCGTCGCTTTGCCGCGCACGCGCAGCGCGTGAAAGCGCATTTGAAAGAGCTATCGGCCAAGGGATATTGGAAGCAATTCGAGAAGGCTCCGGATTTTGTGGTCTGTTTCCTGCCCAGCGAAGCGCTTTTCAGCGCGGCGCTCGAAGCCGACCCATCCCTGATCGAGTTCAGCGCGCAAAACCATGTGGTCATGGCGACACCGACGACGTTAATAGCACTGCTGCGCGCCGTCGAGTTCGGCTGGCAGCAATCCGAGATCACCGAGAATGCCAAGGCCATTCACGAAATGGGCCGGAAGATTTACGAAAAGCTGGTCGTGGCGCAGGGACATGTGGCAAGGCTCGGCAACGCGCTTGGAAACAGCGTCGAGCACTACAACAAGTTTGTCGGCACCATCGAAGGCAAAGGCGGAGTCTTCTCGTTGGGCCGGCAGTTAGGTGAAATGGCCCATTCCGGCAGCGACCTGGAGGAGGCACAGAGGCTACCACCCGATGTGCGTGAGATGGAGTCATTGGAGTGGTCTCAGCCGGCTTTGGCGTTGACCTCGCAGGCGAACGAGGACGGTGCGGAAGAGTTGCAAGGACTGTAGCTGGGCACAATGGTTCACCCGCAATCAACCATTCCATCGCGGAAAATTGAGGCCGTCGATTTAATTGCGGAGGCTGAGTCAGGAAGTTAGCGGCGGTACTTCAGCGAAGGCCTCCCGCATGCGCTTCCAGGTAATATCCAGTTCTTCCGGCAACACCCGCGTTTCACTCACGGTGGTCATGAAGTTGGTGTCTCCCGCCCAACGTGGCAGGGCGTGGAGATGAAGATGGCCTGCGACGCCCGCTCCCCCAGCCTTGCCGATGTTCAAGCCAAAATTGAAACCGTGAGGGTGGTAGATGCGCTCAAGAACCTGCTCGGTCCGCTGAGCCAGATCGATGAGTTCATGAGCGGCTTCGGCGGGCAATGCAGCGAGTCGATCGAGGTGCGCATAGGGCATCACCATGACGTGGCCCGAGGTGTAAGGGAAGGCGTTGAGGCAAATGAAGCAGTGTTTTCCCCGCAGTATCAATCCGCCGGCGGCCTCGGCCTGCTCCGGATTCATGCCATTGGCGACGGCGAAGTCAATTGAGGCGATGAGGTTGCAGAAGACGCAGTTAAGATCGCCGGGCCACGCGGCAAGGATCAAAGGCACGCCTGAGCGCACCCCGCCGTCCGCCGTGGTGACGTAGGCATAGCGCCAGGGAGTCCAAAGATGGTCCATGAGGGTGTCGAGCCGCACCAACAGTATAGAGGGCCGGTTCAGGAGGGTGTCTGAATTGGGCGGCAGTGAACGGGAATGTGAATTTTCGCCATGCGGGATGCGTGGATCGAGAGCCAACGGGGCCTAAGTCCAATGGTTAAGGAGGGCAATTTGTGAATTTGCGGTTGCAATGCCGTCTTGTCCGCTGTGGTTCCAAGCTGTTGGATTGACGCGGGAAAGCGGAGGTTGCTACACTCATAAATGTAGCCTATTGCGCGGATTCCCGCAGTTGGGCTGCGACCGCCCTCCAGCAAGCCGTTGCCTGCCGGATGTTTCCCAAGGAGACCAGTCTTTCTTGACTCCAGCGCAACAGGCTGGGAGGACTGTCCCTCGTGAAGAGACTACCGTCACAGGCAGCCGGCTCGAAGGCAGGGAAGCGGTCTTAAGGCCTCTCCGGCAGCGATTGCTGCGCGGGAGCGGTCCCAAGCGGCAGGTACGATCGGTCGCGGGGGCCAGGAATTCCGGAGCCGCAGTGATGCCAAACGTCCTCAATCCCGAACCCGAGAGCATAACCCTGAACACCGAATTGGAATTACCCACGCTAGAGCCTGCGACGGAGCTTGAACAGCCGCCGTACGAATCCACGTCCAACCCTGAGACAGCCGTAGTTGCCGAAGTAAACGCGCTGGACGCCGATGCCCCAACCGAGCCTGTAAGCGAGGCCGCAACGCAAGTTGAAGTTGCTGGAAAATCTGAAGTCTTGAGCGAGAACTCAGTGGGGACCGTTCCCCAGGCGGAAGCCACAGCCGAGCCCGCACAAGAGGCTGTAACTGAGCCAGAAGTTGCCGCGAAGCCCGAAACTGTGGCTGAGCCGGCAACTGCATCAGCGCCGGCACCCAGGCCTGACGCCGTTTCTGCGCAGGCTCACGAACCGCACGGACTCGAGTCCGCCGAAGACTTCTCAGCCGCATTGGCGGAGTTTGAACGCGAGCTGGCCGCCGAGGCGGCTGCCGTTGAAGCTTATGGCGACAAGATCGTTTCCGGCACTGTGATCAAGCAGACTGAAAAGCACCTGGTAGTGGATGTGGGGCTGAAGTCCGAGGGGCTCGTGCCCCTGGAGCAGGTCCAGGACCACACCGGTGCAGTGAAGTTCCAGCCCGGCGACGTTATTGACGTGGTCATCGAGCGCGAGGAGCCGGAAGGCGGCTACCTGGTGAGCTTCGATCGGGCACAGCGGCTACGCGTGTGGGACACCATCGAGAAGGCTGCGAACGAGAAGACTCCTGTGATAGGCACGGTGGTGAGCCGCGTCAAGGGCGGCCTGACCGTGGACATTGGCCTGAAGGCGTTTTTGCCTGGCTCGCAGCTTGAGATCCGGCCGGTGCGCAATCTGGACGGCTATATTGGCCAGCAGATCGAAGTCCGGGTGATCAAGCTGAACAAGAAGCGCGGCAACGTGGTTGTGAGCCGCAAAGAGATCCTGGAGGAAGAGCAGAACAGCAAGCGCTCCGGGACGCTGGAACAGTTGGGCGAGGGCGCGGTGCTGACCGGCACGGTGAAGAACCTCACCGACTACGGCGCGTTTGTTGACCTGGGTGGAATTGACGGCCTTCTGCACATCACCGATATGAGCTGGGGGCGGCTGACCCATCCCCGCGACCTGGTCAATGTGGGCGACGAAATCCAGGTGAAGGTGCTCAAGTTCGACAAGGACAAGCAGCGGGTTTCGCTGGGCTTCAAGCAGTTGACGCCCGACCCCTGGCTGGATGCTACGGAGCGCTACCCGGTAGGCGCGCGCGTCAAGGGACGGGTGCTTTCCGTCACCGACTACGGCGCGTTTGTTGAGCTGGAGCAGGGCATCGAGGGTTTGGTTCACCTGTCCGAAATGACCTGGTCAAAACGGCTCAAGCATCCCTCGAAGCTGGTCAAGCCAGGCGACGAAGTCGAGACAGTGGTGCTGAGCGTGAATCCGGCAGACCGCCGCATCTCGCTGGGCATGAAGCAGCTGCTCGATAACCCGTGGGAAAATCTGACCGAGCGCTATCCGACCGGAGCAATCGTCGAAGGCCGGGTGCGCAACCTCACCGACTTTGGCGCCTTCATTGAGATCGAGGACGGCATCGACGGACTGGTTCATGTGTCAAACCTGAGCTGGACCAAGCGCGTCAAGCATCCTTCTGAAGTGGTCAAGAAGGGCGAAAAGGTGAAGGCTGTCGTTCTGGGCGTAGAGCCGCAGAATCGCCGTCTGAGCCTGGGCATCAAGCAGTTGCAGCCTGACGTTTGGGAGAGCTTCTTCGCCTCGCATCGCGTGGGCGACGTGGTTCACGGCAAGGTGCTGCGGACGGCGCAGTTCGGCGCATTCGTCGAGATCGCGGAGGGCGTGGAGGGTCTGTGCCACATCTCCGAGGCCGGCGACGAGGGCGGCGGGTCCAAGCTGGAAACCGGCCTGGAGCACGAGTTCAAGATCATCAAGATCAGCGTGGAAGAGAAGAAAGTGGGCCTCAGCCTGCGGGCTATTGGCCAGGAGGGCAGCCGAGCCACCGTCGAGCATTACAAGGCAGAGACGCGCAAGCAGCCTGTTTCAAGCTCAACCACGACGCTTGGAGATCTGATCAACCTGCGCAAGAACGAGCGGTAAGAACAGTTGTCAGTGATCAGTAAACAACGGCCGCCCTTCGGGGTGGCCGTTGTATGTTTGGGAGGAGGTTCAAATGAGGATTGTGAGCAGCAAAGAGCGGCCCAGCCGCAAAGGCCCGGCCGATTGGTTTACCGGAACTGTCTGGATCGACGAGATTGCCGTCGGCGCGGGGCCATCGCGGCTGCGCGCCTTCCGGGTGAGCTTTGAGCCGGGTGCGCGCACCGCCTGGCATACGCATCCAGTGGGGCAGGTCCTGCACGTTCTTACCGGCTCCGGCCTGGTGCAGCTTGCAGCAGAGCCGGTGCGCGAAATCCATCCCGGAGACACGGTTTCGATCGCGCCGGGCGAGCGGCACTGGCACGGTGCCGGGCTGGGCAATACTATGGTGCATCTTGCCTTGCAGGAAACGGATGCGCAAGGCGTGGACGTGGTGTGGCTGCAGCATGTGACGGACGAGGAATACAGCACTCAGTAGGCCCTTAAATACCGCGATACCGGGGTCGGCGGCATCGATCGAGTTATTGCGGCGTCAGATTCCTGACACAACGAAATCCAGTGTTGGAAGTTGAGCTGTCAGGCGTGTTGGAAGTTCGTGCAGCGACGCGGTAGCGATTGCAGTACGAAGCATGGCAAAGGAACGATCCACCCTTCATCACTTTGGCCTGTCCGCCTGGGGGCCCGATCGGATCGTTCAACAACTTGCCAACATGATACGACGGGTGGAACCAGTCAACGCACCACTCCCATACATTTCCAGTGACGGAATACAGTCCGAAGCCATTCGGGGGAAAGCTGTCAACAGGGCAGCTCCCTGCGAACCCATCCTCGGCAGTATCGATCTTGGGAAAATCGCCCTGCCAGATGTTGCAGCGATGCTTGCCTCCGGGAGTCAACTCATTGCCCCAGGGATAGAGCTTTTGTACCAGCCCTCCGCGCGCCGCATACTCCCACTGCGCTTCGGTTGGCAATGACTTCGATGCCCAGGACGCATAGGCGCCGGCGTCGTTCCACGATACGTGCACCACAGGGTGCAGCGGCCTGTCTCGCACGTCTGAAGACGGTCCTTCCGGCGCTTGCCAATAGGCGCCGGGGACTTTGCACCACCAGGGAGCGGCCGCCACAGTGTCTGCGACAATCTGCCCAAACCGTTCTTTTGAAATGTGCGACCAAAAGACGAACGACCATCCAAACATTTCTGCTTCGGTACGATAGCCGGTGGCCGCGATGAATTTGGCGAAGGCCGCGTTGGTGACGGGAAATGTGTCGATCTCGAACGGCGAAAGCGTGACCGGCCGTATCGGGCCTTCGCCATCCTGCGGAAATCCGTCAGGGTAATCGGTGCCCATCAGAAACGTTCCACCGGGCAAGGCAATCATCGGCCCGGATTCGCCGGCTTCTGAAGCGGGTTGCAAATTGAGTGCGCGTGGGCCGGCCGGTTGGAGCTCCGGAACCGTGCTACGGCTCGCGGCCGGGGCGCAGCAGGCTTTTTGTTGCTGCACCTCGTGGAGCTTCTTCCCATCTGTGACGCGGCTGCTCATGCTCCCATTCGAAATCACGGTCGATTTGTCCAAATTTAACTCGTTCAAGCATCCGCACGTTCTCAGCAATGACCGTCGAGCTTGCGGTCTCCGGTATGCAGCCATTCCGCGGTTCGATGGTGCATGGGACCGGTTACAGCACCCTGAAGAATTGGATCGCCGGTCTGCTCCATGTGAGTCCGCAGCAGTCCGCGCAGATTCTCCAGCACATCCGCATACGACGTGTCCGCGGCCAGGTTGTGCTGTTCCCACGGATCTCGCTCCAGGTCATAAAGCTCAACGAAGGTGTGATAGGAAAGAGCATGGTTTTGGGGAACCACCGTATCGGAGCGCGGACGCCAGGATTGCGAAGGATCCATAAAGGAATACGCAGTGGAAAAATAGACAATGAGCTTGTGGCGCTCAGTGCGAACGGCGCGTTGCGGGTCGTAGTAATCGTGGTAGGTCAGTTCGTAGAAGATTGCGTCGCGCCCGCTGTAGGAACGGCCATCGAGGAGCGGCGCAAGCGAGCGGCCCTGCACACTGGAAGGAATTGGGATGTTTACCGCGTCCAAAATGGTCGGTAAATAATCGATGTTCGATATCATCGCGTGCTCGCGGACCCCTCCATGCCAGCCAGGGCGGCCAGGGAGGCGAAGAATCATGGCGGTTTCCTGTCCCGGCTCGTAAACAGAACACTTCGACCGGGGGAATGCAATCCCGTGGTCGGTGGTATAAATCACCAGCGTATTCTGCTCCAGGTTCAACTGCTTCAGGGCATCGAAGATGCGCCCCAACTCGCTGTCCACATGGCGAACCGAGCCTTGAATCTCGCCCAGTTCCGTGCGGGTGCCGGGGGTGTCGCGCAGGTAGCCGGGAACCGTAACGCCAGCCGATGTATCAGGGGTCAAATGACTCCCTATGAATCCGTCGTCGAGGGTGGGATCGGTGTTTGGCAGGCGATGGGGCTCGATGGTGCCGGCTTGAATGTAGAACGGTTTGTTGGAGTCGCGCGCGAATCGGCCGAGCATCTCGATGGTCGCGTCGGCGACGGCGGTCGAATACGGATTAGACACATACTCATCGAGGCCGCAGCGCTTTGGACCGAGGTGAGTTTCGTGGATGATTCCCACGCCGGCGGTTCGGTAACCGGCGGTTTTCAATATCTGGCCTAAATGAAGCTCGTCAGAGTTCAGTTCCCAGCAGAACGGGTAGTGCGTCAATCCCAGCACACCATTGCAATGGGGGTAGCGGCCGGTAAAAATTGACGATCGGGATGGGCTGCATTGTGGCGCGGTGGCAAAGCTTCGTTCAAACAAAACACCTTCGGCGGCGAAACGGTCGAGGTTGGGCGTATGCACCGTGCGAATGCCATAGCAGTTCAAGAAGCGGCCGAGATCGTGCGAATGAAGCAACAGGACATTTGGGCGCTTTTCGATTCCCGCGTCATTTAGCGCCACAGATCCACTTAACGCTGCACCTGGGTTGGAGGAATAAGGCCCAATGGCAGCGCCGCCCACAACTCCGGCGACGGACTTGAGGAACGACCTTCTGCTTCCGTCTTCCGCAATATCATTGCGATTTGCAGCCATTGTGCCTCCTTGATCTCGCGAGCTCTCGATGAGAGATAACCTATAGCACCGGCGACGTGCCCGGCAATCGCTTGCGGCTCCTCGCCAGGAGGACGACAACGATTCCCAGTGCGGCGAGAACGCTGATCAGGGCGAATACGAAGACGCTCGAATAGCCGTAGAATCCGATGACCGCGCCGGCGATGGGGCCGGTGAGGAAAAAGGAGACATCGGCAAAGGCTGTGTAAATGCCCAGGGCGGCGCCGCGATTGCTCTCCGTGACGCGCGTGACAGCTTCGACGCCGAGTGCGGGAAAGACCAGGGAGAAGCCGAAACCGGAGATCGCGGCCCCGGCAAAGGCAACCCACGGCACGGGTGCGCGCCACAGCAGAACGATTCCCACCGATTCAACCGAAAGACAGGCGATGGCTACCTGGAAACCGCCGAAGCGGTCGATGGTGCGGATGAAGAGTAGCCGCGCGGTAATGAAGGCCACGCCATAGGCGGTCAGGCACAGCGCCGCGCCGTCCCAGTGGCGGCTCAGGTAGAAGAGGGTGACGAAGGTGGCCAGCACGCTATAACCCACCCCGCCGAGAGCCAGGCCCATGCCGTGCGGGGCAACGCGGCCAATGAGGTGAGTGAAGGGCAGATGCTCTCCCGGAGTCACGCTGACGGGAGCCTTGCGGAGGGCCAAAGCAAAGCTGAAGGCGCAGATGAGGATGGTCAGCAGTCCGATGGATTCCAGGCCCCAGCGGTCAGCCAGCACTACGCCCAGCGGCGCGCCCAGCCCCATGGCGCCATAGCTGCTGATGCCATTGAAGGAGATGACTTTCGCGGTGTGCTCAGTGCCTGTGCTGGCTATGCCCCAGAGGGTTGCGCCGGTGGCGCCCAGGCTCTCTCCCACGCCCAGGATCAATCGAGAAACAATCAGGATGGAAAGGCTCAGCCAGGGAGTGCGGTGCAGAGTGGCCGCGGTTATCAGCAGTATGCCGCTGCCGGTGCAGGTGGCCATTCCCCAAAGCACGGCAACCTTTGCTCCGGCGCTGTCTGAGATGCGTCCGGCCCAGGGACGGCTAAGGAGGGTCGCAATGTACTGGATGCTGATGACCAGGCCGGCTATGGCGGCGCTGAAACCCATGTGAAAATGAACAAACGGAGGCAGCACGGCCAGCGGCAACCCGATGGAGAGATAGCAGATAAAAGTGAAATAAGTAAAGCTGACGATGTGCCACGCGCTGCCGCGCGAGGCAACGGAAGGTGCGGCTGGTGCGCTGGCAAGGTTGGAGGTTTGCATTGCTTAGAGTTGAAGCCTGCGGAGATGGGCGGTCACTCTCCAGTATATCGGAGGCGATGTGCGGAGGCCGCGCCCTTCAATGCGCCTTTCATAGAGGAGGGCAGGCACTAAACTGAGTGTGTGCCCGGATTTCATGTGGAGCATTTCGGTTGCAGGGCGGCACGCGCCGATGGCGAGGCGGTGAGCGGCCGTCTGCGCGCCGCGGGGCATTGCACGCAGCAGCCTTCCCAAGCCGATGTGGTCATTGTCAATACGTGCAGCGTAACGGCAGAGGCTGACCGGGCCGCGCGGGCCTTCATTCGCCGGGCCCACAGGGTCAATCCCGAGGCGCGAATCGTGGTCACCGGCTGCTATGCACAGCGCGCGCCTGAGGAACTGGCCGCGCTCGGCGGTGTCGCCGCAGTGGTGGGCAACAGCCACAAGGCGCTGGCTCCGGAAGTTATTTTGGGCCTGATGGAGCGCGCGACCCAGCAACCACCATTTGCCGGGCTGCAATTACCTGACGGCTTGATTCAAATACAGGCCGCCTCCACCCCTCCGCCGATGATTTGGGCCGACGACCGGTTTGCGCATTCCTTCATTGAGGAAGCGCAGGTTGCGCCGGGAGCACAGACTCGTCCGAACCTGAAGATTCAGGAGGGATGCGGAAACCGGTGCACATTTTGCGTGATTCCGCAGACGCGCGGCCCATTGAAAAGCCTGCCCTACGCTGCAGTTCTCAAACAGGTGGAGGGATTTGTAGCCGCCGGGGGCAATGAGCTGGTGCTTTCGGGAATCAACCTGGGACGCTGGGGACGAGATTTGCGTGCACCGGAAGATCTGCCCGGGCCGACGCTCGCATCGCTGGTGCGGCAAATGATCGAGCAAACCGGGCTGCCGCGGCTGCGGTTAAGCTCCATTGAACCGATGGACTGGGACGCTGAACTGATCGCGTTGATGGCGCAGTTTGGCGGAACGCGGCTCGCGCGGCACGCCCATCTGCCGTTGCAGTCTGGATCAGATGCCGTGCTGCGGCGGATGCACCGGCGCTACCGGCCCTGGCACTATGCGACAAAAGTCGAAGCGCTGTTGCGTGCGGCCGGACCCGAGCTGACGCTGGGCGCGGACGTCATGGTGGGCTTCCCCGGCGAAACGGACGGCGAGTTTGAGGAGACATTGGATATGGTCCGAGCGCTGCCCTTCGGCTACCTGCATTTGTTTCCCTTTTCGGCACGGCCAGGAACCCGCGGATGGGCACTTTACGCCGATTCACCTGTGCCGCCTGCGGTGGTGGAGGAGCGGATGGCGGCATTGCGGGCGCTCGCGGCGGAAAAAAGTCAAGCGCACCGCGCGCGCTTTGTGGGGCGGGAGCTGGAGGCAATTACGCTGCACACAACTGCCGAGTTGGCTGGTCGAGGCTGGACCACTGCGCTGACGGAGAATTTTCTGCCGATCGAGGTAAAGGGCCGACTGGGGGCAAACCGGATCGTGCGCGTGCGTGCCATGAGGCTGAACTCCGCAGGGACGCTGGAGGCGACGGCCAACTGGATGGAGCCGGTTCAGTATGCGGCGACGGCAATGTCCGTATGCCCGAAATCGGTTCCCTTGAAGAGCAGCTCCTCGCCGGTTTCTCTGGCCAGTGCATAGGCCATGCAATCCCCAAAGTTGAGCTTGGCCGGATGGCGTCCCTTGCCGTAGCGCTTGAAGGCCTCACGCGCAAGCCGTGCCTGGGCTTCGGTAAAGGGCGCGATTTCCATCCGGCTTTGAGCCATAGCCAGGTCGAGGTCGCGTAATCCCTCCTCGCCATTGCGCCCCAAGAGAGTTATGACCGCTTCAAGGTAGCAGGTTGCTGGAAATCGGCAGTCAGGGTTGTTCTCAATCGCGTCGGCAATCCGCTGGGCTTCCGGTTCGGCAAACAGTATTGCGAGCACGGCCGATGTATCGACAATCATGAGGGAAGTCCATTCTCGTCATAACCGAGGATTTCATCGCTGCTGCGGGGATCGAGCACGGGAAGCGATGCGCAATGCCGTCCAATCTCCATCAATTCCGCAGCGAGAGAATGTTTGTTCCTGCGCTTATGTTCCTCGCGGGCGAGCCGTTCTCGCAAGGCGATGGTGATGGCAACCGTAATGGATTCTCCCGTGGTTGCGGCAAGCTTCCTGGCCAGGTCGTCCGGCTCGCGAGATTTAATACTGATAGCCATGGTACCTATCCTCCTATTTGTCTACCTATCTATACAGTAACACGGCGAGAACACAATGCTAGGCGCGGTCGAATCCGCGTAAGCGCCGCATTCAGCCGAGCCAAGCCGGTGCTATACTCAGTTTGCGTTCGTGCGTCCGCGGCGATTCCGGCAGACCCCGGAGGCGGACAGGAACGACTTTTGGAGGAGCACCATCGCACTCGACAAACGTTCAGCAAAGTCCTTTATCCGCATCAACGACAGAATACGTGCGCGCGAGATTCGCGTCATCGACGAAAACGGCGAGCAACTGGGCATTCTGCCTCCGTTTGAAGCTCTGAAAATTGCCCGGGAGCGCGGGCTGGACCTGGTAGAGGTTTCGCCCAACGCGGTTCCTCCGGTCTGCCGCATCCAGGACTACGGGCGCTTCCTCTACGAGAAGGACAAGAGTGAGCGCGCAGCGCGCAAGAAGCAGAAGGTGATCGTGGTCAAGGAGGTCAAGTTCTCCGTGACCGTCGACGAGCATGATTACCAGACCAAAAAGAACCAGGCGGTTAAATTCCTCGCTGGTGGCGACAAAGTGAAGGCCAGCCTGCGTTTCCGCGGACGGCAGATGGCGCACCGCGACCTCGGATACAACATCATCAACCGGCTCATTCAGGACATCGGCGATAACGGAATCGTGGAGTTCATGCCGCGCATGGAGGGTACGATTCTGCATGCGATTCTGGCCCCGGCCAAGAAGCAGGAAGCGCCCAAGCCCAAGCCGGCGGCGCCTCCGCAAGCCCCTCCCAGCCCGCAACCGCCGGCTTCCCCCGTTCAGTAAACGGCAACTTTCCGCACAAGATGCAGATTTCCAACACGGGCCGCCTGATCCGGGCGGCCTTTGTCTTCTTCTAATGCGGTCAGCCCTTCTGACCGGCAGTCAAATTTGCGGTATACTGGTTGAAGCCTCAAGTGGGCAGGGAGACCCCTGTCTTATGAGACCCACGGCAGACTTTTTAAGCCTGCCGGCAAAGAGAACATCGAGAAGACAATGCCCAAATTGAAGACCCATACGGGCGCGAAGAAGCGCTTCAGCAAGACTGGCACCGGCAAAATCAAGCGTGGCCAGACGAAGACGCGTCACATCCTTACTTCAAAGCCGCCAAAAGTGAAGCGCAAGCTGGGCAGGACCCTGCTGGTTTCAGACGGCGACTACAAGAAGGTAGCGCGCATGATTCCCTACGCCTGATCGCTGCGCCCACTCCGCTGACGCGGGGATGGTGCTTCAGGGCCCCAGTCAATGCGTTGCCAGGGCCCCCGGTAGAACGGACTCCAAGTCCGGAAACCGCCGAGAGATTAAGGCTTGAAATGAGCGTGTGAAGAGGTTTACCGGCCATCCATTTATGGCCTTCCTGCCTCCAGCCGCATAACCGAACGCAAAATGGAGAATACCCAATGCCACGCGTAAAACGCAGTACCAAGCGGAGTGACCGCCGCAAGAAAATCCTCGAAAGAGCAAGCGGTTATTTCCTCACGAAATCGAAGCTCTACCAGGCAGCGCAGGAGGCCGTAGAGCGCGGCCTGAAGTTTGCCTATACCGGCCGCAAACAGAAAAAGCGCCAGTTCCGCTCGCTATGGATCGTGCGCATCTCAGCCGCGGCCAAGCTGAACGGAACCAGCTACTCGCAGTTCATCAACGGCCTGAAAAAAGCCGGCATTGAATTGGACCGCAAGATTCTGGCTGACATCGCCGTTCACGATGCGGCCGGCTTTACCAAGCTGACCGAGCAGGCTAAAGCGGCTCTGGCCTCAGAAAAGGACGCCAAGAAGGCCACCGCTTAATCCGACGGGTCTGCTTGCAAGCGGCCCCAAAGTCAATGGCCCGGAATCCACTGGATTTCGGGCCGTATTGCGTTTATTTACCGCTAAGAAATCCTTCCACAGTTTTTTCCCACAAATCCGGCTGGTCTACAAAGTTCATGTGCCCGCTGTTGGGCAGAATCACGAGCTTTGACCCGTGAATTTTTTCGTGCATCTCCTTGCTGAGGGAGGGGTCACATTCATCGTGGTCACCGGCCATCACCAACGTTGGCACGTGGATGGTGTGCAGCCGGTCGAGATACTCAACCGAGCTCAGGTTACCGTCGATGATGAACTCACCGTGCGATCCCCACATCTCGCGATAAAGCTCCCAGTTGGTGGGCGCGCCGGAAGCTGGATCATACGCGGAGTCGGGGCGCGCGCCATAGAGAAACGGAAAGTAGCCGGGGCCCCAGGCGAGATTTTCGTACTCCGCCGTATAGCGGCCGTGCTCCCATATTTCACCCTTTCCGAATAGGCCGGCATGCTCCAGTTCATTCAGGCGCTTCAGCTTGTCCGCAGGCATCTGAGCCTTTTCGCGAGCCAGCACCTCGTTCATCTCGCGCGTGGATCGGAAGGTGCTGTTGAGGATGAGGTGGGTCAGGTTCTGCTGGTATTTGAGGGCGTAGGCCTGAGCCAAAACGCCGCCATAGCTGTGGCCAAGCAGCGAGATTTTGCCCAGGTGGAGCGCCTGGCGCACATCCTCCACGTCCTCCACCATGTTCTCCACGGTGTAAAGGCTCGCATCCTGGAGTCGCTGCGAACGGCCGGAACCGCGCTCGTCGATAAAGATAAGGCGGTGGGTGCGGGCCAGCGGCAGCAGCCAGGGCAGATAGTAGGTGTGGTCGGCTCCGGGGCCGCCATGAACTACAACCAGCGGAGAGCCGCTGCCGAAGACCACGTAATAAATGAGAACGCCGTGGGCGTCGACGTAGCCGTCCAACTGGGGATAAACGGCAGGAATGGTCTGGGCAAACGCAAACTGAGCCGAAAGCGGACCGGTAACGGTCAAGGCAAGGGATAGAGCAAGGGAAGCAGCAGAAGTTAGTCTCTTCATTCGCTCCATCCTACGACACAAACCCCGCCGGCCGCATCGCCCAATCCCCTGAGGCAGGCGCACAAGCGCGCGGCTGCCCCGGCAGTGGTTTATCCTGCTGTTTACGCATGATGAACGAAGAGATACCAAATCTGACGGCATTTGACGAGGCCGCGATTGACCGAGCCTTCGCTGCCGTGGAGCAGCAGGCGCGCGCGAGTGCCTCCGCCCTCAAGAGTGAGGCGGCCGTGGAAGCCTTTCGGCTGGAATGGCTGGGCCGCAAGCAGGGCCGGCTCAAAGAGGTCTCGGACCAGTGGCTGAAGGCTGCTCCGCCAGAAGCGAAAAAGGCCGTAGGCCAGCGGTTCAAGACGCTCAAGGAGCTTGTCGAGCGCTTGCTGGACGAAGCAGCCGGAGCGGGGCCGACGGATGCGGCGCTCGCCGGTGAGGCGATTGACATCACCCTGCCTGGCACGCGGCGGCTTACCGGCGCCGAGCATCCCATTACCCGCACGCTGAATGAGATCACCAGCGTCTTTGCGGCACTGGGTTACTCAGTCGGTGTGGGGCCCGAAGTCGAAACCGACTACTACAACTTCGAGAGCATGAACTTTCCGCCTGGCCATCCGGCGCGGGATACGCAGGACACGCTGGTGATTGCCGGTCAGGAGAGGCGTCCCCTGCGCGATCGCCTGCTGCTGCGCACCCACACCTCGCCGGTGCAGATGCGGACCATGGAGCAGCAGCCGCCGCCGGTGCGGATCGTAATTCCCGGCAAGGTACACCGCAACGACGCGGCCGACGCCACGCATTCGCCGATCTTTCACCAGGTGGAAGGCCTCTGCGTTGACACCAACATCACCTTCAGCCACCTGAAGGGCACGCTCGACCACGCCATGAAGGCGCTGTTCGGTTCGGCGGTGAAGACGAGGTTTTTCCCGTCGTTCTTTCCCTTCACGGAGCCGAGCGCGGACGTGCAGATCAGCTGCATTTTTTGCGGTGGCAAAGGTTGCCGCAAATGCAAAAACTCAGGATGGATTGAGTTGCTTGGCTGCGGCATGGTGGACCCTGCGGTGTTTGCCTTCGCGGCGGAAAAACAGCCCGCCTACGATCCGAAGAAGATCTCCGGGTTTGCGTTCGGGATGGGCGTGGAGCGGATTGCCATGATGAAGTACGGCATCAGCGAGATTGGGCAGTTTTACGCGGGGGATATGAGGTTTTTGGGGCAATTTGTTTAGCAGGTTGGCGTCCGCCACGGCGGACGATGGCAAGTTGGCAGGTTCGCTATGAGCAGGACTCGGCATTATCGTGACTTGATTGCCTGGCAGAAAGCCATGGACTTGGCTCGGATGATTTACACACGGACCGAAGAATTTCCAAAGTCGGAGACGTTTGGGTTGCAAATGCAATTGCGCAGATCGTCTGTCAACGTGGCAAGTCGGATCGCAGAAGCGCACGGAAGGCTCAATGATGCTGAAATGCGGAAGGAGCTTGGACCAGCTCGCGCAGCCATCAATGAGTTACAGACTCAAATTGAATTGGCCGCGAGCCTAAACTTTTTCGAGAGTTCCACAAGTGAAGAGTTACTGGACCTGGGTACTCGAGTCGCCAAGCTGATCAATGCGCTGCTGGGAGTGTTGCAGCCGGACTCGGAGCCATCGGTCGCGCGCCAACCCGCCAACTTGCCATTGCGCGAAGCGCGCCAACTTGCGAAGAAAGAAATTTGATCAATGAAGATACTGACTAAATGGCTGCGCACTTACCTTCCGGGGTTGCCGGCCGACGACCTGCGCCTCGCCGAAGACCTTACTCTGCGCGGCATTGCCGTCGAGGGCATCTACTCGCTCGGCGGCGGGAACGGTTCGCTCTTCGAGATGGACATTACCACAAACCGCGTAGACGCCATGAACCATTACGGTGTAGCGCGAGAGGCTGCCGCGATCTATCGGTTGGCGCTGCCTCAACTCGCCTATGAGCTTCCGCAAGCACGCCCGGCCGGCCAGGACTTTTCAGTCCGCATTGAGGCGGAGGACGCCTGTGGCCGCTTTACCGCACGGGTGCTGCGCGGCATTTCCATTGGCCAATCGCGGGACTGGTTCCCTGGCGCGGAGGTGGCTACCTACTTTGATCTCCTTGAGCAGAAACAGATTTCGAACGCCGTGGACGCGACCAACTTTGCGTGGCTGGCGATGGGCCAGCCCACGCACGCCTTTGATCTGGACAAGATTGAAGGGGGCATTGTCGTGCGGCGGGCGCGCAAGGGCGAGCGCCTCAAGACGCTGGATGGCGTGGACCGAACCCTCGATCCCGAAGACCTCGTTGTGGCCGACGATGTGAAACCGCTGGGACTGGCCGGAGTGATGGGCGGCTGGGACACGATGATTACACCGGCGACGACCAACGTGCTTGTCGAGGCGGCGTGGTTCGAGCCCATGGCCGTGCGGCGGACGGCGCGGCGGCATGGGCTGCACACCGACGCGAGTCATCGCTTCGAGCGCGGAGCGGACTTCAACGCGGCTCCGGTGGCCTCCGCGTTGGTGAGCAAGATTCTGCTGGCCAACGGCGGCTGGATTGATGGCAATCTGGTAGACGTCCGCGTTGCGGCGCTGGAAGCGCGGACGGCTCAGCGCAAGCCAGTTGCTCTAGCGCTCGGCGAGGTTCAGCGAATTCTGGGCGCGACGGTTGATGCTGAGGGCATTACCGCGGCGACGGTGGAAGGCGTGCTAAAGGCGCTGGGATGCGGGCTGATAATGCACCCGGAAACCTTTGACAAAGGCGAACCTGTGTGGAGCGTGACCCTGCCCAGCTGGCGCCTGGACCTGGAACGGGAGATCGACCTGATCGAGGAAGTCGCGCGGGTCTACGGGTACAACCGGTTTGCCAATACCCTGCCGGCGTTTGGCGAAGGAGTGCGGGCGCTGCCGTGGGCAGAGAGTGAGTTAGCCGTGCGGCATACGCTGCTGGCCGCGGGCTTCCACGAGGCGATTGCAAGCACATTCTGCTCGGCGGCAGAAGCTGCATTGACCGCCCAGCAGCCGGGCCAGGTTGTGCCGCTGGGCAATCCGCTCAGCGAAGAAGCCGGCGTGCTGCGGCCCTCGCTGGTGCCCGGAATGCTGGGAATGATCGCCGGCAACCTGCACCGGGACGTGAGCGATGTGCGGCTGTTCGAACTGGGGACGGTTTTCAGCGGCACAACGGAAAAGGTTGAGGAGCGTCCGGCCGTTGCCTTCGGTGCGGTGGGCAGTTTGCCTGAGCAGGGTCCGCTGCATCCGCCGCGGAGCATCGATTTTCACGATGTAAAGGGCGCAGTAGAGCAGGTGCTGGCGCAGTTCCAGGCGCGCGCGGTTTACTTCGATCGTTTTCCCGCCGAGTCCGGACTCACGCCGGAGTGGTTGCACCCTTACCGCGCCGCGCGGGTCGCTGTGGATGGAGCTACGGTCGGATGGTTCGGGCAACTGCATCCACGCCTGGCTGCTGAGCGCAAGTTGAAAGAACCGGTGCTGGTGGGCGAGCTGTACCTGGACCGGCTCTACAAGCTGCCGCTGCGCAAGCCCGCGGCTCGAGAAATCTCGCGTTTTCAGCCTGTGCGGCGCGATTTTTCGCTTATTCTCGACCAGAGTATCGCCTGGGAACAGATCGACCAGGCTCTGGCCGGATTGCAGATCCCCGAACTCGTCGAATGGCGGGTGCGCGAGGTGTTTCGCGATCCGCGGCTGGGGGCCCACGAATATTCGCTGCTCCTGGGCACGACCTTTCAGGCCGTAGACAGGACGCTGCGGGAGGAAGAGCTACAGGGCTTCCAGGCGCGCGTGGTTGAAGCTGTTGGCAAAGCTGGGGCGAGGCTGCGGAGTTAGACCCGGTAAAAAGTTCGATCGGCGCTATACTTGCACGGATATCGGGTAAGCTCGACTTGAGCGGAGGTACTTGCGATGTTGCATTCTTTTTGGGATTCCGAGGCCGCTGAAGGAGCTCCGCGCGATGAGCGGCTGCAGCCCGAAGAACGGCCTCAAAGCACAGAGACGGACCCGGCGGCCCTGGCCTTGAGCGCGGATGAATTCTCGGGGCTGGAAGATCGAATTCTGCGCGCGGTTGAACTGGTAAAAAAGGAGCGGGCGGCCCGTGTTGCGGCCGAGGAACGCACCGCGCAGGCGGAGGCCGAGTTGCGCGAGCAAGCGCCGAAAGCGGAGCGATTAGAGAAGGAATTGAGCGCTCTGCGCGCAGAGCACAACCATGTGCGGGAACGCGTGGAGCGCCTGCTGGCGCAGCTTGACGCGCTCGAACTGTGAGGTGGGCATGACTGAGGAACCCGCCGCGCCGGGCGGAAACGCAGCCGGCTACGTGACCGTAGAAATTTACGACCAGACCTATCATCTATCCGGGCAGGACGCGGCGCACATCCGGGAACTGGCCGCCAAAGTCGACGCCAAAATGCGCGCCGTCGCCGCGCGGGGGCGCACCGTGGATTCGCTGCGCGTGGCCGTGCTGGCCGCTTTGAACCTGGCCGATGAGCTCTCGCAGGCTGCTGGCGCCGATGCGCGGCTGGGCCATACGCGTGCCGCCAATTTGCGCGAATTGCTGGACGAAGTGCTTGAAGATTAGCAAAGGTCGCGATCCCGATCTTCGTCATCGGCAAGAAATAAAATCATGATATAGTGAGCCCAATTCCAGGAGATGGCATGCGCGCGCTCGTAAGTTCGCTTGGGTGTCTTTTTGCGTTCACTTGTTTGGTTGTAGTCTCCCCTGCCCAGGTTTCCCAGTCCATCCCGCAGAGCAAGTCTAACGCGGCAAACAATGGCCCCGCCGACGCAAAAGCGAAGAAGACTTATGACCAGGCCATCAAGCTCTTGAACGATCATCAAGGCATTTTTGCATTGGACGGGTTCCGAAAAGCGGATAAGCAGGATGGCGGTCACTGCGTTCCCTGCGAATTGCAAGCTTGGATTGCCGCGATTGACGTCCAGGAATACAAGGCGGCGCGAGAAGAGTCGGTGGCGCTGCTTGACCGCGCATCCAGTCCCGGCGATAAGGCACAGGCACAGTTTCTCCTCGGCCAGGCATGGCTGGGCGAGGGTATGCTCAAGAAACATGACAAAGCGTTCGAGGCGGCCGATGCTGCGTTTCAGCAGGCGCTCCGTTTGAACCCTGGCTATGCAGCATGTCTCTATGCCGACGGAACAGCACTGGCCCACCTCATGCGGGATGACGCCGCCAAGGAACGTTTTCAGCAGTATCTGAAAGTTGCCGATTCGAACACCTTGAACTATGCGCGGGCGCGGCGGTTTGCTGAGCGCCCTGAGTTGGCCCGCGCGCGTGTTGCGCCTAACTTTCGTCTGACGACGCTCGACGGCGGAACTCTGACGCTTGAAAGCCTGGCCGGAAAAGTGGTGTTGATCGATTTCTGGGCCACCTGGTGCGGTCCGTGCCGCGAGGCGCTGCCGCATGTGCGTAAGATCGCGAAAGATTTCGAAGACCAGCCGTTTGTGGTGCTCAGCATCAGCCTGGATGATGACGAAGGCAAGTGGAAGGACTTTGTCGCCAAAAATCAAATGACCTGGTTGCAGTATCGCGACGGCGGATTCGACGGGACGATCGCTACACTCTTCGGGGTCACTGCAATTCCGGCCACGTTTACAATCGATGCCGATGGCGTGCTTGAGGATCAGCGCGTGGGCGATGCGGACATCGAGGGCAAGCTCAAGAAGCTGATTGCGCATGCGGCTGAGGCGGCCAATCGCAAAGCGGCGCCTGCAACAGCGAACAAGTCAACGGGCGGTGCTGAATAGTTCGCTGATCAGTGGTCATTTTGGGCGGCAGGTCCCAAAAACGGAGGCCAAAAAACGTAGCACACCTCGCCCATTTCGCACAAGACTTGTAATTCTTGGCCGATACCCATACTATCCGCAATAGAAACCGGCCTGCAAAGCAGGTGGGTGGTCAACGCTGGTTGAACCAACATTCAATGAACAGGGGCTCAACTCGACAATCGGTTCTGTGTGCCGTGTCCGCCAGTCCGGAATGCCTAATGAACCGCGGAGAGCTCCACCTTCTTAGGAAGGGTTCACCAGCGCATCA
>JBEKEQ010000077.1:0-19945 GCA_050013735.1 Occallatibacter sp.
ACCGGTTTCATTGGTGAACAGCCACAAGAGCCAGCAGACGGCGAAGAGGAGCCCGAGGACGTAAATGCCCGCTGCGATCAATTCGAGAGTGAATTCAGTGTCCTGAATGTGGGGTGACTCGAGCAGGTGCCTGTAGTGGAACCCCGCGGCGAGAAGCCAAAGCCCAACCAGGGGGCCATACAGATGGGTCAGCGCGCCGCGCCGCGCGGGAATGGCGATGAAAACGCCGCGCACAGTCTGCTTCCACTTGATTCGGCCATGGAGGGTCTCGAGCACGCTGGGTCCTCCTCAATGAAACGACCCAAGGCAAATGACGCAAGGCACAACAGTGATTTGCTTATGAAACTGTGTTCGGGGAATTGTAAACCTGAATCAGACTCGCAGAATACCAGATAAGTGCATCGTCAATCTTGAAAAAGAATAAAAGGCTTCGGGAAGATGAAAATGCAGGCCTTCAACTCTTCCCGCAAAAAAGATGCGGGAAGCAAGTCGTTCCACTTGCTGTGCAACGGAGGATGTGGCGCTCAATGTTGATGGGACCAAAAGGCCTTTAAATAAAGGGGCCCGGTTACTTTCTGGGCATTTCGAAATCGGGAAACTTGTAGATTTGCTGCATCCGTTCCATGAGGGCAGACGCTTCAGATACGGTGATTCCCTTGGCGAATGTCTGGACCCTGGATCCGACCTTGAACTGAATTTTGCTGGTTCGGGGATCGGCCATGTTGTTGCTGCGCGAATAGCCGCCCGGCGGAATAAACCGGAAGCTGCGCGCCTCCGCGACGGGGAAGCTGTTGGTCACAATTTCAATGCCGAGTACCCGGCTCTGGATTTTGATGGTCGTTTCATCCAGGGTGAGCATGGACTCGCTGGTAAACGCCCAAGCCGCCCAGGCAAGAAGGATGCAGAAACAGACGCCGAAGCCCGAAATGATGAGCCATATTAAAGCGGACTCGGCCTCCTCAGGCGTTGCGTTCGGGCCGACCGCAAAGGAATAGCGAGCGGCTGCAAACAGGAGCCAAACGCCGACAACCGGTCCAAAGAGCATGAACATCGAACCCCGCCGCGAAGGGATGTGAACGACCATGCCGTCCGGCTTCTGTTCCCAGCTAAGCCGGCCCTCCAACTCCTCAAGCATCGTGCCTTCCTCCCTGATTCAACCTGTTGAAATTGCGGGCACGGAACAGCTCCCGCGGTGTTTCTGTGCCCCGGGTCAATGCGTGGGCAATGCCCTGTAAGTAAGTTGAACTTCTCATGCAGTTTATCCGCAATAACTCTTTGGTTTGGCCTGCCTCCCCATGCGGGTGTATCGGATTGGTTACCTGGCTGCCGGCCTCATGGTTGCTGGGGCACAAGGCAGTGCGGGAAAGCCGTGGCAAGCTCGGCCTTTGTTCCGGTAGCCATTCTTGCTATGCTTGCGCAAATGGCAACCGCGGCGATTCAAACCCACGGTCTCACACGGCGCTTCGGCGCACTGACGGCCGTGGAAGATGTGACGCTCAGCGTGGCATCCGGGCAGTTCTTCGGTTTTCTCGGTCCCAACGGAGCCGGCAAGTCGACAACCATCAAGATGCTGACCGGACTGCTGGAGCCGAGCGCCGGAAGCATCGAGATCCTCGGCCAGCCTTTCGGGGCGGGCGCGCTGGAGTTGAAGCGGCAGATCGGCGTAGTGCCGGAAGGCATGGCGCTGCTGGGCCGGCTTACCGCTCCGGAGTACCTGCACTTTGTGGGGCGAATGTATGGGCTGGACCGCGAGACGACCGCGCGGCGCACCGATGAGCTGCTCGAGTTCATGCAGCTTGCCAACGAGAACAAGAAACTCGTCACCGACTTCTCGCACGGCATGCAGAAGAAGCTGGCGCTGGCCGCGGCGGTAATTCACGGCCCCAAGGTGCTGTTTCTCGACGAGCCCTTCGAAGGCGTGGATGCGATTGCGGCGGGGATGCTGAAGTCGATGCTGCAGGGAATGATCAATCGTGGGGCCACCATCTTTCTGACCACGCACGTGCTGGAGATTGTCGAACGGTTGTGCAGCCACGTGGCCATTATTTCGAAGGGCCGGCTCGTGGCCAACGGATCGATCCAGGAGCTGCGTTCGGGCGTGGCTTCCACCGTGCCCGGCGCTGAGCACGAACAGCGGTTGACGCTCGAAGAGATCTTTCTGTCGATTGTGGGAGCAGGCGCGCAGGCGGAGCCGCAGCAGGAGCTGTCATGGCTGGCATGAATGGGGCTGGCATAAACGGGGCTGGCATAAACGGGGCTGGTATAGGCGGGGCTGGCGCGGGCGGCAGCGGCGAGGCCGGCCAGATACCGCTTGGCGGCGGCGCATTCGGGCCCGTAGCGCGGGCGCAGTATGGCGCGCTGGCCAGGCTGCGCTGGCAGATGCTGAGCAATGGCCTCCGCTACCGCAAGGGCGCGCTGGAGCTCGGCGTACGCACACTGGGGTACCTGGTTTACGGTTTCACTGGGCTGGTTCTTGGCGGGGGAGTCGGGTTCGGCGCATACGTGCTTACGGCAAATCACGAATGGCGGTTTGTGCCGATCGTGTTCTGGGCTACGTTTGTGCTGTGGCAGATGATCCCGGTGATGATGGCTTCGTTCCAGGAGCAGTTCGACCTGGGCAGCCTGCTACGCTTCCCGGTAAATTTTCAATCGTTCTTTCTGCTATACGCGGTCTTCGGGCTGGCGGACATTTCCACCATCCTGGGCGGTCTTTGTTGTTTGGGAATCTGGGTTGGTGTCACCGTGGCGCTGCCGGGAATGTTTATTTGGACGACGGTGACGGTGGCCCTGTTTGCGCTGTTCAACATTCTGCTGGTGCGGGCCATTTTCGCGTGGATCGACCGCTGGCTGGCACAGCGCAAGACGCGCGAGATTATGGGCGCGGTGTTCATGGTGCTGGTGCTGAGCCTGCAACTACTGAACCCGGCGCTGCACGGCGGCTTTTCGGGTTTTCGTCAACCGAACCACAAGGATGCGCAGCGGAATGTGCAGCAGTATCGCGAGATGCAGGCACGGTATGAGCCGTGGCTGAAAGCGGCGAACACCGTGCAGAAGTGGCTTCCGCCGGGACTAGCCGCGGAGGCGCTGAGACAGGCCGCCGGGCAAGTTGGCGAACCGGCCGGCGGACAGACTGGCGGGCAGGCGGGAGCGCAGGCTGGACCCCAGGCCTCGGCAGCGTCGGCGCTGGGCTCATTCGGGCTGATTGGACTGTACGCGGTGGTTGCGGGGGCTGTGCTGGCGACGCGGTTGAAAGCCGAATACCGCGGCGAGAATCTTGGCCAGGCTCCGAAGCGGACAAAGGCCCCGATTCGCGCGAAAGCAACGGCGGCCGCACCTGCGAACACGGCGGCGAAGATTCAGCGCGGGCGCGGATGGCTTCCCGCCGGAGCAGGCCCTGTGACTGCGGTGATGGAGAAGGACCTGCGCATGCTGATGCGTTCCATTCCACAGCTTTATGTGCTGGGCGCACCGCTGCTGATGGTGTTCATCTTCGGAAGCATGTTCCGTTCGAGCGGCGGAGGCGGGCACTCGTTCTCGCTGGCGCTACCCGTGTGCATGGCCTACTCCATGCTGGGATTCACGCAGTTGTTCGCAAACAACCTGGGCACGGAAGGTGCGGGGATTCAGTTGCTGTTTTTGTCGCCCACGCCTTTCCGGACCGTGCTGCTGGCCAAGAACCTGTTTCACGCGATGCTATTCGGTCTGGATGCGCTGGTGGCGGGCATCCTGGTGAGCCTGCGCCTGGGGCTTCCGGATAATGCAGTGCTGGTGGGCACCATCGGCTGGCTGCTGTTTGCCCTGCCCGCGAACCTGGCCATAGGCAACATTTTTTCGATTACCATGCCTTTCAAAGTCAATCCGGGCCGGCTGACACGACAGCGCGGATCGCAGGCCAATGCGCTGTTGAGCCTGCTGACGCAACTCGGGGTAATGGCGGTGGGCGCGGTGGTGTTCGGGCTGTGCTGGTATTGGGACCATCTTTGGCTTGCGGGGCCAGTGTTCCTGGTGCTCGCGGGTGCTTCGGTGTTCGCATGGACCCGGGTGCTCAGCAATGCCGAGGGTATGGCGAACCGGCGCAAGGATTCGCTGATCCTGACACTGGTGAAGACGGAATAAGAAACGGGGGCGCGGCAGAAGCAAAGAGAGGAGACTCTTTTCCTTCCCTGCCACACCCCTCTTTGCCCTTCACCCTGAGGTTCAATCACCCCGGTAAACGAACACGGAAATCAAAATCCCTTAAAAGGGAATGTCGTCATCGGAGATTTCGGCCTGCTGGCCAAAGTCGTCGGGGCCGGCGGGCTGCCGCTGATCAAAGCTGCCTGCGGAGCTTGAACTGGCGGCACGGCTGTATCCGCCGCCGCCGGCAGCATCATCGCGGCCGGAAAGAAGCGACAGGTCGAACACCACCACTTCCGTCTTGTAGCGCTTCTGGCCAGACTCCTTGTCGTCCCAACTGCGGGTCTGGAGTTTGCCTTCAACGTAGAGTTTGGTGCCCTTCTTCACGTAATCGCGCACAATCTCCGCAGTGCGCTTGAAGGCGACCAGGGTATGCCACTCCGTCCGGTCTTGCCAGTTGCCCTGGGGATCCTGAAAGCGGTCGCTGGTGGCCAGGGTGAAGTTGGCGACAATCGCGCCGCCAGGGGTGGAACGGATTTCCGGATCTTTGCCGACGTTGCCCAAAAGGATGACTTTGTTAACGCTCTTCGCCATGTTCTTGCACTCCGTTAAGGGGAAAGAATAGCAGACGGCGGCTGGGGGAGGCGGTTGATATTCGCGCTCAATTCACATCCGAAATCCGCCAAACCGGTTGCTTTAAAGCCGAAACGGCGTCAAAATGGCATCGATCGGGATTCGGGGAGGGAGATATGCGCCTTGGCCAGGTTGTTTCCGGATTAGCGAGTTTTGCCTTGATGCTTGGGGCGGGTCAGGCATTGCCCGCGCAGACCAGCACACCGGCTGTGGGCGGCAGCGTGGGAGTGGGATTCTCCACAGGAATTGCCGGACCCACTGCCACAACCGCCGCGCCGTATAGCGCGATACGGAAGACGACGCGGGTGCAGAAGCTGGCGAATGGAACCATAATCACCCACGAAAGCACTGTGAAGGAGGCGCGCGACTCAAGCGGCAGAACGTATCGCGAGTCGCGACCTGATTCCGCTATGGGATCGGAAGGGGTGTCTACCAACTTTGTCTTCGTGAATGTGCATGACCCGGTGAGCCGCACTAACATCTTCTGGAATTCAAATACCAAAGAAGCGGTGGTGACTCACATCCCCGAACGGAGCGGGGTCAGGCTTCCCGAGCCCCCACAAGTGCAGGCGACGGTTGACCCGGCCCCGATGCCCAGGCTCGAGCCAATCAAACCGCAGATTGAGGATCTGGGGATGAAGACGATCAATGGCGTGGAGGCCCACGGCAAGCGGACGACGCGAGTGATTCCGGCGGGCAGGGAGGGCAACGATCAGCCGATTACCGTTACGTCGGAACGGTGGATGGCGGAGGATTTGAAACTGGTGGTGATGAGCGTGAACGACGATCCGCGCACCGGCACATCCACCATGGAATTGACCGACCTTGAGAAGAGCGAACCGGACCCGGCGCTGTTCCAGGTGCCGGAGGGATACGCGGTGAAGGATCGGACTCCGGAACCGCAGAACTGACGACTGACAGGAGGCGGCGATGCGGGGCAATCGGATTTTTCAGTTTGTGTTCGGTCTCGCGGGCCTGGGATTGATGCTTACGCAAAGCCAGGCGGCGTTGGCGCAGGAGCTTTCTGTTGCGAGTCATAAGGGCGGAGGGAGTTCCGCGGCGGCAGTGCTGAGCGGCGGGACGGGGACAAAAGCTTGCTCAGAGGCAGACCCTGGACGCCGGGGCATTGAGCCTTATACCGCAACATCCAAGACGACCCAGGTGCAAAAGCTGGCCAACGGCGTGACCATTACGCACGAGTCCACCGGCATGGAAGCGGTGGATTCAAGCGGGCGGAGATACCAAAAGATGCAGCCTTCGGTCTCATCGGGTGCGGACATGCGAATTGCGGAAACGTTCTTTTTCAATGTCTATGATCCGGTGAGTCAAACCACGACCAACTGGTCTTCCGATTCGAAGGAAGCAACTGTGTTCCACTTTCCGGAGCCGGGTAAGGTGCAGCATTCGGCAACTGCGACCCAACTGTCCACTTTGAAGCTTCCGGAATTCAAGCCCGTTCAGCCCAAGGTTCAAGCGGAGGATTTGGGCACGAAGACCATCGATGGCCTGGAAGTCACGGGAGCGCGCACCACAATGACCTATCCGGCGGGGAGTATCGGCAACGATCAGCCGCTGGTGATCACCAATGAAGATTGGCGGTCTACGGAGTTGGGGATTGAAGTGCTGCAGATCAACGACGATCCGCGCACAGGTGTCCGGACAATGGAATTGACGGACGTCGAGCGCGGCGAGCCGGACCCGGCGCTGTTCCAGGTGCCGGAAGGATTTACGATCAGGGATCAGAATCCGATGGAGCAGAACTGAGAGTTTCTCACACTCAGCCGATGCGCACGGCAACCACGGTCATGTCGTCATATTGCTCAGCGCCGGAGGCGAAATCGTCGGCGGCAGCGCAGAGCAGCTCGGGCAGCTTGAGGACCGAAGCTTCACGATTTGCGAGCAGGAGGCGATCGATTTCATCTTCTTCCCAGAAATCGCCTTCGTCGTTGCGAGCTTCCACAATGCCATCGGAGATGATGACCAGCGTATCGCCTGGCTCGAGCGTGACGCTCGATTGGTGATAGCTCATCGTCTGCAAAAGGGCAACCGGGCAATCCCCTCCCGGTAACCGCTCCAGGACGCCGTCCGCATGGATAAGCAAAGGCGGAATGTGGCCGGCATTGACATAGGAAAAACTCTTGCGATCGGCGGAGATGACGCCGCAGAAGAGAGTCGAGTAGCGTTCCGGCGTGGAGGTTTCAAACAAGGTCTGATTGAGCGAGGCGAGTATGGCGGCAAGGTCGCTTGCGCCCTGTTTGAGCATACTGCGCAGCAGCGTCTGAATACTGGCCATCATGACCGCCGCTGGAATGCCTTTGCCCGCAACGTCGCCCAGGGTCAGCGCAAACTGCCCATCCGCGAATGGAATCAGGTCGTAGTAGTCTCCGCCGATGGAGCGGGCGGGCCGGCAGAAGCCGACGCACTCCAGGCGGTCGAGACCAGTTGGCCGGTCGGGGAGCATCCGAACCTGGACCTCTCGGGCGAGATCGAGCTCACGTCTCATGAGCCGTGCGCTCTCGGCTTCCTGGCGAAGCCATTCGCTGTCGATGGCGCTGGCGGCGAAGTGAGCCAGCAGGCCGAGGAGACCGGCGTCGTGCTCAGTAAACCCGGAGGGTTTGTTGAGGAGTTGCAGGGCCCCGATCACCCTGCCTTCCGCATACAGAGGCACGCAGAGCACCTGATAGGTCCGGTAGCCGGTTGAGTCGTCCACGCTCCGCAGCAGCCGCGGATCTTCGGCCGCATTGTTGATCAACAGAACCTGGTTTTCGCGGATGCAGGTGCCGATCAACCCCTGGCCGTGAGGAATGTGAAGCGGAGGCACGCCATGCGCGACGACCGTCCAGAGTTCCTTTTTTTTCGGGTCAAAGAGCCACAGGCTGCAACGGTCAGCCCCGATAAGATCGCGGGCAAAGTCGGCGTTCAGGCGAACCAGCTCATCGATCTCCTGCTCACGGCTGATGCGGGCCGCATGCTCGAAAATGGCGCGGATGGTTTGCTCGGCCTGGCTGCGCATTATCCCTGCGTCGGAAATCATGGACCTGCCTTTTCAGATTGAAGTGTACAGAATGCGCAACAGCCAGACTGAATGGCAGGCTACCTTGATGGCTCACGCTAAGTCAATTACGGCGTTGGCTAGTGCACTGTCTCGAAGGTTCTTTTGAGAATCGCGAAAAGACAAATGCAGGTCCTTCGACTCACCACCCCCGAGTTGAGAAACGCTCGGGGCCCCTTTCGCTCAGGATGACAGTTCTTTTCATGTATGGACTCCAGGAACAGGACACTATAGGTCATCGGCGTTGTGCGAGGCTGCGGTTACGCAGCCATTTGGCTACGCCGAGCGCGAGCAACAGGCCGCCGAAAGGCAGACAGGTAAGAGCGACGATGAGCGCGAACCAACCGGCGTTGGTGCTGGCGCCGGTAGGAGAAAAACCGCCGAGCAATGTCTGAAGCATCACCGCGGCAAGAAGACCAGTGCCGACGATGGATGCTCCCCATTGCAGCAGTTGGCGAGTTCCGTCGTCGGGTTGGGTGGGCATTGCGAGAACCTGGAAGAGCAGAAGAAAGACGTGGAATGTTATCCCTGTGCAAGGCGGAGCATTACGTAGGTAATGACGCCGGTAACCGAGACGTAGAGCCAGAGAGGAAAGGTCCAGCGGGCGATTTTCCGGTGCTGCGGAATGCGACCGGAGAGAGAGAAGAAGAAGGTGATCAGCACCAGCGGCAGGGTCACCACTGCAAGGATGATGTGGCTGGCCAGAAGCGGCAGGTAGACGTTGCGCAGCGCGGCGTGCAGCGGGTAGCGGACGTCGCCGTGCAGTGCGTGGTGCGCGATGTAGCTGACCAGAAACAGCGTGGAGAAAATAAAGGCGGTAATCATCGACGCGCGATGAGCCTTGATTTTGCGAGCGCGAATGAACGTGTAACCAATAAGCAGAGCGGTTGCGCTGAGGCCATTGAGCACCGCATTCAGCGCGGGAAGGAAAGCGTAGTCGCTGGTAGCCGCGGCAGCGGGATGAATGTAGATGAGCCAGAAAAGGAACAGGCTCGCAGCCACGCTGACGGCAAGAATGGCGGCGATAGCGGGCCCCGTGCCGGCTGCAGGCTTTTGCGCGATGGGCGTTCTGGTAGGCATAGATCCTTACTGCTGCGCTTTGGCGCAGAGCATGAGCGTGGTGAAGAGCAGGGGCAGATACATCACGCTGACTTTGAGCAGATCGCGCGCCAGCATGCGGCTTTCATCCTCATCCTTGGTGCGCAGGATGCCGGCAAAGCGGACGGTATAGGCGAAATAAAGCAGACCGAGCCCGACGGCCAACACGGCGTAGACGAGATTGGCAGCGCCAAGCAGCCACGGGGTGAGGCTGACTGGAATCATGATCACAGCAAAGAAGAGCGCCTCGGCTACGGTGGACCATCCATCGGGCTGCACCACGGGCAGCATGCGAATGCCGGCACGGGCGTAGTCGTGGCGATAGAGCCAGGAGATGGCCATGAAATGGGGAAATTGCCACACGAACAGAATGGCGAAGAGAGCTACGCCGGGCCACTCAATGCGGCCGCGGGCAGCGGTCCAGCCGAGCAGCGGACCCATGGCGCCTGGAAACGCGCCAATGAAGGTGGCCAAAGTGGTGATGCGCTTCAGCGGCGTGTATATGGCTACGTAGGTGAATGCAGTGAGCAGCGCCAGCGCCACGGTAAGCAGGTTGGTGTGAAGCAGCAGCCAGAATGCGCCAAGAAACAGCGCGCCAAGGCCCGCCACAATTCCCTGCGCCAGCGAGAACCGCCCTGAAGCCAGCGGACGGTTCGCAGTGCGGATCATGCGCGCATCGGATTTGCGCTCCAGAGCCTCGTTAAGCGCGCCCGCTCCAGCCGAAACCAGGCCAATGCCGAGAAGCGTGTCGAGAAGCCCGCGCTGCAAACTGGAAATTCCCGATTGCATGGATCCCAGGTAAAAACCGCCCCACCCGGTGACCAGCACCATGGTGACGACCTTGACCTTGAACAACTCGCGCAGATCGTGGATGAGTGTCGCCGTGGCGCCGGGGCTGGGGGCGTGAATGTGTCCCGCGGCGTGGTGATGGTCCGTCGCGGCGGGTGGCGCGAGAGCGGCGAGTTTTGCCGGAACAGCAGCCTGGGAGGCGGGAGTCATGGGAGCGATTGCAATCCTCAAGGGCGGCCCCGGGGCGAGTTGGCGACGGGAACCTGTACTGATGATAGCAAGCGGGTAGTCCTCGGGCGGCGGCATACAACGAATAGATGCTCGCGGCGAGGATCGGACGCGCGCCACCTGGAGAAGCCGCATCAATCCGAGGCAGGACCAACGCGACGAAGTGCTCTGGTTAGGCGATTGCCTGCGGGCATTCCAGGGCGTGCGGTGCGCGCTATCAACCCCACGGCCCGCGGAACAGGGATTGGGGAATGGCGCCGTTTTTTGCGCCGTCCACTGCCAATTCCTCATAAATAAATGTAATGGATTCGCTGCGCGAAGGTGCGGGTCCGCTGTGCTCGCTCTTACGCGGAACTGCGTATCCGATCTTGGAGATCGTGGCGTTGGTCAGCTTAACGGTGTGATACACGGTTTCTTTGCCGCTGCCGTCGGGTCTTACGAACGTGAGCACGGCCGAATCCAAAGCCTCGTTCGTCACCAGCGCGTGGTAGAGCAGTGGGGAACTCTGATCGACCTCTTTGGTGATCACGATTGGGCTATGCTGGCGCTTCCCCGACGGCAGGCCGCTCGCAGCATCGCGCGGGCTTTGAACTCCGTACTGAAAACCATGGCAAATAATGCCGCTGTTCGAAGTGCTGCTTTTGCCACTCTTCGTGGATCCACCTTTGATGCTTCCCTGGGTTTTGCCTTTCACGGACAGGTAAAACTGGTATGCCATCGCGATCCTCCTGGGGATTGGTGGGCGTGCTCAACGAGCAGGGTCGCCGCACGCAGCGGATTATAAGGCACGGCCGGTGTCGGGTGGCACCACAATCTTTGAGACACAGCGCCGTTTGCCTCTCGTCGTCATTAACGCTTAACGGCTCGCATTTCCGTTCAGCCCGGCCGGACGGCTCGAAGGATTGCCTCGACTACTTCATCAGGAGTCAGCGCGTCCACGTGGATGGAGATGTGGGCGGTGCGGTAGAGCGGCAATCGACGCTGATAGCGTGCGGCAAGGTTGGCCTGGTCGGCAAAGACGGGTCGGATGTGCTCGGTTCCGCTGCAGCGGGCGAGGGTGGTGTCCAACTCTACCTCAAGATGGACCAGGAGCGTGCCCGGGCCGGCGATGAGCAGCGAGCGGGTGGTTGGGTGCTCAATTGCGCCGCCGCCGAGTGCGAGGACGAGGGAGTCAGTGGCGGCGAGGCGGGCTATGGTTTCATGCTCGCGGGTGCGGAAGGCTGGTTCGCCGTGGCGGGCGAAGAGCTCGGCGATGGTTGTACCGGCTTCGGCCTCAATTACGTCGTCCAGGTCGGTGAATGTCCAGCCGAGGCGCTGGGCAAGGAGCGGGCCGACAGTGCTTTTGCCGGAGCCCATGAATCCGGTGAGGATGATGCGGCGAGGCGGGTTTGGCTGCGAAACGGACGCGGCTTCGGGTTGGGCTTGGCTGGGCATTCGGACGTTTCGCTTTGCTGTCTCTGGTTCCAGTATAGGTGCCGGGGTCGCGGGTTAACCCAGGACCATGACCACCGCGCCGGCGGTGATGAGCAGGCCACCGATGAGGGCTGGGGCGGTGAGTTTTTCACCGAGCATGAGCCAGGCGAAGAGCATAACTAGGGGGACGCTGAGCTTGTCGAGCGGGGCTACGCGTGAGGCCGGCCCCAGCTGCAGGGCGCGGAAATAGCAAAGCCACGAAAGCCCGGTGGCCAGACCGGAAAGCGTGAGAAACAAAAGAGTGCGCCGGTCCAGCGAGCGCAGCTCATTGTGCTTGCCGAGAGCCAGCGCTATACCCCACGCAAAGACCACCACCACGCTGGTGCGCACCGCCGTGGCCAGGTTTGAATCGACATGCGCCACGCCCACCTTGGCCAGCAAAGCCGTGGCGGCGGCAAAAACGGCGGAGAGGAGAGCCCATCCTACCCAGGTCATGATTCATGGTACGCGGGAACGATTGTCGGAGGAAGCTGATGGTTTAGACTTCACCGCATGGAGACGGGGCGCGCGAGCAAGACTGCATTGGGAGTGGCGATTCGACGGGCCGCGCACCAGTTGATGGAGAACCCTCCGATCCTTGAGGATCCCATCGCTTTGCCGCTGGTGGGGAGGGGACATCAGCGGCAGATGGAGCGGGCGATGCACCCGGTGGGGCGGGACTTCCGGGCGTTTATGGCGGTGCGGAGCCGGTACACGGAAGACCAGCTTGCCGCGGCTGTAGCGGAGGGCGTTGCGCAGTACGTTGTGCTGGGCGCCGGCCTCGATACGTTCGCCTATCGCAATCCCTTCCCTGCCCTGCGGGTGTTTGAGGTGGACTTTCCTGCAACGCAGGATTGGAAGCGCGTGATGCTGGCCGAAGCGGAGATTGCACTGCCGCCGAACCTGACCTTTGTGCCGCTGGATTTTGAGCACCATACGGTGGCTGAAGGGCTGGCGGAGGCGGGGTTCGATGCGACGAAGCCGGCGTTTTTTGGGTGGCTGGGGGTGGTGCCTTATCTCACGCGCGAAGCATTCCGGGCTACGCTGTTTGCGATTGCTCGATTGCCGCGGGGGACGGCGGTGAGCTTTGATTACGCGCTCTCGCCGGAGACTCTGGGGCCGGAGGGGCGCGTTGCCTTCGATCGGCTGGCGGAGCGGGTGGCGGCGGCGGGCGAGCCGTTCCGGCTTTTCTTCACTGCGGCGGGACTGGAGTCGGAGTTGCTGCGGGCTCGGTTTCGGCGGACGGAACAGTTGAGTTACGAGCAAATCAACGAACGGTATTTCAAGGATCGGGCGGACGGGCTGAAGCTGTCGGCGGTGAAGCTGGCGATGCTGGCTACGGCCTGGGTGTGATGGGGAATGGCGCAGTTTTCGATTTGGAGACAATCATTCCTTCTTGACCGCAGAGCATGTTTAGGGCAAGAATGGGCCAATTGGCGCCTGTCTTCGCCGCAACGGGAGGATTCGACTCTATGAATCGTTCTGTTCGATCATGCTTATTCCTGGCATCCATTTTTGGCTTCGCTGGTGCGTTGCCTGGACAAAATATCGCTACTCCCAACAATGCGCAGGGGCTTCCATGTCTTGAGGCCTATGGGGAGCAGCAGCCGTACGCCACTGGCAAGCCATTCGTTGCCACCTGGACCGAAACAATCACTCAAACTCGAAACGGCGGCACAGATTCAGCCCCGACAGAGACGCTCACCAAAATCGCGAGGGACTCATCCGGCAGGGTCTACCAGGAGGACCGACTGCAGGCACAGAATGGGACTCTGTACCGAGTCTTCTTTGTGGATGACCCAGCAAGTGGGACAACCTACGTGTGGACGGAACTTGATAAGACTGTGCATCTGATCCACTCCCCCAGTATCAGTTCTCCCCAAACGCAGGAGGCACTGCGAAAAAACCCGTGGGCACAGAAGAGTTGGGCTGTCCCGGTCTGCGTCACATATGGACCGGACTCTGTTGTTGATAACAACGAATTCAGCATTCAAAATCTGGGAGCGAGTCAAATCCTTGGCGTTGATGTGGAGGGCATTTTGGCGACGCGAAACAACGACCCGGTGACAGAAGAGCGATGGTATTCGTCAGACCTCCGGATCGCCTTGACCACTCGCGTTAGTGACTCGCGATTTGGCATAGCTGTTCGAGAGATCAAGAGCATCGAGCGGGTCGAGCCAGACCAGAGTCTGTTTCGAATTCCGGCAGGCTCTCGAGTCGTTGACGCACCTTCGCGACACGGAGAGAACCGCTAGATTCTCCGCGCGGCCCCGATTCCGCCGCTATCTGTCTATCCGAAAACTACATCATGTCGGACCAGGACCGGCCTGCGATTGCGCGCTAAGATGAGGTATGCGCCTGCCTGCCTTGTTGACGATTGCGGTTGCCATGCTGGGCCTGTCCGGGTGCGGGTATCACACGCTGGGGGCGGCTACGCATCTGCCGCCTGATGTGCATACACTCTCGGTGCCGCTGTTTGCCTCGAAGACAGATGCTTACCATACCGAGACGGTGATGACGGATGCGGTGATTCGCGAGTTTATGGCGCGGACGCGGTTCCGGGTGACGCCGGATGCGAGCGGAGACGCCGACGCGGTGCTCCATGGAACGATTCTGAAAGAGGCGATAACGCCGCTGACCTACAACGCGGCCACGCAGGAATCGTCGAGCTTTCTGATTACCATTGTGGCTTCCGTAACGTTGACTGGACGCGACGGCAAGGTGCTCTACGAGAACAAGAACTACGTGTACCGGCAGCAATTCCAATCGACCACCGACCTGCCCTCCTTTATCCAGGAGAATCCGGCGGCGGTCGGGCGGCTTTCGCGTGATTTCGCAAGGCAGCTGGTGGCGGATGTGCTGGAAGGGCTCTGAGTTAGCGAAATGGAAGATTAAAGAACCCGAGGGCCGATGGTCTGCCTTTGGGGTCTCCTGCCTATTGAACAAAAAAATGCTCAATGGATGGGGCAGTCGGCCGCTAGCGTCCTTCAGGAAAATGCGATTCATGGCCGGCTACGCACTGCCAGCGCCCATCGCGATAGACAAAGATATCCGTAAAGCGATTCTTCGCATGGAATTTTCCGTCATCGCTCCTTGTCCCGCCCACGCCGCGGACATACGCGGAATCGCCATTCACATGGGCGTGCATGTCAGACAACTCGAAGTGAACGGTGCTGGGCTTGGCGGTGGTTGGCTTGGCGGTGGTCGCCAGCATTGCGGTGCGGTCGATGAGTGAGCCATCAAAGCTTGCCTCTTCGAATTCATCGGCCAGAATGCACGCTAATGCTCGCGTATCGTTTTGCTCCTGGGCTCGGACCCAGACCTGCTCGATCTGAAGCAGCGTCGCAGGATCCTTTTGCTGACCCATTGGGCAACCTTGACCATGCGCCAACAAAAACGAGCAAAACAGCAACAGGGGCAGGACGAGTTTCATGTACGCAACCTTCCTCTGCCGGTAAAGACGCAGGCACCGGACAAATTGACTCCTAAAGGATAATTTCGACCTTGTTTTGCACGGAGCCTTGGGCGGTTTCGGCTGGCTTCACCGCGCGGGGAAGGTTATTCTGGAGCCGGATGAAGCACGAAACTTTTAGCCGGAGCCGCAACCTATGAGCACCGCACGGTGGGGTGCGGGGTTTGCCGCGGCGGGCCGCTTTGTGGCGGAGATTGAAGCTGCGGCGGCCGGCAAAGGGCCGCTGAAGCCTGGCTACGTGCTGGTGGGCGATGAAGCCTTTCTGCTGGATCGTTGCCGCGCGGCGGTGATGAAGGGGTTTGTGCCGGCGGAGTTCCGGGATTTCTGCTTGTCGGAATTCGACCTGGCGGGGACACCGATCTTCGAGGTGCTGGATCGGGCGCAGACTCCGTCGCTGATGGCGCCGTTCCAGGTGATCTTCATCCGCAATGTGAAGCAGCTTTATACACGCGGGGCAAAGAAGGAAGAGTTTGCGGCGCTGGACCGCTATTTCCGGTCGCCCAATCCGCAGGCGTTGCTGGTTTTCGTTGCCGACTTTGTGCGCATTCCATCGGACGCGCGAAGAATGGAACTGGACGACAAGAACCGCTTTGAGCGGCTGACGGAGACCCTGGGCGAGCATTGCGGCATGGTGGAACTGGCACACGTGAACGAGGAAGACGCGATGCGCTGGATTGCCGCAACGGCAACCGAGGCCGGAACGCGGATGGATCCGGATGCGGCCCGCGAACTGGCCGACGCGCTGGGCGCGGACATGATGCTGATTGCTTCGGAAATGGAAAAGCTGCTGCTGTACACGCTGGGCAAAGGACGCATCACTCTGGGCGATGTGGAGACCATGGTGCTGGGGGCCAAGCAGCGGTCGTTGTATGAGCTGACGGACGCTATCAGCGCACGGGACCGGGTGCGCGCGCTGGCATTGCTTGACGGGCTGCTGAACAGCTCGGACGCAGGCGAGGACGCGGCTATCGGGCATCTTTACATGCTGGCGCGAACATTCCGGCAGATGCTCGTGATCCTGGAGAAGGATGTGCGCGACTCGCGCGCTATATGGCAGGCCTTGTGGCAGGGGTTCCGGATGCCGCCGTTTGCCGCCGATGATCTGATCAAACAGGCGCGGCGCTACAAGAGCCGACGCGACCTGACGCGAGCGCTCCGGCTGGTTGCGCGCGCGGACCTGGAGCTGCGCTCGTCGCCGCCGGACAAGCGGCTGGTGCTGGAGCGGCTGGTTTACGAGCTGGCTTCGGAATCGAAGGCGCCATTACCTTCGTGGGCTGCGGCGCAGTTGTCGTTCGAAGGCTAGCCTAAAATTCTCAGGGATACAGCGATAACGAAAATCCAGTCTATGGCGATTTCTCTGAGGGCCGGAAGGCCCTCAGGACAGCCGGGCTGGAGACCTGCGCTACAGCTTTTCCCTGCCCTGAATCGAATTGTGAGCGCGTCGTCATCGGCCGCCGTGTTCCCTCATCCAGGGGCCGTACGCGTGATCTTCAACCTGGATGTGGGTGGTGAGCCAGTCGCGCAGAAAGTTAAGCAGTTGAACGTTGAGCGCAACCTCGCCGCGCTCATAGCGGGCCACATATTCTTCCACCTGTTGGGTCAGCGCGACGTGTTTGGAGCGATGAGCGGCGAAGGCCGGATAGTGGGCCGCGGACATCATGGCCTCTTCGGATTTGAAGTGGTCGTGCGTGTAGGCCACAAGGTTGCGCAGCAGTGTTTTGGTCACTGCCTGCGCGTTGCCTTTCATCATGGCAGCATGCAGGTCGTTCAGGCTTTCGAACAGAACCATGTGCTGGTCGTCAATGGATGGAATCCCCACAGAGAGCTTGTCGTTCCAGGTCAATAAGGCCATATTCATCTCCGCCGCAGAAAGCCGGCAATTAACTTATCGGAGGATTGGGATTGAAGGTTGAATTGTCGCGAGAACGGTCATAAGCCAAGCCCTTCGTGATAGCCTCCTAAGAAATGCAGCCCGCACGGATTGGCTGCCCCAATTTTGATCCCGGTCTCCCTTCAAGTGCGCCTTGAGCGCAGGGAATCCAGGCCGGTCGACACTGATTTCAAAAGGACAATCCATGAACTGTTCCCGCTTTGTACCCGTTTTGATTTTGGCCATTGGAACCGCATTTGCGCAGGCACAATCTGCCTCGCAGCCGGACACGCAGAAACCAACACAGCCCGAGGCGAGCAAGAGCTTCGATCTCGCGGCAATCGACAAGACGGCCGATCCATGCACCGATTTCTATCAATATGCCTGCGGCAACTGGATCAAGAACAATCCCATTCCTGGGGACCAGGTGCGCTGGGCGCGGTCCTTCTCGCTGCTGGGCGAGCGCAACCGTTACCTGCTGTGGAAGGAACTGGATAGCGCCGCGGCCAATCCCAAGACGCCGATGGAAAAGCAATTTGGCGATTACTTTGCGGCTTGCATGAATACGGATCTGGTGGAGAAGAAGGGATTGGAGCCGCTGGAACCGGCTCTGAAGCGGATTGCGGAACTGAAGGACGGCAAGCAACTGGCCACGCTGATCGGGACTCTTGCCGAGGAAGGCAGTCCGGCGCCGTTGTTCCGTTTTGGGGTGAGCCAGGACGACAAGGACTCGAGTAAGCAGATTGCGCAAATCAGCCAGGGGGGGCTCTCGCTGCCGGATCGCAGTTACTACATCGAGGACACAAAGCGGTTTGCCGCGATCCGCAAGCAGTATGTGGAACACCTGACAAAGATGTTCACCCTGGCGGGTGACACGCCCGAGCAAGCAGCCAAGGAAGCCGCCGCCGTGATGGAGATTGAGACGGCGCTGGCCACGGCGTCGACGGACCGCACCGAGATGCGCGACCCGGAGAAGGTGTACCACATCTACACCGTTGCTGATTTTCAGAAGCTGGCGCCCGATTTCGATTTCGCGGTCTACTTCAAGGACGTAAAGATTCGGCCATTTGACACGCTGAATGTGGCCACGCCGAACTTCTTCAAGGGGCTGAACGACCTGGTGGCAAAAGAGCCCGTGGATGCATGGAAGTCCTATTTCCGCTGGCACACGCTGCACGCTTCGGCAGACAACCTTCCCAAGGCTTTCTTTGATGAGAACTTCAATTTCTTTGGCAAAACACTCGCTGGACAGAAGGAGCCCACGCCGCGGTGGAAGCAATGCACGGCGATGACCGACCGTGCGCTGGGCGAGGCGGTTGGGCAGGACTGGGTGAAACAGAATTTTCCGCCAGCGGCCAAGGAAAGCATGGACAAGCTGGTAGCGGCGCTGGAAAAGTCTCTGGGCGACGACATCAAGACGCTGCCCTGGATGACGGATGCGACCAAGCAGGCAGCGGAAGAGAAGCTCAAGATGATCCGGAACAAGATCGGCTACCCGGAGAAGTGGCGCGATTACTCGGCGCTGAAGGTGAAGCGCGACGACCTGATTGGCAACCTGCATCGCGATGCGGTCTTCTCGCGCGATTACAACCTGAATCACCTGGGCAAGCCGGTGGACGAGAAGGAATGGGGCATGACGCCGCCGACGGTGAACGCCTACTACGATCCTTCGATGAACGACATCAACTTCCCTGCCGGCATTCTGCAGCCGCCTTTCTTCGACTTCACCATTGACCCGGCCGTGAACTTCGGTGGTATCGGCGTGGTGATTGGCCACGAGATGACGCACGGCTTCGACGACCAGGGCTCGAAGTACGACGGCAAGGGCAACTTGCGGGAGTGGCAGAGCCCGGAAGACCGCAAAGCGTTTACCGAGCGGACTGACTGTGAGGTGAAGGAGTATGACGGCTTCGAGGCGGCGCCGGCGCACGACGACCAGCCGGAGCAAAAGCTGAAAGGCGCACTGACGCTGGGCGAGAACACGGCGGACAACGGGGGCCTGCGCATCGCGTACCTTGCGCTGCTGGACACGCTGGCAGCGGAAGGCAAATCGATCGACGACAAGATCGACGGTTACACTGAGGCGCAGCGCTACTTCCTGGGCTTCGCACAGGTGTGGTGTCAGAATCAGACTGAGCAATCCGCTCGCCAGTCGGCGCTCACCGATCCGCATTCGCCCGGCAAATGGCGGGTGAACGGCACGGTGCAGAACTTCGACGCATTCGGCAAGGCTTTTGGGTGCACCAAGGGCCAGCCGATGTACCCGGTCAACTCCTGCCGGGTGTGGTAGGCCGCTGTTTTCCGGGGGGCCGCGGTTCGGAGCCGGCGCGGCCCATTCATGTTTCCCATGCCATCGGGTTGACCTTTCCCGGCGCTAACGCGTCCAAACCGCAAGTGTGCTCGAAAATCTGGAATGCCAAGGCTGCCGGTCGCTGGATTGGGTCTCGGTGAAGGCAGGACGGCATGGAAAAACGCGCTGTTTTGCCCAGTCTCCGGCTTAAACTAGGCACAACCTACCCTTGGCTTTTACAATGCATCAGGGACCCGTCCCAACCCAGCTCTGCTGTGGAACTAGCAAACTTGGCGGCGCACGCCTGACCAGGATGAAGGAATCGCATGAAGTTTACGAAATTCGGCAAGGCACTTCTGATGAGCGCCCTCTCTGCTGGCGTGGTCCTCAGTTTTACGTCTTGCGTTCGCAGTTACACGGTCGGCTTTTTGTATGTAACGGGTACAGTGACGGCTCAGTCCGGCAACAACGGTATCGTCAGCGGATTTAAAATCGATCACAACACTGGCAGGCTCGCCCCAATCAATGGAATGCCCGTCGCCTCCGGCGGCGCAAACCCTGTTCGCGCGGTCCTGCTGACTGGCAGCCGCTTTCTTTATGTTCTCAACCGGGGTGTCAACTCGCAGGGCAACGCCGACTGCACCACGGCGGACCCCTGCCAGGGGAGCATCACACAGTTTTCAGTGGGTGGCAACGGCATTCTGACTCAGCAGCCGGAGATTTTCTATACCCAAGGCCTGAATCCTTTCCGGATGATTGCAGATCCCTCGGGCGGGTTCCTTTACGTCCTGGATCACGACGCTCCAACGAACACGGCTCCCGCGGCCGGCGATGGCTGCAGCCTGGCGCTTGGCGCGAATGCGACCACCTGCGGCGACATTACCGCATTTTCCATCAACCAGACGACCGGCCGGCTGGAGCTGATCGTGAACGCCCAGGTGACCG
>JBEKEQ010000078.1:0-19758 GCA_050013735.1 Occallatibacter sp.
GCCTCAAATAACCATCAGGCCGTTCAAATTCCCTCTTTCCTGATTCCTCGATGGACATTACCCACCTCGACCGATAGACTGACCCCACGGCCCCGTTCCAAAATTTGAATACGCGAGGATTCACTCCAAAATCATGCCCTCCCAACTGTCCTTTGCCGGATTCGCCAGAAAGAATCTCTGGCGCAGGCGTCTCAGGACACTGCTGACCTTAATCGGAATCGGCATGGCCATTGGGGCCTTTGTCGCCCTGGTCGGCTTTTCCCGCTCCTTTGAGCACGAATGGCTCAAGCTTTATTCCAGCAGCGGAACGGATATCGCCGTAGTCGAGAGGACATTTCTCAACACTTCGGTCAGTGAGTCCCTAGGGGGCAAGCTCCGCGCCGTGCCCGTCGTGGCCCAGGCCGAGCCTATGATCTTTAACCTCATGGACCTCACGCCCGATGTCAACGCGCTTGTCTTTGGCTGGAAGGCCGATTCCTACGAGTTCGACTCTCTCACCTTCCTCTCAGGTCATCGCTTTCAGGACGGCCAGCCCCAGGTCATCCTCGGCGACATGCTGGCCGGAAATCTGAATAAGAAAGTCGGCGACACCATCACCATGCAGGGCGCCGCTTTCACCGTCACCGGAATCTATCACGGTGGCACCGCACTTGAAGCCGGCGCAGTCATTATGCCGCTCGATCAGCTCCAGCAGCTCTCCAGCCTGCAAGGGAAAGTCTCCGGCTTCCATGTGCGCCTTCGCCCCGCCCCGGATGGCGAGTCGCAAGAGCACTATCTCAAGCGCGCCCAGGCGGAAATTGAAACCGCTCTGCCCGGCCTCAACGCCCAACTGGCCTCTGAGCGCGCCAGCAGCAACCAGTTCGTTCAGTTGGCGCATGCCGTTGCCTGGGGCACATCGGGCATTGCCTTGCTTATGGGAATCCTGGGCATCGCCAACACCATGGCCATGTCGGTTTTCGAGCGCACCCGCGAAATCGGCATTCTGCGCGCACTCGGCTGGCAGGCCTGGCGCGTTCTGCTCCTCATCCAAACTGAAGCTGCCGTTCTAGGCCTCGCCGGCGGTGTCCTCGGCATCGCCGTTGGATTGGGCGCGCTGCGCCTGCTCTCTACCCTGCCGCAAACCGCCAGCATCGTCTCCGCATCCGTCGATCCGCTTCATCTGTTGCAGGCCCTTGGCATCTCTCTCCTCTCAGGACTTGCCGCGGGCGCCATCCCCGCCTGGCACGCCGCCCATCTCTCCCCGGTGGAGGCCCTCCACCATGAGTAATGTGAATAGCCCCATCCTCGAGGTCCGCCAGCTTTGCAAGAGCTACGACGAAGGGCGCATCGAAGCCCTGCGCGGTGTCGATCTCTCAATCTCCGCCGGCGAATACCTGGCCATCAGCGGCGCCAGCGGCAGCGGAAAATCAACCCTCCTGCAACTTATGGGCGGGCTCGACACTCCCACATCCGGTCAGGTCCTGTTTAATGGCGCTGCCCTCGGCACTGCCATCGGTCTCGACAGCTACCGCGCCCACCAGGTTGGGTTCATCTTTCAGGCCTTTTATCTGCTGCCCACCCTGCGCGCCATTGAAAATGTACAAGTGCCCATGCTCGCCGTCGATCATCGCGGCATCAACCGCGCCGAGCGGGCCGAAGCGCTGCTGCGCGAAATGGGCCTTGAGCACCGCCTCAATCAGTATCCCAACGAGCTCTCCGCCGGGGAGCGTCAGCGCGTGGCCATCGCGCGCGCCTTGGCAAACAACCCCTCCATCCTGCTGGCCGACGAGCCCACCGGAAATCTTGACAGCGTCAACTCCGCGCGCATCATGGAAATGCTCATCGGCATTCAGCAGAAGCGCGGCATGACCCTCATCGTCATTACCCACGAAAACGAAATCGCTGATGCCGCGCCCCGGCACATTCGCATCCGCGACGGCCTCATCGAAGGCCACGGCAGGCCCGCGTGATGAAACGATTCCGCGTCGCACTGTCCTTCGCGCTTCTTTGGGCAATCCCTGCCGCGATCCCTGCGGGCAGCGCCCCGAGCACACCATCCGTCCTCACCGCCGCCCGTCAGGTTGTCCAGTCGGCGGATTTCCGCGCGATTGGCCACCTCGTCCGCGTCGACGCCGCTGGCACGCGCACCAGCTACGGCATCACCATCAAGGCCCACTGGTTTCCCGGCGTGTTGCGCGTCATCCTCGAAGTTTCTCCTCCCTCCAGCGCCAGTCCTGGCGCTCGCGCCCACATCCTGCTGGAAATGCGCCCCAACGGCCAGAATATGATCACTATTGCTCACCCCGGCGATTCCGTACCCGCTATTCTTCCCTTTGTAAAGTGGAGCGACGGCCCGCTCGGTCCCGGCTTCAGCTACGAAGATTTCCTTGAATCCCAGTACTTCTGGCCCACCCAGACGGTGACTGAGGGAATCAAGTACGGCGCGCGCGATTGTGACATTTTGGACAGCACGCCCGGCCCTACAGACCGCACCCATTACGCCGGGATCAAAACTTGGCTGGACCAACGTATCGCGTTTCCTGTATACGTTGAAAAAACACCGAAAGGAACGGGAGCGGTGAAGGAGTTCACCTATTTCGGCCTCCGCCAGGTCGGCGGCGTATGGTCTGCCAGCCAGATTGAAGCAAAACTGCGCGGCAGCTCCGGTTCAACGCTTCTCATTGTCGACCGCGGCAGCGCGAAGGCAAATCTCACCCTCGGGGACTTTAGCCCCGAGCATCTCACTCGCTTCTAGGATCCTGCATGATCGTATTTCTCTCGATTGTTGGTTTAGCCGCCTCTCTGATCTGTGCAGGTTGCCTTTACCAATGCATCGGCGCTCATCGCGACCGCCTGCGCTTTGCCGGTTGCGGCCGATGGGTCAAAGTCGGCCGCCGTTCCAGCATCTACCTGCTTGAAAAAGGCTCCGGCGGGCCCACCGTCCTGTTTGAAGCCGGCATTGCCGCTACCAATCTCAACTGGTTCCACATACAGGAGATCGTCTCCCACTTCACCGGCACCGCGTCTTACGATCGCACCGGCCTCGGTTGGAGCAGCCCCTGCCGCACCGCCCGCACGCCAGGCAACATCGCCGTCGAACTCCACGACATGCTGGAGTCCGCCCACATCAAACCGCCCTTCGTTCTCGTCGGCCATTCCTTCGGCGGCCTGGTCATGCGCCGCTATGCGCTTCTTTATCCTGAAGACGTCTCCGGCATCGTGCTTATTGACCCCATGCGTTGCGAAGAGTGGCCGCCGCTCGACCCCAGCAAACAATCCCAAATCGACATGGGCAAAAAGCTATCCGGCTTTGCGGTTCCCATTGCCCGCTTCGGCCTCGCCCGGCTCGCTGTCACCTCGCTCCTATGCCGCTCCGGCCGCATCTCCGGCCGCCTGGCAGGCGCGGCGGGCAACGGCGGCCGCCATGTCCTTGCCCGCGTCACCGACGAGGTCGGCAAGATGCCCAGGGAAGTCTGGCCCATCGTCGCCGCTCACTGGTCCCGGCCCGGCTATTACCGCGGAATGCGCAGCCACGTCGAGGCGGTTCCCGATACCGTCCGCGAAATGCAAGACGCCGATCCCATCCGTGAGATCCCCGTCCTGATTCTCACCCCCGGCAAATCCATTCCGCTCTCCGAAGGCCGTCTCGCCCGCATCGGCGACAACGTCCAGCAGGTTATCGCTGCCGACAGCGCCCACTGGATTCACCTCGACGAGCCCGACCTGGTCATCGATTCCATCCGCGAAATGGTCATGGCCACCACGCACGAGGCCGTCGCCGCCGTCAGCTAGGCTCCAGGAATCTCCGTGCCCCATCCTTTCGATTTTTCTTTCGAAAGGATGGAGACCACGATCCTCGATGATCCCCACAACTCCGCCCCACACCCCCCGCTACTGCTTCTCATCCGCCGCAAACTCCGTCCACGGCCCCGATTTCATATCCTTCAAGACCGGCTTCAGCCAGCCATACTCCGGATGCGCCGCCAGAAACGGCGCTGCCAGAAAGTCTTCGCCGCAGGGATGCCCCGCGTGGGCAATCAGCGACAACTTCCCCGCCAGGCCCGAGTCCGTAACCTTCCCCGTCACCGATCCACCCGGATAGTACGGTCCCCAATCCCACTGCGGCACGCCCCGCTTCACCGTATCCACGTGGCCGCAAAGCGACCGCGCGTCTGCTTCATTCTTGCCGGTATAGCTGTCGTCGTGATCGCCCATGAACTCCTCGGCCATCTCAACATCAATCCGCCCCTTCGACTCCGCCATCTTCTTCTCCCACGTCACCCGCCGGGCATTGGGAGAGAAGGAAAGATCGTTCAGTTTGAAGCCGTCGGTCTCGTTCTTGATCAACTCCGGGTCACGTGCAAAGTTCGAGCTCACAAAGTATCCATCTTTGGTGCGCCACAGCGGCGTGTTCTTCAACCCCAGCTCCAGGTAGCCAATCTCCCCGGTTTTGCGGTCCCCGATCAGCCAGTCATTGGCGTAGCCGCCGTTGTTGCCTTCCTTGATCAGCGCCACATACTCGTCAATAGATCTTCCATATTGCAGCGCTTTCCGTGACCGCATGAACTCAGGCTTTCCGTTCGGGTCCCATCCTTCGAATTGCGAAATGGTCGTCTCGGTAATCATCAACCCCGCGTCGTTTACCCCAAAATCGTCCTGGCTGGTAATGATCCCCGGAGCTCCATCCATCACCATCCGGTGCCCACGCGCAGGCTGAATATCGAAGATCACCGTCCACCGCGATCCCTCGGCGTAGCTGGACCAGTTGTTGTGCGCAATCACAATTTTTCCGTCCTTGGTGTAACTCCCCGCCGCAATAAAAGCTGAGCAGCGACCCTCCGGCGCAATGTGCGGAGCGTTCTCTGCGTGCGTCCGCTTATCGAGCCACGGCACATAGTATTGCGGCAGTTCGATGCCCCCGTTCAGCGCCACAATATCCCACACGTCCAGCTTCACTCCCTTTGACTGGACGCCCTTGGCAATCCCCTCCAGCTCCTGCTGATACTCGGGGTCGATGTGCGGCCACAGCATGGTGCGGCCTGCCTCGCGGAAAAACTCCCAATTGCGCTTCGTCTCGTGCGTATTTTCCAACCGGATCACGCGCACCATGTCTTCGATCTCTGCCGCCAGCAACTGTCCGTGCTCAAACCCGATCTGCGCCGGAGTTCCCTCCAGATGCACGTAGGTCCACCCGCTTTTTCAAAGCGGTAGCCCGGCAAGGATTGCGATTGGGAGTCGATCCCAGCCGGCATTTCAGCTGCCTGCAAAGAGGCCGCAGCTGCAAATGAGATCAGCGCAATTAAACAGGAATGGAGTGAGGGGGAAAGCAGACGAATCATTAGAAATCCTCCGGAATGCCCTGAAGATATCACGAAGCATTCCGGTCGGAAATTTATTAGCGCTTCTTGCCCGCCCTGGAAGGGATCTTTTTCCCGCTCGACTTTGGAGCCTTGGCTTTTCCAGCTCCCTTGGGCGCCTTGGAGCTCGCCTTCGCTGCGGGCTTCCCCTTCGCCGGCGCAGGTTTTGTCGCTGCGGTTTTTCCCTTCGGCTTAACCGGTCTCTTAACAGGCGACTTGGCCGGAACCTTCCCTTTAGCCTGAACTGGACCTTTGACTTGACTCTTTATTGCAACCTTCGTTGCCACTGGCTTGGCAGCTTTGTTTCCCTTTCCTGCAACCGGTGCAGGCGGAGCTTTCTTTACTGCGGGGACTACCGGCTTGGCCGGTGCGGCCTTCCCTTTCGCCACCGGTGAAGCAGGCTTCAAAGCGGCCTTGGCTGGCGCAGCTGCAGGCCCAGTCTTCGGCTGCGGCTTTGGTTCGGCCTTCGCCTTGGATACCGCTTGATCTTTCTCAACCTTCGCGGCCTCTCCAGCTGGTGACTTGACTGCCGCATCGGCCACCGCTGGCTTCCCTGACTTCGCCGGAACCGACGTGGGCGTGACCGAAGGCAACGGACTCTCCTTGGCCGATTTCAGCTCGCTCTTCCCCTTCGAACCCCGCTTACCTGGAGCGGGTGGGGCAACATCCGCTTCACTTTCATCCCCATCCACATCGTCTTCCAGGGTCTCCGCATCCTCCGCTGACTCCGTGGCCAGCCCGCCCTTGGGCAGACTCAGCCCCAGATCGATCTCCTCTTCATCCCCGCCGAGATCGTCAACGTCCTCATCCAGTTCATCCTCCGGCTCATCCTCGTCGTCGTAGGACCGTTCCTTCACCTTCGGCTCGGCCCCGCGTTTGGCGCGCGGCCTCTTGATGCTCACTTGCGGCGGAGGCGCGGGCGGCGAATGCGGCTCCAGATATGCCCGAGCTTCCTCCGGTGTCGTCAGCTTTCCATCGATCAGTTCCAGAAACACCGCTTGCACAATCTCGCGGTACGCAGCCAGCTCCGGCGTAATGCGCATCTCCTGCATCAAGGCGTGTGGAATGCGTTGACGCACCTCCGGCCACACCTTCAGGAACAGGTTATAGCGCTCTTGTACAGCCACATCCTTGCTCGTAAACCCAAGCCATAGAACTGCTTCCGGGTCGTAACTTGCAAAAAGCTTGAAGGTTGCAGAAGGGGTTGCATTCTCCTTGAAAAGCAGCACTTTGGCAAACCGCGCAGCCAGTGCGTCAAGGCTGCTCCACTCTTCTACAAATCCCGGCCGCAGCGTCAATTTCTTCAGTGAGGCAATTTCCCTCGGATTCAGCTTTGCCGTCAGCAGCTGCATCTGCGCTGCCGACATATCCGCGTGCACACCTTGCGCCAGCAATTCCGCAGCTAGCTGGTGCAGCGCCTTCAGCTTCTCCTCATCGGCCTTGGCCGCGCCCCAGGCTGGAAACAGCACCTGCATCCAGCCTTCGGCCTCCAGCGCGCTCAGCACCTTGAGCCCATCTTCCTCGTGCCCAATCTGTTCCAATTCCTGGCTGCGCGCCTCGGCAGACAGGTGTTCGATCACATTTTCGCCTTTGGCATTTTCATACCGGGTCTGTGTCTTAGTATCCAGCTCCCATCCCAGCCGCGCCTTGTAGCGGGTGGCGCGGATCAGCAACGATGGCTCCTCCAGGAACCCGTAGTTTGACACCAGCCGCAGTGTTTTTCCCTCAATATCCGCAACCCCGTTTAACGGATCCATCAACAGTCCAAACGATCCTTCATTCAGTGAGATGGCCATCGCGTTCGCGGTAAAATCCCGCCGCCGCAAATCCTCCTGGATCGAGGCCGGATGAAAAACCGCCCTCCCCGGCCTGGGATATTCAACCCGGTGAGTGCTAATCAGGTCCAACCGAACTGTTCCCGGAAAACAAAGGTAGAGGCTGTGCGCAGCCTCATCTTCGCCCCACACGCTGCCACCAAGTTTCTCAATTATTTTCTTTAATTTAAGTGGATTTCCATGAATAGCTACTTCAAGGTCGCGGACGGATTGTCCGTTGGTCAGATCGCGCACCGCGTCCCCGGTCAGAAACAGAATTGTGCCCGCCTCGCGAGCCGCCTCGCGCACTTGCCGCAGCGCATGTTGCTGATCGGGCGACAACCGGTTTTCCAGGAGATAGATGTAGTCAGGCATCCCGTTCCCTATTTCCGCCCCTCACGCCTCTTCCAAGTGCCTCATGCCGTTGTGCTTAGGTCATTTGTCGCGAGAGATGGCAAACCAGTACATTAACACAACTGAAGCCTGTTGGCTAGACTTCTTTGCACCAGATTTGCAGCCATCTCCATTCCCGTCACCCTCCGCGCCGTGCGACAATCCAAAGCGATGGCCTCCCTTCGCAAACCGGTGATTGTGCGCAAGTTCTCACGCGACTGGCGCGGGGGCTACGCGGGACCAAGTTTTGGCCAGGACGAAGCGGAACTCGAGCTCCTCGATCTCAACGGAAAAGTCCTCTCAATCGGCTGGGACCAGGTCAAATGGGTCTGTTACGTTCGGGACTTTCCCTCCGGCGAACAGGCCAATCCAGAGCGGCTCATCCATAAGCGCTTTGCCATTCGGCCGAGAACTGCCGGGCTCTGGCTGCGCCTCATTCTCACAGACGGCGACGAACTTGAAGGACTGGCAGCCAATGACCGATCCCTCGTCGACGGCGCTGGCCTTTTGCTCACCCCGCCCGATACCCGCTCTAACACCCAGAGGATTTATGTTCCCCGTCAGGCCATCCAGTCTCTTGAGGTACTCAGCCTCATTGGCGCGGCCAGCCGCAAACGCGCCGGCGCTCCTGCCCGGAGTGCCAACCAACCGGAACTTTTCCCCGGGGACCAGGACGCTCAATAGAGAAAAACAGCTTCAATTCACCGACCCCACCTCGCTGACCCATCTAAAAAACCGATGACTTCCCTACTCATTCGAGTACGATGGTCTGATGAAAATCAGGCACTTCCTTACCCTCTTCCCGGCAACTGCGGTCCTCAGCCTGCCTATTTACGCGGCCACCTGCGAGAGCCTGGCAAATCTCTCTCTGGCCCATGTGTCCATCACCGTGGCCAAATCCATCCCGCCGGGTAGGTTCGTTGCCGAAGACACCCCGCCCATCCCCGATCTGCCGGCATTCTGCCGGGTCGCGGCAACCCTCTCGCCCACCCCCGACTCCTACATCCGCATTGAGGTGTGGCTACCCACCGCCGGCTGGAACGGGAAGTACGAAGGAACCGGCAACGGCGGATTTGCAGGCAAAATCGGCTACGGCAGCCTGGGAGGCGGCTTGCGCCGGGGTTATGCCGTTGCAAACACCGACATGGGAACCTCCCATCCCGCCGACGTAACCCCCGATGTCTTTATAGGCCACCCGGAAAAGTGGGCCGATTGGGGCTGGCGTGCCACCCACGAAATGACGGTCGTAGCGAAGCAAATCGTCATCGCCTACTACGGCCAGGAGCCGAAGCCCTCTTACTTTGTAGGCTGCTCTACCGGCGGCGAACAGGCGTGGATGGAAGCTCAGCGATTCCCAGACGATTACGACGGCATCGTCGCCGGCGCGCCCGCAAACAACCGCACCGGCCTCCATACCGGCATTTTCTGGAGCTTCGCAGCCGCGGAAGCCGATTCGGCGAGCTATATTCCCGCCGAGAAACTGCCCGCCATCACTCAAGCCCTGCTGAGCGCCTGCACCACCGCCAAAGCTGCGCCTTCGGATGCATTCCTTTCCAGCCCCGAAGAATGCCACTGGGACCCAAACGCCCTTTTGTGCCAGAATGGCGACGCACCCGGCTGCCTCACCGCCCAACAAGTCAAGACCGCGCAGAAGATCTACAACGGCGCACAGGACCCTGTTACTCACAAGACCATCTACCCCGGCGTGCCCCGCGGCGCTGAGTTTGGATGGCCGGGTCTCATGCCGCAATCGGGCGCAGTTCCCTTTGAATCCCTGTTCAAGTGGGCCTTGGGGCCAGCCTGGAACTGGCGGACCTTTGACTTCGACCGCGATTTCGCAACTCTTCAGGCCCGGCTATCGCCTGCGGTCGACGCCGTCAATCCCGATCTCAGCCTCTTCAAAGCCCACGGACATAAAATTCTCGCATTCCACGGCTGGTCTGACTGGCTTGTCTATTCCGGTGAATCGATCAACTACTACCACAGCGTAACCGCAGCCCAGGCCGCGCCTGCCGCCGCCAACCATCGCACGCCGGATGAGGAGACACAGACCTTTTACCGCTTGTTTATGGTTCCCGGCATGTCCCACTGCGCCGGAGGGCCTGGCTTGACCAATGTCGACCCGCTCCCCTCGCTCGAACTCTGGGTCGAAAAAGGCATTGCCCCCGACGAGCTCGTCGCCTGGCGCGCCGAAAACGCGGCCATCAAAATGACCCGGCCCGTCTGTCCCTTCCCTCAGTCCGCCCGCTATAACGGAACAGGCGCCCCAAAGGACGCAGCCAGCTTCACCTGCGCCAATCCCAGCAAATAAGGCGCTTTTTGAATGCGCCCCAATCCATTCCGGTACAATCTCATCCGTGAAGCTAGGCGAGTTGGCAAACCGGCTGGGTGCCGAGCTCCGCGGAGACGCGGAGTTGGAAGTTACAGGCGTAAAGGGGCTTGAGGAAGCCGGCCCCTCAGACGTGACCTTCGTGGCTAACCCCCGTTACGCGGCCCTGGCGCGTACAACTCGCGCGGCCGCCGTGCTCGTTGAGCCGGAGTTTCAGCAGATTTCAACCGCGACCCTCCGCCTCAAAAATCCTTACCTTGCTTTTTCCCGCGCTTTAGGCCTCTTTTATCAACCGCCGACTTACCTTCCCGGCATTCACCCCACGGCCGTCATTGATCCCAGCGCTGACGTGGGCCCGGGGGCGCACATCGGCGCCTACGTCGTCATTGGCCCACAAGTCCGCCTGGGACCGCATGCCACGCTTCTGCCTCACGTTGTCCTCTATCCCGGCGTTCAGACCGGTAGCCATCTCTTCGCCCATGCACACGCCGTGGTCCGCGAAGACTGCATCCTCGGCGACCACGTCACCCTTGAGAACGGCGCCATCGTCGGCGCTGACGGCTTCGGTTTTGCAAAAAATGAAGCGGGCCATTGGGAGAAGATCCCGCAATCGGGCCCCGTTCGCCTGGGCCACCGCGTCGATGTCCAGGCCAACGCCTGCATCGACCGCGCTACAGTCGGCGCCACCGAAATCGGGGATGGAACAAAAGTCGACAACCTTGTCCAGGTGGGCCACGGATCGCACGTCGGCCAGAACACCCTTCTTTGCGCTCAAACCGGCCTCGCCGGCTCCTCAGTCATTGGCAACAACGTCATCCTCGCCGGCCAAACCGGTATAGCCGGCCACTGTGCCGTAGGGGACGGCGTCATTCTCACTGCCCAATCCGCTGTCTCTCACGATGTGCCCCCGGGAAAAATCATCTCCGGCTCGCCTGGCTTCGATAATCGCGTCTGGCTGCGGGCCGTCGCAATCTTTCAGCGCCTTCCAGAACTCCTCAAGCGAATTGACCGCCTGGAAAAGAAAGTTGCCGCCCAATCCTCATCGGAAGCCGCGCCCGACGCTGATCGGAGCCCGGAATGACCTCCCGAAGACGGATTCGACGGGCGACCGTCGCCCTCCTCCTCCTAATCCTTCTCTTTTCTGCCGGATGCCACTCCTATCACGTGGACACCACGGTCGAAAATCGCACCGGAGCGACAATTCAGCTCCTCGAAGTCGATTACCCAAGCGCGAGCTTCGGCGCCGACAGCCTTTCCACCGGCGCCATCTTGCACTATCGAATCCAGTTGCGAGGGTCCGGTCCGCTCAAAGTCCAGTACACGGCCGTCAATCGGCAGGTGGTGCAAATCAATGGGCCCATGCTCGGCGAACCTCAGGAAGGTCAGCTCCAAATTGTCCTGCTTCCCGCGGGCAAAGCCGAGTTTCATCTCCAGGTCACACCCCAACCCTGACTCGTCGGCACCCATCCCTCCCCGGAAACTTTGAAAACATTGCTGCTCTGCCCTCCGCCTGTTCTCCTTTGAAATCTTGCCGATAATGTTACTGGAGCTCTGCGGTGCCCGGGAAATCTGCATTCATCTGCGGCCGTCCCCAATCTCTCTGGAAGCAGAGGCATGGATTCGCCGTGCGTCTGCCGCTCTGCTTCCTCTCTGTCCTCCCGGCCACCGTTATCTTTCGATTCATGCCTGAAGCCCATTACATGATCTGGATTGCCAACGGAGTGCTGTTGGCCTTTCTGATTCTTGCTCCTCTCAGGCGCTGGCCTGCCTATCTCATCGCAGGACTGGTCGCTCAGGCAGCCGGCAGCGTTCTTTTCAACCCTCAATGGCGGATGAACCTGCTGTTGACTGCCATGAATTTGGCCGAGGTCCTCATCAGTGCTCTTCTCTTGCGCCGTGGATCCGCCGCCCTGCCTCGTTTTACCGATCGCGCTTATCTGACCCGTTTCATTTGTTACGGAGTCCTTGGGGGTCCGGTGGCAATGGGTTTGGCTTACGCGCCTGTCGCCGTTTTTCTGCAGCACACTGCCCCACTGCCCTCGCTCTTAAGATGGGTGATTTCAGACGGCCTGGGAATCTCCCTTGCCACTCCAGCCTGTGTCGCCATCCTTCGCATTCGCACCCGAGAAATAGCCAGCTTCGGGAGAAATTGGTTCTATCTCGCTTTGCTTCAATTGGTCACCTTCGCCGCATTTTCTCAGCAGCGTGTGCCTATGCTCTTTCTTGTTTACCCCATGCTGGTCCTGGTTCTGCTCCGCATGGGACTCGGATGGGCAGCGCTGGCCAATCTCTCCGTGGCCATTATCGGCAGTTGGTTCACTCTCCACGGCTCAAGCCCCCTCATCCTCGCAAAGTCCATCAGCCCCAGCGGGCCGATCATCATGCTGCAGGTCTTTATTGCCGCCGGGATGTGCATGATTTATGCAGTCTCTGTCGTTCTTGAAAGCCGCCACGCCACTGAGCGCCGCCTGCAAAAGATCGTTGCCCAGCACACCCTGGTTACCGAGAACTCCCGCGATGTCATCGTGCTCGCTGACTTCCATGGCAACCGCAGTTACGTCTCCCCCGCGGTCAGTAATCTGCTGGGATGGTCGCCCGTGGAAGTAGTAAAACAGGGAAGTTTGGATCTGATCCATCCGGACGATCTGCCCAAAGCAGCATCAATCCTGAGACAATTTCGCTCCGGGGCCGAGGGCGCTCTCGTCGAGGCCAGAGTCAAGAAGCGGAACGGAGAGTATATCTGGGTTGAGGCAAGCCTCCGCGTGGTTCGCGATGAGACCACGGGCGCACCCACAGGCATCCTCAACATGGTTCGCGATATTTCAGGGCGTAAACAAGCCGAAGAGAAGCTTCAGGAGGCCTATCGCGCCGTGGAGACCCTCGCGATTACCGATGCCCTCACCGGACTGGCCAACCGCCGCCGCTTCGATCAGTGCCTCACCACCGAATGGCGCCGCGGACTGCGCGACCACAACCCCCTTGCCCTGCTGCTGATCGACGTTGACTTATTCAAGTCCTACAACGACACCTATGGACACGTGCGCGGAGACAGTTGCCTTAAACAGATCGCCGAAGCAGTATTGGATGTGGTTGCCCGCCCCGGAGACCTGGTGGCGCGCTTCGGCGGTGAAGAGTTCGCTGTTGTCCTTCCCAACACGGGCAACGAGGGCGCCATGCGTGTGGCAAACGACATCTGCGACGACATTCGCCGCCGCAAGCTCGCGCATAGCGCTAATCCTCTCGGCATCATGACTGTCTCCGTGGGTTGCGCCACCGTCGTTCCGAGCTTCGGTCAACACGCCGTGAATCTGATCGAGCTGGCCGATGAGGCTCTCTACAACGCCAAGAGGAGCGGCCGCAACCAGGCCAGTCTCTGCCGCAGTCTCCGAACAGCGGTGAAGGCATCGCCGGCCCCTGTAGCCGCGGAGCCCATCGTTGCTAAAACCGCTTGAGCCGCTCACGTCCCTTGTCGGCTTAACGGTAGTACTCTTATCTGTGCAGAAAAAGGAGGTCCTACGTTGAATCGGCGAACGTTCGTTGAGTCGCTGAGCGCATTTTTGATGGCAGTTCACTCCGGGCCACAATCGAGGGCCAGCCTCCTCAACTCTGAATTCTCTCAGCCATCCACCTCGCTTAACGGAACAACTCCGCGCTGGTCCCCGTTCCTGATTCCGTCGCCGGAGTTAGGGCTCCGGTTCTGGATCTTGCCGGCGCGTGGCAGTTTACCGCTGCCCCGCCCTCTGCCTTCTGGAGGCCGAACCTCGACTCCTCCGCATGGTCTCAGGTTGAAATGCCCAATGAGTTTGCGGCGCTCGGCCTTTCAATCGCCTCCGAGACCGAATATCCGTGCAGAAGAAAGATTCGCATTCCCGCCGATTATCGCAACCAGCGCATCTTCCTTCGTTTTGACGGCGTGTATTCCTACGCACGAGTTTGGATCAACGGCGTCTATCTGCGCGACCACTTCGGCGGCTTCACGTCATGGGATTGCGAGATCACAAAGCACGTGGAGCCCGGCGAAGATGCGGACCTGGTCCTGGGCATCACCGACCGCGGCGACGACATATCCCAGGCCAGCTACTACGCCAAGCATTCTGTCGCCGGAATTCTTCGCGGCGTGCGCCTGTTCGCCGTTCCCCCTGCCGGCCTCGGCTCTCTCGATCTCACCACCACATTCGACGTTGAGCATCGATTGGGCCTCATCAATTTCGCGGCCGAGTTGGCTCCTTCCAGCTCTCAACCCGGCCGCCTTCTTCTCCGCCTCAAGGACGATTCCGGAGAAGCGGTATCTCTTCGGCCGGACTCAATTTCAATCGTCCCAGGAGAAACGCACGTCGCTGAACAAATCGCTGTGCAGACCCCAAAACCATGGGACGCCGAGCACCCCAATCTCTACACGCTTCAAATCTCTCTCCTCCTTAATGGCCAAGTCGTCGAATCGGTCGTCAGGAAAATCGGCTTTCGTTCCATCCGGCGCGATGGCAATCGGCTTCTGGTCAACGGCTCGCCCGTGAAGCTTCGGGGCGTTTGCCGCCACAGCATTCATCCCATCTATGGCCGCGCTGTGCCTGCGGAATTCGACGAGCTGGACGCTGCACTGTTTCGCGCCGCCAATATCAATTTCGTCCGCACCTCTCACTACCCTCCCTCCGAACAGTTCCTTGACGCCTGCGACAGGCACGGCATCTACGTCGAAGAGGAGGCCGCCGTTTGTTGGTCGAATGTCGGCAGCGGCCCATCCTCCAATCCAGATTTCACAGTCCGTTTTGTGAGCCAGTTTCAAGAGATGATCGAGCGTGATCGCGGCCGTGCTTCCGTTCTTTTCTGGTCGCTCGGCAATGAAAGCCAATGGGGCTCCAACTTTGCTGCCGAACGGCAATTCGCCATCGAGCATGATCCGAGCCGCCCGGTCATCTTCAGCTTTCCCGACACTGCGCCGACGGAAACCGCAGCCTTCGACATCTACAGCCGCCATTATCCTGACGTGAACTCCGATCTCAGCAGCAGCACGTATCCCTTGCTCAACGACGAATTCGCCCACGTCTCCTGCTACAACCTTGACACGCTGCGGCGCGACCCCGGGATTCGCAACTTCTGGGGAGAAAGCATCTGCCGTTTCGGCCAGAAATTTCTATCCGCCGAAGGTTGTCTGGGCGGATCCATCTGGGCAGGCATCGACGAAGTATTTCTGCTCCCAGATGGCCCCGTAGGATACGGCCCGTGGGGCATCATTGACGGCTGGCGCCGCCCAAAGCCGGAGTACTGGCTCACCGCGAAGGCCTACTCGACCATCCGCATCGAAGACCGTTCCATGCCGTCCCCTGTAACCGGAAACGTCCTCACCATCCCCATCACCAACGCCTTCGATCACACCAACTTGGCAGAAATCGACATACGCTGGTCCCTCGGCGGTGACTCCGGCAGCCTTCCGTCTCTGGATCTGCCCCCACATCAGTCTGGCTATCTTGAGATTCCGCCGCGCATCTGGAAGCCGGGCGACGTACTTGACCTCGACTTCCTGGCAAAAGGCAAATCAATTGATCGGTTCCGCATCGCAATCGGTCCACCAGCCCCGTCGTTCCCACAATCGAAGTCAGCACCGCCCACCTTGCATCGCAACGGCAATAACTTGGTCGTCACCGGCCCGAACTTCACGGTCACCTTCAGTCAAATCACTGGCCTCATCCGCGAAGCCTCATTCGGCGCCCGAGTCATTCTCACTGGCGGGCCATTCCTTGACCTGGGCGCGGGCCCGCTTTCTTCTCAATGGTTGCTGCGGCACTGTCATGCAGTGGCCGGCAGCGACACCGTCACCATCTTCACACAGGGAGAATCCAAGAACCATGAAGGAATAGAAAGCTTCCCTGTCGATTTCGAAATTGAAATCGATGGCAGCGGACTGCTCACCGTTCGCTATCGCTCCGATGCCGCCGGCCCATCGAACTTTTTGGGCCTCGCCTTTCTGTTGCCCGCGGCCGTCGACAGGCTTGAATGGCATCGCGATTCCCTTTGGTCCATTTATCCAGAGGATCACATCGGACGGCCCCGCGGAGCCGCTCTCAAAACGGCCACTCATAAGCCGCTCGCATATCGAGCCAGACCCGATTGGCCGTGGTCAGAAGACGCGGAAGACGCCTTTCTCTTTGGGAAAAGCGGCGCTTCACTTCAGGCGACAAATGATTTTCGTTCATTGAAGGAGAACATCTGGTATGCGGCCTGCATACTGGCTGAGAGCAGCGTTCGGGCGCGTGCCGAAGCAACGGCAGACCTCGCCGTCCGCGCATCTGTGCTCCCCAGCGGCCAAATCTCTTTTAGCCTCTATAACCGGTGGTCCTATCCAGACCTGGCATGGGGCAACTACACTGGCCAATCCCCCGCTCCCGCCGCCACTACCCATGAAGTCCGGTTGCGACTCACCGACCTTCCTGAGGAGAGTCGCGGACTCTCAGAACAGCCCAAAAAATAAATTGGGGGCAGGCGCCAGCCCACCCCCTTTTATCTTGAAGCTGCGATTTGGCAGTCCGTCCTCTTAGCGCACCATGCTCTTGAACAGCGGCGAGTGCAGCAGATCATTGAATGCTGTATCGCTGGTGGCAAAGTGAATGGTCATTCGTCCCGCTTCCGAGCCGATGGCGGTTGAGGTAAGCGCCTGTTTTTCCGCGTCTGAACCGCTCAGTTTGTGCACCGTCACCGCTGCCGTCAATAGCGACGATATTGTAGCCGCTGAAAAGGAGTCGCCGGTCGAAATGGTCAGGTCGAATTTCACCCCGTGCTGAAAATCCATCCCGTACCAAGACGCCTGCAGCTTCTTGCTCACGCTGTCGAAGTCCGATGGCGCTCCAGCTTCGCCCATCACCTGGCGCATCATGGTCTGCGTGCCCTTCTCATCCAGAATGCTCCACAACGGATAGGCGTCCACTGTCTTCATCGCATCCATCATTGACGCGTTGGTCAGCAAGCTGGGAGCCATGCCATCCCGCGCATCCAAAGCCTTATCTACCGAGTCTTTCCCGCCGAAGACCATGGTCGAGGGGTCAACAAAGCAAAGCAGCATGCCCGTCTTGCCCAGAGGATAGATCTTGTTGGTCCTCAACAGCGTGGGCTTGATCTTTTGCTTGCGGAAGTTGGCCAGAATATCCTGCGTCGGGACCTGACCCTGGGCCCTCCCCACGGTAACCAATCCCCCCGAGGTCGAAGACGTATTGCGGAACAGCGCGAATGCCAACTGGTCCACATATTGATCGATGTTGTCCTTGTCGTTGAGAGCGGACTTACGCAACGCCTCGTCAAACTGCTTCAACTCGGGCGGCATTACCCGTTCCTTCAAGTCCATCGCCGCGGTCGAATTCTCCATTGCCCGGTAGTCGATCACGACCAGCTGCTGTACTTCGTGCGGAACTGCCGTCCGTGCATCCGTGGACAATTGCGCTGCCGGGGCAAAAGTAGCCGCCGCCAGTAGCATGGAACCTATCGAAACCTTAACCAGAACCTTGAACACTTTCTTCCTCCGGGATTACTGCGTCTTCATCGAATGCGGCTATGGGAATTGACCTTCAGCTCAAGGCCTTGTTCCCGTCCGTCAACCCGATAGACGTTCTTCTTTCCCTGCCGTTATTGTATCCGTCAGGCGCTACGCTTGTGCCACGGACGCTTTTGCCTGGCTCGTTATCCTTCTCCCGGCCAGGCAAGCGGTGCTTCCAGCCTCCGCTCCAGGATTTTGGTTTCCTGATCGAACTCAATTAATTGACGCATCCACTCGCTCTCCCGCTCACAGGCAGCCTCGGGAAGCAATCCGATCACCTCGCCCTCCACCAGCTTGGTTTTGTGTTTCGCCGCCAGGCGGGAAACCGCACGGTGCACCTGGGAAATCGGCGTAACCGCAAAATCCGTGATGTTCATCGAGAGCTGCGCCCGGCCATGAGCAAGCACGCCCATCGCCTTTACGCCTTTTAACCCGCCTGAATCCGCGCGAATCTCCCGCGCAATGGCCCTCACAATCGCTACATCCGAAGTGTCGAAATAGAGGTTGTACGCCACCAGAAATTTGCGCGCTCCCACGGCGCATGCGCCTGCTGTCGGATGCAGGCCGGGACCGCCCAGGTCTGGCCGGCGAGCCGATTCTTTGCGCACCGCGTCGCTCAGTCCTTCGAACTGCCCTCGCCGCACATCTTCCAGGTTGGCCCGGTCTGGCCGCGCCGCCGCTGCCTCATAGAAAAACACCGGAACCCCGAAGCGCCGCCAGATCTCCAAACCCGCCTGCCGGGCCAGCAACACGCACTGCTCCAGTTTGATGCCCGTGATAGGCACAAACGGAATCACGTCTGCCGCCCCAATGCGCGGATGAACCCCCTGCTGCCGCGTCAAGTCGATCAACTCCACGGCCTTGCCCGCCCCGCGCACCGCCGCTTCCACCACTGCGGCGGGTTCTCCGGCTATGGTCACCACAGACCGGTTGTGGTCTGCGTCCATCGACCAGTCGAGCAGCCACACCCCCTCCACCTGCATCGCGGCCACAATCGCCTCGACCCGCCGGGCATCCGTGCCCTCTGAGAAGTTGGGAACGCACTCCACAACTGCCCGACCCATCGTCACACCGCCTGGCTTTGAACCGGGATTATCAAAAACATTCCTAAACGCCCCGTCTTTGCAATCCGCCGCGGCAAACTTTCCTCTCAAGCGCGAAACTCGGAAACCTCAGACACAACCACTTCAAATCAACCGAACGCCGCTCGTGTCACTTCCAGAACGTGTACCCCACCTGAATCTGGATACTGGCATTCACGCCGGGATTCCGGTCGCCCAGCGACGCCGACGAAATGTGCACCGCGTTCACCCCCACGTCCACAGATCGCCTGGAGCGCGTGAAATAGTGGAGCCCCGCCCCGCCCTGCGGCGAAAAGTTCCACGCGCAAGTCCCGCCTGGGTCCCCGTGCGGAACGAGCAAGTCCGGTGGAAACTTGTGCGTGGTGTAAATCACCCCGCCTGCGGCCTGGAACCATGGCTGAAAACGGCGCGACCGAGTGAGAAAATTCCAGCGAAAGATCACCGGCGTCACACTCACGCCTCTATACGTCCCGCCGCCGTCTGGCCCCACGAAATAGCCCTCTGGGGAGTAGAAGGTCGCTTCATGCGGAGGGGGCGTATAAGCCTGCCACAGCGGCATGATATTGCCGGCAAACTGAAATTGCCCGCTCAGTAGACCGGCGCGCACAACCGGTGTGATGGTCTTGCCCAACTCAAGGCCGGCCGAGAGGAATCCGAAATTATCTCGGTTACCAAGACCGAAACCGCCGTTGACAAACGGTCCGTACTCCCAGCTCCTGTCCTGCCGAACCTCGGCCACGGGATTCACCGAGGCGTCATCGCCGACTGCCGCGGCCATGCTCGGCGTTTCGGCGCAGGCCATCGTCGCCCCCGCCAGCAATACAAACAACAAATGCCTTCCAAGTCGCGTCAAGCTCTTTCCTTCCCACAATCAAAAATGGCGCCTCTCACAAAAAATGCCGCCACATCCGGGCGGCTTTTTTGTTTGCCTGCCGCATACGGCCTAGCCGGCCGCCTGTTCCATCTGTTCCGCATCCATGTCGAAGTTCGAGTACACATTCTGCGTGTCGTCGCAGTCTTCCAGTGCCTCCAGCAGGCGAATCATCTGGTTCGCCGCCGTGCCTTCCAGCTTTGTATATGTGGACGCCACCATGGTCACTTCGCTCATTACCGTCGGAATCCCTGCCGCCTTCACCGCCGCCAGCACTCCCTCGTACGCAGCCGGGTCGGTGATGATCTCCCACGTATCGTCCTCGTCGTTCAGGTCTTCGCCGCCGTGTTCCAGCACTATGTCCATCAATTGGTCTTCGCTGGCCGCCGACTTCTCCACCGCGATCAGGCC
>JBEKEQ010000079.1:0-19563 GCA_050013735.1 Occallatibacter sp.
GGTAAAGGCAAGCAGCCCTACTGGCCGAGTTCGCTTTATCGGGTTTATCTCAAGCCGGCGTTAGAGGCTGCCGGCATCACGGAACCAGTGGGCTGGCACACGTTGCGACACAGCTTCGGAACCCTGATGAAGGCCAACGGAGAGGACATCAAAACGATCCAGGAACTTCTCCGCCATGCCAACTTCAAGGTGACGATGGATGTGTATACGCAGGCTGTCACGGATGTGAAACGCACGGCGCACAGCCGCGTAGCACGGCAGATCATGGGGGAAAAGAAGGAGGACGAAGATGAAGCCTGAAAGCGGCCTTTTCTTATCGAACCCTTTCAAACCCTCGGGTTTTGGTTCGATTTTCTCTAAGTTATTTGTTTTGTTGGCGTCCCCGACGGGATTTGAACCCGTGTTATCGCCGTGAAAGGGCGGTGTCCTAGGCCGGGCTAGACGACGGGGACGCTTTTAAAGGCCGGGTGCGCCTTGTTGAAGGCTACCAACTCGTGGGGTTGGTGTCAAAAAAGAGGGAAAGCTGAATCGCCCGCCGGCGCAGAGCGCAACCCGACCCGCGAAACTTTTTCAGGTTCACAAGTGCCTTCAGCAATGAGTTTTTCCATCGATGAATCCATGTCGAGCATCTCTAAGATGAGAAACTGAAGAAGAAGAACTTATCCCCGGCTGTCGGCGTAGTTTCCGGTTGGGGCATCCGCAAGAAGACGTGTGTTGGGGCTAAAATGCCGGCCGGCATCCCCACTACTGAATCCATCCGGCGCAATCCATAAACCCTGGGGCCGGGTCACCGGCCCGAAAATAGCTGAATCGAGGAACGTTCGAGTGATACATACAGCGTTGAAACGCATGCATCCAATTGGCTGCCTGGCCTTGGGGCTTGCCGTTATGGGTTGCCAAAAGAAGGCGGCTCCGCCGGCGGCAGGTGGGATGCAGGCCATGCCGGTGCAGACCGTGGCCGTGTCGCTGGTGCCGGTTCCGCAAACTAGCGAGTATGTGGCCACCATCAAGTCGCGCCGCTCGGCTACTCTTGAGCCGCAGGTAGACGGACGCATCACGCAGATTCGAGTCCGGTCTGGCGACCACGTGAGTGCCGGCCAGTTGATGATGAGCATCGATCCTCTGCACCAGCAGGCTTCGGTCGATTCGGCGCGAGCCACGGAACGGCAGAAAAAGGCGCTCTACGACTACAACGTGTCGGAGATGGAGCGTCAGCGCAAGCTTTTCGAGGCAGGAATCACCAGCCGCGACGCGTATGAGCAGGCGCAGCAATCCTTTGCGAACACCAAGGCCGATTACGAGTCAGCCGTTGCCCTGCGCAAGACGCAGGAGGAGCAGCTGGCCTACTACTCCATTCGCGCGCCGTTCGATGGCGTCGTGGGCGACATTCCGGTGCACGTGGGCGACTACGTTGCCGCCGGCGCCATGCTGACCACTGTGGATGAGAGCAAGGATCTGGAAGCCTATATCTACGTTCCCACCGAGCGCTCCGGCCAGGTGAAGCTGGGGCTGGGTGTGGAACTGATGGACGACACCGGCAAATTGCTGGAGAAGTCGAAGATCGATTTTCTCTCGCCACAGGTGGATAGCACCTTGCAGGGGATCCTGGTGAAGGCGCCGGTTCACGCCACGCCGGAGATCCTGCGCAATGCGCAGATGATCAAGGCGCGGGTGGTGTGGAACACCACGCCCATGGCCGTGATTCCGGTGCAGGCCGTTACGCGGCAGGGCGGGCAAAGTTTTGTTTTCGTTGCGCGTCAGCAAAACGGGCACTTTGTGGCCCTCCAAACGCCGGTCACGCTCGGCGATACCGTGGGCAACTCCTATTCCATCTCATCGGGTCTGCAGGTGGGCGACCGGGTCATCGTCTCCAGCACGCAGTTCCTGGTTAACGAAATGCCGGTAATGCCGCTGGGCGCCTGAAGGGCGCGGTGCTCTTGTTAAGCGAGGCGGCATCCTGCAGGTCCTCGACTGCGTATGGCGCAACGAACGCGCCATACTTCGCTCAGGATGACACCTTTATAGGGAAGGAAGGCACCTCTTGTTTGTCGATTTTTTTATTCATCGGCCTGTTTTTGCCACGGTGTGCGCGCTGCTGATCATTCTGGCCGGCGCTGTGTGCATTCCCAACCTTCCGATTGCCATGTATCCCACGCTGGCGCCGCCGCAAGTGGAAGTCGACTGCAATTATGTCGGCGCCAATGCCGACACCGTCGAGAAGGCCGTCACCATTCCATTGGAAGAGGCCATCAACGGCGTGGAGGGCATGCGCTACATCAGTTCCTCCAGCACCAACAGCGGCGCCAGCGCCATTACCACCACATTTAAAACCGGCTACGATCTCGACATCGCCGCCGTCGACGTCCAGAATCGCGTGGCCAGCGTGCAGGGCCGGTTGCCCGCCGCGGTAAACGCCACCGGAATCACCATCACCAAGGTCAACGACGACTTCGTCTTCGGCGCAGGCGTCTTCACCCGCGACAACCGCTATTCTGCCGAGTTCATCTCCAACTACATCGACGTCTACGTGAAAGACGCCCTCAAGCGTGTGCCCGGCGTGGGCGACGTAATGATCTTCGGCGAGCGCAAGTTTGCCATGCGTGTCTGGCTTGACCCTGTCAGGCTTGCCGCACGCAACCTTACCGCTACTGACGTGGTCAACTCCCTGGTGGAGCAGAACGTTGAAATCCCCGCCGGCCAGCTTGGCCAGCCTCCGTCCGATTCGACGCAGGCATTCCAGGTTCCCGTGCGCGTGGTCGGCCGGCTCACCAGCCCCGCCGAATTCGACAACATTATCGTCAAAAACTCCACCAATGGCCTGGTGCTGCTCAAGGACGTGGGCCACTCCGAGGTGGGCGCCGAGGACTACAGCACCTCTCTGAAGTTCAGCGGGCATGAGGCCCTGGGCTTTGGCGTACTGCAACTCTCCAACGCCAACGCTCTCGATGTGGACCGCCAGGCCAAGGCAGTGTTGAAGGAACTCTCCAAGAGCTTTCCGCCAGGGCTGGAATACGCCATCGCTTTTGACTCCACCACCGCCGTGGGCGACTCCATCCGCGAAGTGTTGGTCACCCTGGCTGAGGCTGTCGTCATCGTCATCGTCGTCATCTTCCTCTTCCTGCTTGACTGGCGCGCCACCATCATTCCCGCTGTCACCATTCCGGTTTCGCTCATCGGAACCTTTGCGTTTATCAAGGTCTTCGGCTTCTCCATCAACTCGCTCACCCTCTTCGGCATCACGCTGGCCACAGGCCTGGTAGTCGACGACGCCATTGTGGTCATTGAAAACGTGCAGCGACACATCGCCATGGAGCACACCGATCCCCACGAGGCCACGTCGCGCGCCATGGGAGAAGTGACCAGCGCGGTCATTGCCACATCGCTGGTGCTTATCGCCGTCTTCGTGCCGGTTTCGTTTTTTCCCGGAACCACCGGCATCCTTTACCGCCAGTTCTCGCTGACCATTGCATTCGCCATCGCCATTTCGGCTTTCAATGCCCTCACGCTTTCACCGGCGCTCTCCGCCATGTTCCTGCGCGGCGAAGAAGATCGCCCCAAGCAGTTGGATTTCCTGCGCATCCCCGCAGTGTCCCGCGCCTTCGCGGGCTTTATTCACCGGGCCGATGCCTCGGTGACGTGGACGGCGAAGACCTACGCTAAAACCATTCCTGTCGCCTTGAAGCTGCGCTACCTGCTGCTGCTGGTCTTTTTCGCGGGCCTGGCTGGCGCGGTGTGGATGTACAACCATGTTCCCACCGGCTTCATTCCCCAGGAAGATCAGGGCTACCTGATGGTCATCGTGCAGGCGCCGCCGGGCTCCTCGCTTGCTTACACCACGGCGCTGGCAGACCGCGCCGAGGCAATCATCGGTCAGAATCCCGATGTGGGCGGCTCTTTTTCCATGATGGGTTTCAGCCTTGCCGGCAGCTCTTCCAATGCGGGCATGATGTTTCTCAGCACCACGCCCGCCGATCAGCGCCGCGGCAAGGGCCACTCGGCTGCGGACATCCTGGCCGATCTCTCGCCCAAGCTGCAAAGCCTCATGTTCGCCCCAAACGGCGGTTTGGTTGCCATCTTCCAGCCTCCGGCGGTCGAGGGAGTGGGCAGCTTTGGCGGCTTTCAGTTCATGCTTCAGGATCAGGGAAGCAATACCATCGCCGACCTGGACCGCGTGGCTCACCAGATTGTCGGCGCCAGCCAGGCGCGCAAAGACCTCACTGGCCTCATCACCACTTTCTCTGCCAATGACCCCCAGGTTCTGGTCACCATCGATCGCGAGAAGGCCAAGTCGTTGAACATTCCACTCTCCCAGATCACCACCACTCTCAGCGTGTTCATGGGGTCGGAGTACATCAACGACTTCGACTACAATAACCGAACCTATCGCGTTTTTGTGCAGGCCGATCAGCCCTTCCGCATGACGGCCAAGGATCTGCACAATTTTTACGTGCGCTCCGACAGCGGCCAGATGGTTCCGCTGGATAACCTGACCACCGTGGCTGAAAGCTCAGGCCCGCCGGTCATTACCCACTACAACCTTTTCCGCGCCGTCGAAATCGACGGCTCCGCCGCGCCCGGCTACAGCTCCGGCCAGGGATTGGCGGCCATGGAAGATCTGGCCAAGCAGCAGATGATGCCCGGCATGACATACCAGTGGACCGGCCTCACCCTCGACGAACTCGAATCCAGCGGCAAGGCTGTGATCATCTTCGGCCTCGGAATTCTGGTCGTCTATTTAACTCTTTCGGCGCAATATGAGAGCTTTGCGCTGCCTTTCATCATTCTTCTCGCCGTGCCCATGGCGGTGCTCGGCGCGCTGGCCCTCGTAGCCGCCCGCGGCCTGGTCAACGACGTCTACTGCCAGATCGGCTTGCTCATGCTCATTGGTCTCTCGGCAAAGAACTCCATCCTCATTGTCGAATTCGCCGAGCAACTGCGGCGCAAGGGCCGCTCCATTGCCGAGGCCGCCATCGAGGCCGCGGAGCTCCGCCTGCGTCCAATTCTGATGACGTCTTTTGCCTTTATTTTCGGCGTTCTTCCGCTGGTTTTCGCCACCGGCGCGGGCGCTTTGGGCCGCCGTTCCGTGGGCACCACCGTCGTGGGAGGCATGTTGCTCTCCACGGTGCTCAATCTCATTTTCATTCCCGTGCTCTATGTGCTTCTCAGCAGGCTTCTGCGGCGCGAACAGCACGAAGATTGAGTTTTGCCGGCGGCGTGGAGACGGCTCTCACTGCTTGTCCCGGTGGGCAATCACGTAATCCTTGATGTGGTCGTAGACCTCACCGCTCACCACGCCCTTTTCCAGCAGGTCTGTCTTGGTCCGGTACGGCCTGAAGCGCACAATGCGCCCCGCCCAGCTGCGCGTCATGCCCGGCGCCTTCAACAGTTCATCTACCGTGGCGTGATTAATGTCGATGCGCGCCTCGGGGGAGGGAGCACTTGCCGAGGTTTTGGGCGTGCCGCGCGAGTCCCGGTCCGAGTATTGCGCAGTGGCGGCCAGGCAAACGCCCAGCAGGGCAGCCGCCAATACCGTAACTCGCGTCCCCGCTCGCACCGCTCCATTCTCCGCCTGTTCCGGTCGAGCCGCAAGCCAGTCCAATCCGGCCCAAACAGGCTTGGGCAAACCCAAAATGGACTTGCCTTCCCCCAGACCCGGATAGATGTGTTCCCGGTCACATAGCGCCCATTCAACGGAGTGCTAGCATGGGCCGTCTTCACAGCCCTGCGCCGGAGGTCCGCGCGCCTCGGCCGGATATGGAAAGTAGGTCACTTATGTCCAATTCACGTCGGGAATTCCTGCAAACCAGCGCCGCGCTCGCCATCGGCATGATGGGCGGGACGGCAAACACGCTGGCAGCCGGGACAGATGCCGGCACAAAGCCGCCGGCCCCGCCTGCCGCCCAGCCGCTCCCCGCTGCCACGGTTCAAGTGCCCAAAATGAAGTTTGGCAACGCCGAAATTGGCCGCCTGGTTCTCGGCGTCAACCCGATGTACGGCTTCTGCCACTACAACAACAACTTCGGCAGCGCCATGAAAGAGTGGTACACGCCGGATCGCGTTTGCGAGGTGCTGCACCGCGCCAGCAGCTTCGGCATCAATGCCTTCAACTACGTCCACGTAGAGCGCTCGCAGAGCGACTGGGAACTGTTCCAGGCCGCGGGCGGCAACATGCACCTCATCATTCAGGTCATGGCCCGCGACGATGCGGCCACGCTGGTTAAAAATTTCAAGCCGCTGGCCCTGCAGCGGCGCGGCGAGGAGATCGACAAGGCCTTCCAGACCGGGACCCTGGCGGCTGAGAGAGAGTGGTGTAAGCGGGCGCGCGATCTGGGCGTGCTGGTGGGCGTGGGCACCCACAAGCCAGAGGTGATTGACCTGGTCGAGTCGCAGGGGTGGGACATCGACTTCTACTCTGGCTGCGTGTACAACCGCACCCGCACCGAGGCGGAGTGGAGGCAGGCGCTGAACGGCGAAATCATGGAGATGCCCCACGACATCTACATGCAGAGCGACCCGGCGCGCATGTACAAGGCCATCCGCCAGACCTCAAAAACCTGCTTTGCGTTCAAGATTCTGGCTGCCGGGCGCATCGACAGTGCAGCGGCCGTCGAACAGGCCTTCCGCACGGCGTTCTCAAGTATCAAGCCGCACGATGGCGTGTATGTAGGCATGTTCCCCAGGGGCAAGGATGAGATCAGGGTAAACGCCGAACTCGTCCACAGCATCCTGACCGCTGTCTGAGCTCGAACCGCCAAGCCGCATCATGCAGCAGAGCCATTTGACACCGCCGCAGATTTCCCTTACGTTTTAAACAGATGCAGAGCCGCCGCCATCACGGTCACCACCATCATCATGGGACCTCCATGCCGGCGGACTGCCATGGCCTGAACTAAACGGCCAGAGAGATCAAAAAGTTCCAAGCCCGCCGGCGACCAACGCCAGCGGGCTTTTTCGTGTTTGGGCGCCACAAATCTCAACCAAGGGGTAGAACCGTGGAACAGATCGACTTCGACAAAATGGAAGGCCTCGTCGCCGGCATTGTGCAGGATGCGCAAACAGGCCAGGTGCTGATGCTTGGTTTTCTCAGTCCCGCCAGCTATGCCAAAACGCTCGAAACCGGCTACGTAACCTTCTGGAGCCGCACCCGCCAAAAGCTGTGGATGAAGGGCGAAACCAGCGGCAACCGCTTGCGCGTCGTTACCGCCGCAACCGACTGCGACAACGACGCGCTGCTCTTCCGCGTGGTCGTCGAGGGCGACGGCCTGGTGTGCCACGAAGGCACTGTAAGCTGTTTCACAAAGCCCCTGCCCGTAAACGCGGCCAGCCAGAAAGAGGAACTCCGTGGCGAATAAGCTCAGGCTCGGCATCCCCAAAGGCAGCCTTCAGGATGCCACCATCGCTCTCTTCAAGCGCGCCGGCTGGAACATCTACGCAGATGGCCGTTCGTACTTTCCCTCCATTGACGACCCGGAGATCGAGTGCATGTTGATTCGCGCGCAAGAGATGGCTCGCTATGTCGATCACGGTGTCCTCGACGCCGGCCTTACCGGCATCGACTGGGTGGTCGAGAGCGGCCTCGACGTCACCAGCGTCACCACCCTCACCTACGCCAAGCAGAGCCGCCGCAAGGTGCGCTGGGTGCTCGCCGTTCCTGAGGGCAGCGGTTTTGAAAAAGCCGAAGACCTTGAAGGCAAAATCGTCGCCACTGAACTGGTCGAGGTGAGCAAGCGTTACTTCGCCGCCAAGGGCGTCAACGTCAAGGTCGAATTCAGTTGGGGAGCCACAGAAGTCAAGCCGCCCATGCTTGCCGACGCCATTGTGGAAGTGACTGAAACCGGCAGCTCTCTCAAAGCCAACCATCTCAAGATCATTGATACGGTGCTGGAGAGCGAAACGCACCTCATCGCCGGCAAGGCCACTCTTGCCGACCCGTGGAAGCGCGAAAAGCTCGACCAGATTGCGCTCATGCTTCGTGGCGCCATTGACGCCCAATCGCAAGTGGGCCTGATGCTCAACGTCAAGCGTGCCGATCTCGAGGCCGTCCTCGCCGTGCTTCCCGCGCTGAACTCGCCCACCGTCTCCCAGTTGAGCGATTCCGAGTGGGTCGCGGTTAACACCATTGTCGATGAGCGCACCGCCCGCGATGTCATTCCGCGACTGAAGGCCGCTCATGCCGCGGGCATTGTCGAATATCCGCTGAACAAGGTCGTGCTGTAAATCTGAGGCAGCTATGCTCGAATTGCCAAACAAGCCGGGTGCCCCATCCATCGCGTTCTTTGCGATGGGTGGGAATCCACGAACCCTCACCGTCGACGCCTTGAAAGACCACGACTTCAAAGATTCTGGCCGATTCAGTTTTGTGTCAGGGCACGACTTTAGTCGTGCCGCAAGCCGCCCTGAAATGATGTGGGCTTCAGCCCCTGAGGGAACCAATTTAACGAAGTACGTTTGCCGTCCGAGGAAATCATGAGAACAATCCGGACAAAAGGACGCGGGGCGCAGCAAGCAGCGGAGATTCTGGCCGCGCTTGAGCATCGCGGAGGCGCGGCTCTCAACGCCGTGCTTCCCGCAGTCAAGCGCATCGTGGCCGATGTGCGCAAGCGAGGCGACCGCGCCCTGCTGCGCTACGCCGCGCAATTCGACGGCCTCAAGAGCGCAACTGCTTTGCGCGTCTCGCAGGAAGAAATGGCCGCTGCGTGGGAGTCGGCCGGCCCCGCTCTTCGTGACGCCCTATCCACAGCAGCCGGCCAGATTCGCATCTTTGCCCAGCGCCAACTGCCTGCTTCATGGAACGATTCGCCCATCGAAGGTCTCACCACCGGCCAGCTTGTTCGTCCGCTCAGCTCGGTGGGCTGCTATGTTCCCAGCGGCCGCCATCCGCTGCCCTCAACTCTGCTCATGACGGCAATTCCGGCTCAGGTCGCGGGCGTTGCGCGCATCGCAGTCGTCTCGCCCAAGCCCGCGCCGGAGACTCTCGCCGCCGCGCACCTGCTGGGCATTACGGAGTTTTATCGCCTCGGCGGAGCGCACGCCATCGCCGCGCTGGCCTATGGAACCGCGACCCTCCCGCGCGTCGAAAAGATCGTGGGCCCCGGCAATCTCTACGTCACCGCCGCCAAGCGGCTCGTCGCTTTCGAATGCGCCATCGACATGCTCGCCGGCCCGACAGAAATCGTCGTCACCAGTGAGAACGGCCGCGCTGAAAACATCGCCTCCGACCTTGTTGCGCAAGCCGAGCACGATCCTGAAGCCCTCGCCATCTTCATCACAACACGCGCCGGCCTTGCCACAGCAGTCATTGCCGAGGCCAAACTCCGCAGCTCCAACAATCCCGTTGCGCGCCAGGCTCTCGACCGCAACGGACTTGTTATTCTTGCCTCCACTGTCGAGGAAGCGCGCGCCATCACCAATCGACTCGCGCCCGAACATCTCACCGTCGACACGCCCAGCGATCTTGCTTGGGTGCAAAATGCAGGCTCAATCTTCGTAGGCCGCTGGTCCGCACAGCCCATGGGCGACTACATCTCCGGCCCCAATCACACCTTGCCCACCGGCGGCATGGCTCGCGTGCGCGGCGGTCTCAGTGTCAACGACCTCGTCAAGCTCATCACCGTGCAGCAGTATAGTGCGAAGGCACTGCGCGTACTCGGCCCCAAAGCCGCATTGCTCGCCGAAGCCGAAGGCCTCGCCGCCCACGCCCAATCCATTCGCACACGCTTGGGGAAAAGGAGTTCCCGTGACTGAACGGTCGGCGAAATTACAGCCATCCTCGAAGACTTCAAGCCCAACGCCCGCCCCACCGCAGGTGGCCCCACGCGCCCGCGTGCAGGCCATGATGGAGTATCACCCACCACTCGGCAGCCGCGATGCTCTGCGCCTTGACTTTAACGAGAACACGCTTGCCTGCTCACCCAAAGTACGCGAGGCTCTTTCACGCATCTCCGCGGGCAGCCTGACGCGCTATCCCGAACGCGAACCGGTTGAAGCCATTGTCGCCGCGCATCTCGGCCTCGCACCCGCGCAAGTGGCTCTCACCAACGGCGTCGACGAAGCCATTCACGTTACCTTCGAAACCTTCCTCGAAGCCGGCGATGAACTGCTGCTGCCTGTGCCCACCTACACCATGTATGAGGTCTACGCATCGGCCACTGACGCCGGCGTGGTCCGGGTGCAGGCCGCGGACGACCTGCAATTTCCCTTCGAGCGTCTTGTCGCCGCCATCACGCCACGCACCAAAATCATCGCCCTCGCCAATCCCAACAGCCCTTCGGGCACGGTCGCCACGCGCGATCAACTCGTCGCACTCGCGCATAGCGCGCCCCACGCGGTGCTTCTGGTCGACGAAGCGTACTTTCATTTCTACGGCGAAACCGTGGTCGATCTTATCGGCACGCTGCCCAATCTCATCGTTGCACGCACATTTTCCAAAGCTTACGGCCTTGCCGGCTTGCGCCTCGGCTTGCTTGCCGGCCCAGTTGAGTCGATGCGCTGGATCCGCCGCGTCCTCTCGCCCTATAGCGTGAACTCGCTCGCCCTGGCCTGCCTGCCGCCCGCTCTTGAAGACGCGGCCTATCTCAATTGGTACGTCAGCGAAGTCCTCGCCGCACGCGCGGAATTCGAGGCAGCCCTCGATGCGGCCGGACTCCGCCGCTGGCCCAGCCGCGCCAATTTCATCCTCGTCGAAATCGGCCCGCGCCACGCGCAGTTTGTGCGCCTCATGCGCGCCGCCGGAGTTCTGGTCCGCGACCGTTCCAACGACCCCGGCTGCGACGGCCGAGTCCGCATCACCATGGGAACGCGCAATCAGATGCGCCAGGCCGCCGCAGTTCTCAACGAAGCTATCGATACGTTGAAATCTCTGGCGCTTCAAGACGCCCCGGAGGGGCGGCAGGAGAATAGCCCAGGATGAAATCCTGGGTTGCAGCGTCAATTAGGTAATTGCACCCCGAAGGGGGTGCAGCGAACACGTCCATGCAAGACGCGATTTAGAAAAACGAAGTTGCCGCCAGGAGCAGATTGATGACACAGATAGCTTCAACTCCGCGCACCGCTGTCGTCGAGCGCAACACCGCTGAAACTCGCATCTACCTTCTGCTCACAATCGAGGGCAGCGGGCAATACAAAATTTCCACCGGCATTCGTTTCTTCGATCACATGCTTGAGCTCTTCACCCGTCACGGCGCATTCGATCTCGAGCTCAAATGCGACGGCGACCTCGACGTTGACCAGCATCACTCCGTCGAGGACGTCGGCATCGCGCTTGGCGAAGCCTTCGACCGCGCACTCGGCGAAAAACGCGGCATTCTTCGCGCCGGATATTTCCTCATGCCCATGGACGAAACCCTCGCCATCGCCGCTGTCGATTTGAGCGGACGCGCAGCCTTCGCCGTCGATACCAAAGTTCGCACGCGCCTGGTCGGCGATCTGCAAACAGAACTCGTCACCGACTTTTTCGAAGGTTTCGCCCGCGGCGCCCGCGCCAATGTTCACGTGAAAACCATGTACGGCCGCTCCAATCATCACAAGATCGAAGCTATCTTCAAGGCCTTCGCGCGCGCCCTCCGCGTAGCCTGCTCCCGCGACAAGCAACTGGGCGAAATGCTGCCCTCGACCAAAGGACTGCTCTAATTGGCGAGTAGAAGCAGCTAGTTTTGTATCAGGGCACGACTTTAGTCGTGCCGAAAACACCAGCAAAAATGGATGGGCTTTAGTCCCTGGGGGAATGCGAAATCACCACACGCACAAATTCGGAGACGATTAAATGCGCGTAACGGTCATTGACTACAAAGCCGGCAATCTAACCTCCGTGCTCAAGGCGCTGCGCCATCTCGGCGCGGAGGTCGAAGTTACGGACGCCGACCTTGCGCTTGTCGAATCCGCCGAGCGCATCGTCCTTCCCGGCGTAGGCCACTTCGCAGCTACTAGCCGCCTCGACAGCACTGGCCTCACGCCCGCCATTCGCGCATCAATTGCGCGCGGCGTTCCGTTTCTCGGCATCTGCGTCGGCATGCAGTGGCTCTACGCTGGCTCAACCGAAGCCCCAAATCAGCCCGGCCTCGCGCACTTTCCGGAGCAATGCACACGTTTCTCCGAAGGAACAGAAAAAATCCCTCACGTCGGCTGGAACTCGCTCGAAGTGCGTTCTGATTCGCGGCTTCTAGCCGGAGTCGAGCCCGGAGAATTCGTCTATTTCACGCATTCTTTTAAAGCTCCGGTCACTGCTGATACCGCAGCCATTACGCAATACATCGAGCCCTTCGCCGCTGCTGTCGAACGCGATAACGTCTTCGGCGTGCAATTTCATCCCGAAAAATCCGGCTCAACCGGGTTGAAGATTCTGCGCAACTTTCTCACCGGGAAAGGGAACTAAATGATCACCAAGCGCATCATCGCCTGCCTCGACGTGCATGCCGGCCGCGTGGTCAAAGGCGTGCAGTTCGTTGACCTGATTGACGCCGGCGATCCGGCCACGCAGGCTGCGCGCCACGCCCGCGAAGGCGCTGACGAAATTGTGCTTCTCGACATTACCGCAACCCACGAAGGCCGCCAGACGCTGCTCGACACAGTCCGCCGCACCGCGCGCGAACTCTTCGTCCCCTTCTGCGTTGGTGGCGGCATTCGCACCGCGGACGATGCGGCGCAGGTGTTTGAGGCGGGCGCGGACAAGGTGAGCGTGAACTCCGCCGCTCTCGCCGATCCCACACTCATCGACGCGATTGGCCGCAGCTTCGGCGCGCAAGCCGTCGTTGTCGCCATCGACGCCCGCCGCGACCCCGAAGTTTTCGATCCCGTTCGCGACGCGCAAGTCTTTGTCCAGGGCGGTCGCAAACCCACTGGCCGCCGTGTTGTCGAGTGGGCGCGCGAAGCCGAGCAGCGCGGCGCAGGCGAGATTTTACTCACCTCCATGGACTCGGACGGAATGCGTACTGGCTTCGATTGCGAACTCACCGCCGCTGTCAGCGAGGCAGTGGGAATTCCGGTCATCGCCTCGGGAGGCGCTGGAACGGTCGATCATTTCGCCAATGTTTTCGGGCGCGGAAAGGCCGACGCCGCGCTTGCTGCCAGCATATTTCACTTCGGCGTATCGAGCGCACGCTCACTTAAAGAAGAACTCGCCAAAGCCGGCGTCTCCGTGAGGCTCCCATGCTGATTCCCTCGATAGATTTACTGGGCGGCCGCATCGTTCAGCTTGTGCAGGGCGAAAAGCTCCGCCTCGCCTTCGACGACTTTGACTACTGGATCGAAAAGTTCGCGCGCTTTCCATTAGTTCAGTTAATCGACCTAGACGCGGCGATGCGCCAAGGTGATAACTCGACTTTGGTCGCGCAGATTGCGAAGCGACTCCCCGTTCAGGCCGGAGGCGGCATTCACTCCATCGAGCGCGCCCGACAGGCGCTCGATGCAGGCGTGAAACGCGTCATTATTGGCTCCGCGCTTTTTTCGGAGCAGGGAACGGTCAACACCGAATTCGCTGCCGAGTTAGCCTGCGCCGTCGGGCCGGAAAGCGTCGTCGCCGGAATCGATACGAAGAACGGCCGCATCGCCGTGAAGGGCTGGAAGGCGCAGGTTGCTCTTACGCCCGACGAGGCGATTCCTCAACTCGAGCCCCACGTCGCCGCATTCCTCTATACGCACGTGGACGGCGAGGGCATGATGCAGGGCTTTCCCATCGAGACAGCCGCGCGCCTGCGCAAGCTGACCCATCGCCAGCTCATAGTAGCCGGCGGCATTCGCAGCCAACAGGAAGTGGACGCGCTTGATGCGCTGGGCGCGGATGCGGTGGTTGGCATGGCTGTTTACACCGAGTTACTCAAGGTCTGACACCAGTGCAATCTTGTATCATTACGCTCCGAAGGCCCGCGCCTCTCTCAACTCAATAAAAGGAGATTAAAGCATGGCGGCGAAACAGACCGGATTGCGGCTGGCCAAGCGGCTTGACGAAGTCGGATTCTCTGACATCGTGCAAATCCGCAACAAGGTGATGGTGTTGCGTGCGGAGGGCCTGGAGGTGCATGAGTTCAACGGCGGCGAGCCGTTTTTTGAGACGCCGGAAGCCATCAAGTACGCGGCCGTCAAGGCGCTCACTGAAAACCAGACCCACTATGCGCCGTCTTCCGGCCTGTTGCGGTTGCGCCAGACGCTGGTCGAAAAACTTGCTGCGAAAAACAGCATCCACGTCACTCCCGATGAAATCATCGCCACCGTGGGCGGTTCGCAGGGACTGTATGCGGCCTTTCAAAGCGTGCTCGATCCCGGCGACGATGCGCTTGTTTTTTCGCCCTACTGGACGCCGATCAGGGACCTGATTACCGGAACGCAGGCGCGGCCATTGCTTGTCCCCACCATCACCGCGCGCCGCAACGGCTTCAAGAAAACTCTTGAGCAGTTCTCCACGCCGCAAACCCGCGCCATCTACTACAACACGCCGCAGAACCCCAGCGGCGTAGTCTTCACGCGCGCCGAGGCGGAAGAAGTTGCCGCCTTCGCCCTTGAGCGAGATTTGATTGTCATCGCAGACGAAGCTTACGAGGACCTGGTCTATGAGGGCGAGCATGTCTCCATCGCCTCGCTCCCCGGCATGGCAGAGCGGACCATCACTGTCTTCACTTTTTCGAAGACGTACGCCATGACAGGCTGGCGCGCCGGCTACACTGTGGCCAAAGAACCCTTCATGACCGCGCTGCGCAAAATCGTCTTGTATTCCACCAACGGCGTGGCTACCCCGGTGCAATACGCAATGATCCAGGCGCTCAAAACGCCGCAGGCTGCAATCTCCGATTGCCGCCGGGAATATCGCGCTCGCCGCGATCTGCTGGTAGCCGGACTGAATGAAGTGGGCCTCGCGTGCCCTCCGCCGGCCGGCGCGTTCTACGCCTTTCCCAACGTTGAAAAGATCAACAAAAACAGCCGCATTGCCGCACAAACTCTGCTCGACAAGGCGCACATCGCCACCGTGCCGGGCTCGTCTTTCGGCGCCCAGGGCGAAAGGCATTTGCGCTTCACCTTCGCGGTCCCGGTCAGCGAGATTGAAAGTTGCATCGAGGCGCTCCGCAAGTTCTTCGCCCAGTAAGAGCCGCGCGCCGACTTTTATTCCTGCGTCTCCCCGACGGCTCGGCTGGTCTCAACCCGCGAAGCCCTCAGCAGCCTCGCTATCTGCTTCAAATGAAGCTGCACCGCATACGCGCGCAAAACATCGGCCTGCTCGAACCGGATGCCCTGGGGCCGCGCCGCGGCCATGCGGGCCTCCAGTTGAGCAATGTCTTCTTCCAGATTCATCCGCGCCGGCGGCACGCTGAACTGCCACTCGTGAATGCAGCTGGCCACATGATGAAACCCGGTGCGGATGTCCACGGCCAGTTGCCCCAGCGCCGGCTCAAGTTGCTGCGCATACGCGTCGTGATGGCTGTCTTTGACTGAGAATTCCAACGCCACCAGCGCGTCGAAAAGCGTGCGGCCAAATTGCGACAGCATCCCCAACCCCTCGCGCCAACCCGGACCGCCGGAAGGCTCATTGCGCGCCGCATCAAGCAATTGATTGTTGCTTCGCAACATGGCCAGCGCATCTTCGCGCAGCGCCGGCAGGTTCTCTGCAGGCGCTCCGCGAAAGCCCTCGAGAATCGCCTCAAAAAAAGCTCCCAGCACCAGGAACTCCTGCGCCAGCCCATCCCTCAGCCGCAGCCGTGCACGGTCAGGCAGCACCAGCGTGGTCACGGCCAGGGCCACCACAATGCCCAGCATCACCTCGCTCACGCGGTCCAGCGCCAGGCTCCAGCGCGGGCCTGTCTTCTGCACCAGCATGATGATGGTGATGGTCACCCCGGCCAGCCGCGAGCTGCTGCGCAGCCCCAGCAACCCGCAAACAATGACCGCGGCCAGCACAGCCAAAATGTAGTTCCACGGCAACACGCCAAACAGCGAAAACGAAAAGCCAAGCGCGGCGCCGATCAACGTCCCCAGCACGCGATCGCGCGAGGCATTCACCGTGGCGCCCATGTTCGATTGCAAAACGATGATGGCGCTGATTGCGCCCCAGTAGCCATCGTGCAAGCCGAAGCGCAGCGCGAGCCACCAGCACAGCGCAGCCGCCAGCGCGGTTTTTGCCGCGTGGATCAGCAGCCGCCGGCGCTCCCAGGAAAGAAATCCGGGCTTCGCCGGCGTCTCTACGCGCAGCTTCACGGCAAGCTGATGCTGCGACAACGTCTTGTTTGCCTTCAGGCGCATTCATTCAGTCCGCAATTGTTGATTCTCTCACGGTCTCGCATCGACCTTACCGTTTAACATACTAACGAGGCGCCCGCATCATGCGGGTTGAAGGTGCACATGCTGCGAGTGGGATACCCCGCAAAATTGGCCGCGGAGTTGTTCAGCCATTTTCCCCAGGGAATCGAACTGGTTCCCCTGCCCGATGAATTGGATCGCAACGTCGACATCGACGTCTGGATTCCCGACCCGTATCCGACCATTGCCATGAAGGTCTATCCGTGGCTGCGCGGCGTGCGCCTGGTGCTCTCGCTCATGGCCGGCACAGAGTGGATTCCCGGCGCGGTTGGCCCGCACGTCACCATCTGCAATGCTCATGGCGCCCACAACATCTCCACCGCAGAGTGGACGGTGTCCGCCATTCTAGCCATGCTCAAATACTTCCCTCTGTTTCTTGACATTCAGCGCTCCGGCCTGTGGAAGCGCCGCTTCGAGGCCTGCGCGCAATACGCCGACCTCACCGGCGATCATCGCCCGCTGGTTCCTCCGGTCATGGAGGAGGAACTCACCGGCAAGAGAGTGCTCCTGGTGGGCTACGGCGCCATCGGCAAGGAGATTGAGCGCATGCTCGCGCCCTTCAACGTGGAGATGGTGCGCGTGGCCCGCAGCGCGCGCGCCAATCCTGAAGTCCGCGCCGTCAGCGAACTCGACAATCTGCTGCCTCAAGCACAGATCGTCATTCTCATTCTCCCTTCCACGGCTGACTCGTATCAGCTCATCGGACCGCGGCAGCTTGCGCTCATGCGTCAAGGCACGCTGCTGGTAAATGCCGCGCGCGGCCCGATTGTGGATACAGGCGCATTGGTTGACGCGCTTCATTCGGGCCGCATCCGCGCCGCTCTCGACGTCACCGATCCCGAGCCGCTTCCAGAGGGTCATCCGCTGTGGAGTTGCCCCAACCTGTTGCTCACGCCGCACGTCGCAGGATCGAGCCCGCAGTTTGCTCCTCGCGCGCTGGGCGTTGCAGCCGGCGAGTTGCGCCGCTACATTGCCGGCGAGCCTCTGCACAACGTAGTCCAGGCCGCAATCTAGCGCCATCTTTGCTGATCGACTGAAAAGCTTCCGTGCCCCATCCATCGCGCTCTTTGCGATGGGTGGGAATCCACGACCCTCGACCAGCGTTCGGCAATCAAGCCTTCGCAGTTTCCGCCCGCCGCCAATCCCGCAACCCCAGTACGGCCAGCGCCACCAGCCCCGCGTAGAGCGCCGCAGTCGGCCTCAAGTCCTTGTAGAGGTACTCGCCGATGTAGATCAAGTCCACCGCAATCCACAGCCACCAGTTGGCTGTGTGTTTGCGCGCCTGCCACCAACTGGCCACCAGGCTGTAACTGGTCAGCGCGGCATCCAGGTGGGGCAGCGCCGCGCCCACGCGCACCATCAACCACCCCAGCAGCACAGCGCCCACTGCGCCCGCGCCGAGCCCCGCAAGCCAGCCCCCCACGCCCAGCGGAACCACGCGCACCTCGCCCTCTTCGCGCACGCCGCGCCACCAATGCCACCAGCCGTACAGTGTGAAAGCCACAAAGAAAATCTGCAGCAGCGCGTCAGAAAACAGCCGCGCGCGATAAAAAACCATCAGGTAAATAAGGTCGGCGGCCAGCACCACCGGCCAGCAAATCAACATGCGCCGCGTCGTCAGCCAGATGCCCAGCACCGTGGTCACAGTGCCCGCAATCTCCAGCCAGTTTGCCGAAAAGTAGTTCGCGACTGCAATCCAGCTCATGATGGTTGTACCCGCTCGATGCGCCGCTCAGGCGTTTCAGCCCACTTGCGAATAGTATCCAGCAGCCTCTTTCCGCCCGCGCCACGGAACCAGCGCGCATGGCCCACCAGCCAGCCTTCGCTGGCCATCGCGGCTTTTTCTTCCGAGCGCAACACGCCCAGAAAATAGTCCGCCTCGCTCAACGCAAACTCCGCGTGGCACAGGGCGGTCATCGGCGCCAGCGCCGCTGCCTCCTCATCTGAGAGCGTTCGCACCGACTCATATCCGTCAAGCAGCGCGCACAAGTGATCGAAATGTATGGAAACGTCCAAGGCGCCTGTCGCCACGCTCTCTGATCCCTGATCTCTGATCTCTGACCTCTGATCTCTGATCTCTGACCTCTGATCTCTGATCTCTGACCTCTGATCTCTGATCTCTGACCTCTGATCTCTGATCTCTGACCTCTGTCCTTCTCCCGCCAGCGCCAGCCACTCAACAATATTGCGTTCGATGGCGTGCGCCAGGTCGTGTACGGCATTGGTGCGGTCGGCCAGCCCGAAGTCGATGATCGCCGCGGCCTGCGCATCGTCACGCGCATCGCTCCAAAGCAAATTCGAAGCGTGCAAATCGTTGTGCGTCCACAACGGCGTGAGCGCGGGCAGCAGCGACAGCAGTTCCGCATGAAACGGCGCGAGCAGTTCAAGCGCCCGCGTCCAGTTCACGCGCACATCCGCATTCTTGGCCAGTGCCGGGCGCGCGGCCAAATAGCGCTCCATCTCCGCGCTCGCGTCCTCCGCGGCAAAAATCGTGAAGCTGGCAACCAGCGGCCTCGGCTTGCGTCGCGGCGCGTCAAATCCCTCCGTCGCAAGATGCAGCCGCGCCAACGCCTGCCCCGCGGAGCGAGCGTGCGCCTCGGTGCGGAATGGCGTCCACGAGAGCGCGTCTTGATATAGGTCTATGCCCTGCGGTACATCATGCACCTCATACGTCCACTCGCCCAGCTCGATTGCCGTCTCATTCGATATGTTCGAAATCACGCGCGGCACCGCGGCTCCATGCTCGAGCAGATAATTAACTAACCGGTGCTCTTCTCGCAAACCCTCCGCGTCGCGCACCGCTCGGTGATGGCGCTTGATGAACACCTGCCCGTTCGCCGTGCGCACCACGCTGGCCGCCGAAAACGGCCGCGGGCTCACCGACAAAATCTCTACCGGCTCACCACAGCCGGGGAACTCGGCAAGCAGCGCGCGCACCTCGTTCAGCGTCAGCGGCGCCCAATCGGCTTCTACCAGCTTTCCGTCCATTCCGTGCGCTTTTGCTGTTACAGTCATTGCAATATCGTCCTTCGTTCGAACCGGCAGGTCTAAAACGTGTAATGTGCCGACAGCCGCACCGTCGTCGGCGCGCCCAGCCAGATGAACGTATCGCCGTAACTCGCTCCGGTGTCGCTCCAATATTTCTTGTCGGCAATGTTATTTGCATAGATCCTGAAGGTCACACGCCCCTGCTCGCCACCGGGCGTATAGCGTGCGCCCAGGTTGAACAGGTTGTAACTCGGCACGCTCACTTGGTCGTCGCGCGTAGCTTCCTTGCGTCCCGTA
>JBEKEQ010000080.1:0-19264 GCA_050013735.1 Occallatibacter sp.
GTCCCGTGAACCATGGTGATCTTTTCGTCCAGCGTCATCTGCCCCAGCAGATGATCTACGCGGGCGTCGCCGGTAACCTTTGCATCCTGGCCGGTTGAGGTGAGGCTTCCCGCGCCGATCACGGCCAGTGCGACGATCAAAACTTTCAAAGCGTTGAGAGGATTTTTCATTTTTGCACCCACATTCCTGTTTCGTTGGTCTGAGAAATCGTTGTACGGCAAATTGGCCCGGCCCCGGCTCTACAGTTGAGGCCACAGTGGGCTAAAGTTTGCTATGGCGTGACGGCGGCAACACTCAGCGCAAACACATGCGGTTTGGGTGTCGCAGCCGCGTACATCGCGTCTTCCATCATGTCTTCAAAAGCATCCATCAGATCAGGCTTACCTGCCGATGCGCCGGTGTCGGCCTTCTTGATGAACATGCGCATATGAATGAAATGCGTGTCCTCGCGGTCGCGCATGGTCCAGCCGACAGTTTGCGCCTGCGACCGCATGGGGGTGGCGTAATCTGCCAGGTTGATTCCTTTGGCCAGGTCCGCAGCCGAGAACGAGCCCATGTCCTTGCCGTCGATGGTCAATGTGTATTGCGCAGCGTCAAGTCCGGTGACTCGCAGCGGTTCCTGGTTCAGCGCCTGCTGAATATCGGTGAGTTGGATTAACAGGGCGTCCTTTTCATTGGTGGACATCAGCGGCAGCGGCAGCGCATTTTCGGTTGCGGTCCAGCTGAGCGTGCCGTTCGCGCGTTCGACGTGATCGACCGTTGCGTTTTGGGCATCCACGACCTTTGCCGCGGCAGCGTCGATGGTCACCGACGAAACCAGCGCCGGCGCGTTCCACCCCTTAAGGAGAGCCTCAGCCATGACCCAATGCACAATGGTGTCTGGATGCACGCGGTCCGGCAGGAACAGCTTTGCAGCCAGTGGATCGAGGGCCTCCGCCTTTTCCAAAACGGCCACCACCGGCGTATTGAAGTCCACAAAACTCGCGTTGTACTTCGCGGCCAGTTCGCGATCCACATCGGCAAAGTGCACCATGACGGCGTTGTAGCTGCCTTTGGCGCCCACAGGCCGAGTGACTTCATCAAAGGGCGAAGGCCCAAGCAGCGTGATGCGCACGCCGGGAGCGTGCTGTTGCACCGACTGAAGGATGTGCTCGTATCCCTTGGTGTAGTTGGCGTTGATTTCGTCAGGGGTGGTTCCGTTGTGGCCGTCGTTCATCCCCAGCATGACGGTGACCACGGTCGGCTTATACCGGAACACGTCGCGCGCCAGCCGCTCGTCGATTGTGCCTCCTCCGCCGCCAGTCACGCGGTCTCCACCGACGCCCGCGCCGTAAAAATGGACCCGCATGGCAGGGAATCGGGTGACCGTATAAAGCTCTACCCACTGGTTATAGAAATTCTGCTCGGTGATGCTGTCGCCGTAGAAGACCACCGTATCGCCGCTCTTCAGGCTGAATGCCTGCGCGCTTGCGGACGGTTGGAGGATCGCCAAACAACAGAAAACGACTGCCAAAGTGCAAAGAAGATTTCTCGCCTTCATCAGTGCCTCAACTCACGCAAATTTTTCAAGCCGCGATGCCGGCCGTTTCACATGCAAAACAATATTACACAGGAAATCCAAGTCCCATCCTTATCTTTTTGCGCGGCTCGAAAGCTGGCGGGGAAACGTCACTCGCCGGTGGACTGTGGACTGGCCGCGTAGAAGCTCAAAGCCGCATCACCTTGCTCGAGCAGCCGCACGCGCGAAAGCTCGCCGTAGCGTTCAGCGAGGCGCTGCTTGCGGCGGTGCTCGGCAATCACCAGCGCGCCGGGGGCAAGCAAACTGTGCTCTGCGGAGCCCAACAGCCCGAGCGTGGCTGCGTATTCCTCGGCCGCCTCATAAGGCGGATCGAGAAAGACCAGGTCAAAGGCTGGGTGCGCTGCTGGCTTGACGCCCGCGCCGGGCCCCTTGGCCAACTTCCGCAGCCATGCGCTCACGCCGACAGTGTGCACCCGGAATCCTGCCGTCAGGCCCAGTTTGGCCAGGTTGGCGTGCAGCACCTTGAGCGCTGCCGGGGCGCGCTCAACAAACTCCACGCTCGCCGCTCCACGGCTGAGCGCCTCTATTCCAACCGCACCCGAGCCGGCATAAAGGTCGAGAAAGGCCGCGTCCCGGGTGCGCGGCGCGAGCACGTTGAACAGAGTCTCGCGCAGCCGGTCGGTGGTGGGCCGCGTGGCCAGCCCGGACGGCGCCTGGAGCGTGCGGGAACGAAATTCACCGGCAATGATGCGCATCGCACTTCAGCATATCCGACCGGGAGCTAATACAATCCAGATATGCGCGGCTGGTCAATCCCGATGGGCCGGTGGATGGGCGTGGAATTGCGGGTCCACGCTTTCTTTCCCTTGCTGGCCATTGTTTGCCTGCTCCTCGCCGCTTCAGACGGAGTGGGCCGCGGACTCGGCTTGTTCATGGTGCTGGTTGCCGCGGTGCTGGTGCGCGAAACCGCGCGGCTTTTGGTGGCTGCGTGGCTGGGATTGCGCCTGCGCGCCGTACTCTTGCTCCCCATTGGCGGCCTCTTTGCCTACGCCAATCCTGAAAGCCAGGAGGCGGCCAACAACGGTGGCGGGCAGTTTGCCATGGCGCTGGCCGGTCCGCTGGCTAACGGAGCTACGGCCCTGGTACTGGCCGCGCTGTTCCTGGGTGCAAGCGGCAATATGCGGATTCTTGCGCTGCCTCTCATCTCGTCAGCTCACCTGCTGCGCAGCCTGGTGTGGATGCAGGTGGGCCTGGCGCTGCTGCACCTGCTGCCGGCCTATCCGCTGGACTGCGGACGGCTCATTCGCGGCAGCTTTGCCCGCAAGCATGGCTTTGCGCCGGCCGGACGCGCCGCTGCCGGCATCGGCCAGGTGCTGGCGTTGATGGCCATGGTCGGCGGCATGTTTCTGCACAGCTACTGGCTGATCATTGCCGGATTCTTCATCATGATCGGCGCGCAGATTGAAGACCAGGGCGTCTTTTTTCAGTCGGTCGTGGATACGGTGCGGATGCGCGAGGTGATGCTCACCGATTTCGCCACGCTCTCGCCTTCTGACACGCTGGCCGACGCTCTTGTCCGCTGCGTCCACTCGTTGCAGGAGGACTTCCCCGTCGTCCGCGGACCGCAGTTGGTGGGTATTGTCAGCCGCCAGCGCATTGTTGACGCCTTGCGCAACGACGGCAACGGCTATGTGCAGGCTGTGATGTCGCGCGCGTTCCAGGTGGCCCGGCCGGAAGACACGCTTGGAACCACCATTCGGCGCCTCACCGCAGGCCACGGACTGGCGCTGATTCCGATTACGGAGAGCGGGCGCGTAGTGGGCATTGTGAGCGTGCAGAATCTGATGAGCTCCATGTCTCTGCTGGCCGAGCAGCGCCGCATGGAGCGCCAGGAAACGAGTGAGTGACGACCATGCCTTCCGGCGCCGATGAGCCTGAAAGGCTCGCTCCCGGCCTTTATCTCGTCGCCACTCCCATCGGCAACCTGGGCGACATCACGATTCGCGCGCTCGATGTGCTCAAGCGCGTTGACCGCATTGCCTGCGAAGACACGCGGCAGACGCAAAAGCTGCTAAATCACTTTCAGATTGCAACTCCAACTTTGAGCTGCCACCAGCACAACGAGCGGCATAGGGCACTGGAATTGATTGAGGGCCTGAAGGCGGGTGCGCGCGTTGCCCTCGTCTCCGACGCCGGAATGCCCGGCATCAGCGACCCTGGAAGCTGGCTGGTTGCCGAAGCTGTTGCCGCCGGCGTCCTGGTGATCCCGATTCCCGGCGCGAATGCAGCTCTCAGCGCTCTGGTGGCCTCTGGCCTGCCCAGCGACGAGTTTTTGTTTTTAGGATTTCTGCCGGAGAAGGCCGGGGCGAGGCGCACTCGCCTGGAAGCCCTTGCTGCCGAAGCCGGAAGCTCAGGGGCGGCACGCACTCTTATTGTCTACGAGGCTCCGCATCGCATTCTCGATACGCTGGCCGATCTGGAGTCGGTCTTTGGGCCGGATCTGCCGGTCGTGGTGGCTCGCGAGCTGACCAAGATTCACGAGGAGTTTTTGCGCGCCACGGTTGCCGAGGCCCGCAGAGAACTCGCCACCCGCGATCGCGTACGCGGCGAAATTACCCTGCTCTTCCGGGCACTGCCCAAAGATGGCCCAACGCCCACAACTTCCGCGCCGATCAAGATTGCCGATCGCATTGCGCGCATTCAGGCGGGAGGCGGACCCGACGCTCCGATAGACGAGAAGGAGGCTCTCAAGCGCCTGGCGCGAGAATTGGGGCAATCGAAGAGTGAGCTTTATCGAGAGTTGCAGCGTGAGCGGTCGCGGATGAGGATCGGTTCCGCAGGGGGCCGATAGGCACTGAAAACAATCAGCAAGATCATTGCTACTTCCACCATTGTCATGACGCGCTCGCCTCCCAATTATGGTTTGAAATCAGCATTTCTTTCAGCACCGGCATGGCGCTGCCAAAATGCGGAAAAGGCCCGGCTTCCTGTTGCGCCATCTCCACAGTCACGGGGTCATCGGTCGCCGCCATCATCGCGCCTTGCTGAATCCGATAGGGATACACTCTGACTCTGGCCAGATAGAACCACGGATACTGTGTCAGCTCAATGTGCTCCACTTCCGCGGCGTTGAAGAATGTGTTCACGCGGCGAAGCGCCAGCTTGAGCGCGCTGGCGATGGCCTGCTGCGACGTGTCGCCTACCCCGCTACGGAGCGAACCGTCGCCGGTCCTGATGAAATTCCAGCCTTGCGTCTGAATTTTCCTTTTCAGCCGCACCACATTGCCCGTCCGCATAAAGCTCCAGCCTTCGTGAAACTCATCGGTCGCCAGTTTTAGTCCGGCGGGTAGTTCAGCCTTCGCGCGCAATAGCACGCTTAATTCGGCGATTGTTCGCATGGTCGCAACTCTTTCTCTCAGCGTTTCAGCGGTAGGGTTGAGGCACGATTTCTGGCTGTTGGTTGCCCTGGGCTGGGCGCCAGCAAAATGCCTGGCCAGGGTCCCGTTCGGCCGGGTGCACCACTGCGTAGTGAATCGAACTATGGCAATGGACGCAGTTGGTTTCGAAGATCGGTCCTAATGAGCTGCCCAGGGGATGCGAAAACGTGCGCAGGCACTCGGGGCACGGAATCGTAACCCAGGCCGCTCCCGAGTTGTCATTTCCCTGAAGCTCAACCCAGATGAGCGCCGGTGTTGCCAAGGCGCGCGACGGATGGTTGGGCAACATCCGCTCTGGCAAGGGAAGGGCTGCGATGATCCGCAGTAAACATCCCACGCTGCTGCCCTTGGGGTAGAAGGCGTCGGCGGCAACCCCGGAAGGCACCTCGTCGCCGCAGAATGAGCCGCTCATGGCGATTGTCTGGATTGCGGGGAACCGGCGCCGGACCACTGCGAGTAATTCGAACCCGGACATGCCCGGCATGTTGAGGTCGGAGAGAAGGATGTCGGGAATTTCCTTGCGCAGCTCTGCCAATGCCGAAAATCCGTCTTCGGCAGAGCGCACGCAAAACCCGACCTCAGTAAGCGTATGCGACATCGAGAGCCGGATTGTCGACTCATCGTCAACGATGAGCAGTTTTGCTTTTGTATTGGGCATATCTCACCCCGCTTACAGCCTCTCCATGGGAGTAGGGTGAGTATTCCACTCATTCAATTGCGATTCTGTTCAATTTCGTACAAGACGTTTGGAAAGGCAGAGGCGTGTTCCCGTTACTCGTCCTCAATGCCCTCAACAGCTGGCTTTGCGATGGCGTCGTCGGGCATGTGATCGTGCAGGATCACGTTGAGTAGAGACTTGTTCACACGAATGCGGCCGTTGTATTCGATAAAGCCCAGTTTGCGGAAGCGGTTCATGAAGAAGCTCACACGCGAGCGTGTTGTGCCGATCATCTCCGCCAGTGTCTCTTGCGAGATCTTGGGGATGTATTGTTCCGGTTCGCCGGGCTGGCCAAACTCGGCCATCAGCAACAGTATCCGCGCGAGCCGCTTTTCACTCGAGTTGAAAAGCTGATCGACAAGGTCGGCCTGGATGCGCATGGTGCGCTCTAACAGAAACTTCAGGAAAATGTCAGAGAAGCCGTGCTCCTCGTGCATCACACGGATCATTTCGTCGCGCCGGATTTTGAGCGCGGTGCAGGGGGTGATGGCCGTGGCCGTGGCCAATCGCACACCGCCAACGGACGCGATGGCCTCTTCTCCCACAAAGTCGCCGTCGCCGAGCAGCGCGATGGTGGCCTCCTTGCCGGCTTGCGAAACGACGGTGAGCCGTGCGCGGCCCTTTTGGAGATAGAAGACGGAATCGGAGGGGTCTCCCTGCGCAAAAAAAGCCTCCTTCACCGCAATTTGGACAATTCTCCTCCCCAGGCCGGCGCTGGTTAAGAATGCCGCGGTATCGAATGGCGGCTTTTCAGGTTCTACCATCGAAAACTATCCCTCCGCATGCAGCTCCCGGGCCAATGGTGCAGCGCCGGCGCAATTGCATTGCCGTTCAGTTAAAAAAATAGGGTTTGGCGATGAAAAAAGATCTCATCGAAAGTGTTCGAAGCGCCGGGAAGGGGCTCATCTAACCGAGCACCGACTGCCCATCAGGAGCGGTACACTCTCCGCCGTATTTTCCCACAGTGTCTAGTTCGGGGGGAGGAGCTGCCTGTTCAATTTTGACCACTTTTGGGGGAAAATTTCAAGATCCTGGAGCAGATTGAGTTTGACGGCTGGGCCGACGGCAAGAGGATTTCCAGACGGGACCAGGGTCTCAGCTTGCTTCTTCCAGGCTTCGCCGCGCGTGCATTTCCTCGATCTCCTCGATCAACTGCTCCACCTGCACCCGCTTGCGCTCGCTGACGTCGAGAAATCGAATGCCCACATGGTTGCGGTCGTGAATGGCCTGGATGACGCCGCCCAAACGAAAGGGCAGCCCTTCAAGGCGGAACTCGATTTCGACGCGGGTGTAAATGCCCACGGGAAATCGCTCTTCGCTGCGGATGCGGCAACCGCTCAGGCTGAGGTCGAGAATGCGCCCTTGCAGCCACGATCCGACATTGACAAGCAGGATGAGCGCCGAGGTGTCGACCTCGTGCCGCGACTGCACGCGTCGCTCGCGATTGGTGGGCTTGGAGGAATGAGCGGGTGTCTGCGTGGGCGGTTTCAGGGGAGCCTGTTGCGGCTCGGCGCTGCGCGGCTCGGCTGGCGCCGTGACGCCGGCCCGGCCTTCCGCTGGCCGCAAGGCCGGTTTATCAGCCCGCCTGCCGGAACCTTCCCGGGCCCGTTGTTCCGTTGCGCTGAGGCCGTCAGGAACGGCTTCAGCAACAGGCTTTTCAGCAATTTGCAGCGCGGTTTGCTCTTCAGAGCCTCGATGTTCGGCAGCCTGCATTTCGGCCCTGGCCGCATTTTCCAGTTCAACCTCGCAGAGCACCCCCGCCAGCTCGTCCCTGCGCCGGTAAGGCATGTCGACGAACCTTATCCCAACCTGATTCTCGCCATCGGTCCACGCTCCCACGCCGCCGAACCGGAAAGCTATGCCGCGCACCTTAAAGGTGGCTTCAACGCGCACCAGAACTCCTGGCGGGACGCGTGCCGAAGCGTTCATCCGGCAGCCATCCAGGCTCAACTCCACCAGCCGGCAGCGCAGCAGGGAACCATGATTTATCAGCAGCAGGGTGGCTTCCTCATCCACCGCGCAACGTGGCATCGTCCGCCGCTCCAGCCCCTTCGCCGTAAGCAGCTCCGACTTGTCTTGCACGTCCATGCGCTGTTCCGGCAGAGCCTGCTCAAGGGCTGTTCGCCGGCCCAAAAGCAATCAGTGGGTCCCGGTTTGCCCCCAAGGGCGCCCGGCAGCAGGTTCCTCTGCCTCCCGGCCTTTCAATCGATCATATTCATACACATCGCTCGTTGTTCCCAGCGCCTCGTTGTACAGGCTGATTTCGCCTGTCAATTGACTCAGCTCCTCGCTGAATAGGTGAATTGCCTGCAATTGGCTGGCCGACGCAGGAATTTCAAATTTGGAGGTCTTAATGAACTTTTGATAGCCGCGATCCAAAAGGCGCCCCACTTCTTCGCAAACAATCCATCCCGGACGCTCCCAGAAAGCAACCGCAGCGGTTGCGCCCCCATCCGAGTTCAGCGCGGGTTGCTTACCCTCAACCGGCACCAGCACAGCACCGGCTCCGTGCTTGCTGACCAGCACTCCGCCCGCGCCCCCGGCGTAGGGTCGAACATCGAAAGAATGCGCGCGCAGAATCTCCAGCGTCTGTTCGAAGTTGGGATTGCGGGATTTTTTTGCCATCGTTGCTTTCCAGTCTGCGAGGATGTTGTTATAGGAATCGGCGCTATCGCGCCCGGACCCAGCCTTGCATTCCCAATCTCGCATAACCGGAGCACTGGCGGCAATTTCCCATGGAAGCGGACAATACTTTCGCCCAAACCGGCTCCTCTTTGGCTGAGCGCATCGGCAACACCCCACTGGTGCGCCTGAACCAGCTTGTCAGGGACCTGGAGGGCATTGACCTGCTGGCCAAGGCCGAGTGGGCGAACCCCGGCGGCAGCGTCAAAGACCGGGCTGCGGGCTCCATGATCGCCGACGCCCGGGCCCGCGGCCTGCTGGTTCCCGGCAAGACCATCCTCGACGCCTCAAGCGGCAATACCGGCATTGCACTGGCCATGCTGGGCGCGGCGCTGGGTTTCCCGGTCCTGCTTGCCATGCCCTCCAACGTTTCGCCGGAACGCAAGCACATTCTTCACGCTTACGGCGCCCAGCTCGAGTGGACCGATCCCGACCTGGGTTCCGACGGCGCCATCCGCCGCGCGCGGGAGCTGGCCGGCAACGATCCAAATCGGTTCTGCTACGTGGACCAGTACTCCAACGACGCCAATTGGCTGGCCCACTATCGCACCACCGGCCCGGAAATCTGGCAGCAGACCGCCGGCCAGGTGACCCACTTCGTCGCCGGCCTGGGAACCAGCGGCACCTTCATGGGCACGACGCGGCGGCTCAAGGAGTTGAACCCCGCCCTGCAGGCCATCAGCTTCTCGCCCGACTCGCCGTTCCATGGGCTTGAGGGCCTGAAGTTTATGGGCGCTTCCATCATCCCGGCCATCTACAACCCGCACCTGGCCGACCGCGCCCTTGAAGTGGAAACCGAAGCTGCCTATGAGTTGGCCAGACGGCTGGCGCGCAAGGAGGGCCTTCTAGTCGGCATTTCAGCGGCCGCGGCAATTGTCGCGAGCCTCAAAATTGCCCACGAAGAAGCGGAGGCCGGCCGCGCGGCATTGATCGTCACCGTGCTCCCGGACTCTGGCGAAAGATACCTCTCCGGGCGTTTTTGGGAGGAAGCATGAGCATCCTGCGCTTGAACCGCGCTCTCTTCGCCGACCTTCGCGCCCACGGCGAGCAGACTTATCCCCACGAGTGCTGCGGCGCGCTGCTCGGCCGGTCAACAGCTGAGGGCTGGCTGGTGCTGGCGACCGTTCCCGCGGGCAACACACGCACCGACTCCGCCCATAACCGCTACCAGATCGCTCCCGGCGAGCTGATAAAGATTGAGCGCGAAGCTCGCCGCCAAGGGCTGGCCGTCGCAGGCTTTTACCACTCCCACCCGGACCACCCGGCCATGTGGTCGCCCACCGACTTTGCAGAGGCCCACTGGCTGGGCTGCTCCTACGTCATTACCGCCGTCGACCTCGGCAAAGCCACGGTCACCAACTCGTTCCTTTTGGCCGGCGCCAACGAAGAAGACAAGCGCTTTGAACCGGAGACGATCCTGCTTGACGATGAAGACAACGGTCCGGATGGGAGCGGACTTTCATGACTGAGCTCAGCCGATCCGCATCGACTAGGATGGGCGCATTTCCCCATCTAATCGGCTCCCAAAATCATCTATAAAGTTGCAATGAGGAATTCATACGAATGACGATTTTCATCCCCACTCCGCTGCGCATTTTTGCCGCCGGCCAGGATGCCGTCGACGTTGAAGCGGCTAACGTTTCCCAGGCCCTGGAAGCGCTAACCCAGGCGTACCCCGATTTGAGCAAGCACCTGTTTACGCCGGAGGGGAAGCTGCGCGCGTTTGTTAACCTGTATTTGAACGACGAGGACGTGCGCTACCTGCCTGAAAAGGAGGCTACGGTCGTCTGTACGGCCGACACGCTCTCCATCATCCCGTCCATCGCCGGAGGGCTCCGATCGTCCAGGCCTGCGCGCCTCCGGCACATGGAATTCAATCTACCCACCCCGAACTGAGAACTGAGAAGAGCCCGATGCCCACTATCGCCGAACCCGCCGCCCTCCCCGAACTGACCACCGACGATCTTTCGCGCTATTCGCGCCACCTGATTCTGCCCGAAGTGGGCATGGAGGGCCAACAGCGTCTTAAGGCAGCTCGCGTGCTTTGCGTGGGTACCGGCGGACTTGGGTCGCCATTGGCCTTTTATCTGGCCGCGGCGGGCATCGGCACCCTGGGCCTGGTGGACTTTGACGTTGTGGACGCCAGCAACCTGCAGCGGCAGATCATTCACTCAACCAAAGACATTGGCCGCAAGAAGCTGGACTCTGCCGAAGAAAAGCTCACCGCTCTCAACCCTTGGGTCAAAGTGGTGAAGCACGAGACCATGCTGACCAGCGCCAACGCTCTCGACATTATCAAGGACTACGACATCGTCGCCGATGGGACGGACAATTTTCCCACCCGCTATCTGGTTAACGACGCTTGCGTACTGCTGGGCAAGCCCAACGTTTATGGTTCGATTTTCCGCTTCGAGGGCCAGGCCAGCGTCTTTGCCACAGAAGCCGGCCCATGCTACCGCTGCCTGTATCCCGAACCACCGCCGCCGGGCCTTGTACCCAGTTGCGCCGAAGGCGGAGTGCTGGGAATTCTTCCTGGGCTAGTCGGCGTCATCCAGGCGACAGAGGCCATTAAACTCATTCTCGGCAAGGGCGAATCCCTCATCGGACGGCTGCTGCTGATCGACGCACTCAACATGCGCTTTCGCGAGCTCAAGCTGCGCAGGAATCCTGAGTGCCCGGTGTGCGGAGATCACCCCACGGTCACCGAGCTCATCGATTACGAACACTTCTGCGGAATCGTTCCGGAGACTCAACAGGAGAGCAACGTGAAGAATGGAATTCCCCAGATTACCGTGAAGGAACTGAAGCGGCGCATCGACGCCGGCGAGGATGTGCAACTGATCGACGTCCGTGAGCCCTTCGAATACCAGATCGCCAAGATTGGCGGAAAGCTTATTCCGCAGAACGACGTTCCCAACCGCCTGGCCGAGATCGACCGCGACCGCGAAGTTGTGGTGCAGTGCAAATCTGGCGGGCGCAGCCAGCGCATTGCCGAATTCCTAAAGCAGGCCGGCTACCCCAGGGTCGTGAACCTGGCTGGCGGCATTTTGGCGTGGAGCGACGAGATCGACCCTAAGGTGCAGAAGTACTAACGAAATTTGAGCATTCAACTTGACGGAATATCCCAGAAATGGGATAAATAATGAGACGGCAACTTGTACCCGGAGAAAGTCCGCTCTATTGGGTGAGTTCATCGCTCAAGGACCTGGGTGGTTTTCCGTTCGAGGTCCAACGCACTGTGGGATTCGCTCTCAGCGCAGCTCAGTTCGGCGGAAAGCATCCCTCTGCAAAGCCCTGGAAGGGTGAGGGGCCCGGAGTCTTGGAGGTGGTGAAGGATCACGATGGGGATACTTACAGGGCGATTTATACCGTTCGTTTTGCAAACGCAGTTTATGTGTTGCACGCATTTCAAAAAAAGTCACCCCACGGAATTGCAACCCGGCAGGCTGACGTCGAGTTGATCAAAGCACGCCTGAAGGTTGCGCAAGCGGATTACAAGGAGAGAAATGGCTAAGGGTGCAGCAGAACTTGTGGTCCGAAGCAGTGGAAACGTCTTTGCCGATCTTGGCTTGCCCGATGCGACCGAACTCCACACCAAGGCCCGGCTTTGCGCTGCCCTGAACCGGATCGTCGAGCGGCAGCACCTGACACAGGCGCAGGTCGCCGCCACGCTCGGCATCAACCAGCCGAAGGTCTCCGCGCTCCTCAATTACAAGCTGGAAGGCTTCTCTGTCGAACGCCTCATGCACTTTCTCGTTGCACTCGGCCAGGACGTGGAGATCCTCATTAAAGCCAGGCCCAACTCCCGATCCGCTCGTATCGCCGTGAAAGCCGCCTGAATTCGGCGGTGGCCTCACCCGGTCTGACGCAATCGACCCCAGGGTGCAGGAGTATCAACCGCCGGGATGAATCTCTTCACTGAGGTGCAGCACCGCGCCGTGCTCCCGTAGCTTCTTCTCGAGGTCGGGAATTGAGACCCGCTGGACCGATGTGTGCCCCTTCACCGCAAGCGACGCTGCCACGCCCGCGGCCTGACCGATGATCATGTATTGCGGCTCCATGCGCACGGACGAATACGCGGCATGGGTTGCCGACAGGCATACAGGCACCAGCAGGTTCTCCGCTTCAGCCGCTTGTGGCGTGATGCTCCGGTAAGGAATCTCGTAGGGCTTTACCGGCACCTCGACGTCGCCCTCGTTCCGTACCGTTCCGTCGGGCATGGCGACGCGCTGAATGTTGTGCGAGTCGCTGTTGTAGGAGCCCATGCCGATGGAGTCCGCTTTGGTTCTGTCCTGCTGCAGATCCGATTGGCGCATCACGTAGGCCCCAACCATGCGGCGGCCTTCGCGGATATAGAGCTGCCGCGGCCAGTGGCCGGTGTCTGCAAATTCATCCCTGGGAAGGCCCCACTGGTTGACCTCCGCCCGCAAGCTCGCAGGCACATGCGCATCGTGGGAGACAAAATAAAGCAGCGATTGGGTGTAAAGAACGTACTCCTGCCAGAGCGCGGCCTTGTCGGCATAGGACGCCTCGGGATAGTTCCAGCTGTGGCCGATGTAGTCGGTCGAGACGGGGCCATTGTTGTTGAAATCGGCCTTGTGATTGGGAATCATTGTAGGGAGAAAGACGTCTTTCACTGTGGGCGCGCGGCCGCGATGCTGCTGAAACTCATTCAAATAGCGCTGCATCAGAGCGAATCTTGACCGCTTGTAGCCCCTGGGCCGCGGGAAGGGCAGCCGATTGGCAGGATCATTGGTAAGAATCAGGCGGAAGTTATAGGATTGCACTTTCTTGTCGCCGGCCCCCGGAGCGGCCAGCGGGCCAGGATCGATTTCCGGCAACAAATGATGGCGGTCGTCGTATGCCGAGACCGCCCAGCCGAACTGGTGCCCCAGCGTCTGCGCCCGCACGCCAGCCAGGCTTTCGCCATACTCCACCGCGCTCTCACGGCCCCAGGTATAGCTCACATGCGAGGCGGCCATCAGGTCGCCTTCATAGGAGCAGTCGGCAAAGACGGTGCCGCGCCATTCCCGGCCGTCCTCGGTGGTAATCGACTCGATTCGCGTGCCCGCCACCGTAACGCCATTCATTTCGCGCAGCTGCTCGTGAAAGTAGACAGACACGCCGGCGTCTTTCAACATATCGACGAAGATCGCCTCATCCACATGCGGTTCGGAGAGCCAGTCAGCAGGGCTATCGAGGCTCTTGACTCCGTAGTGCGCGCCGGCCCGTAGATAAAAATCACGCGCATAACCGCCGATGATGGTGAAGTGGCCGAGGTCTGTGGCTGAGAGGCCGCCAGTAACCATGCCTCCCAGATGCGCTCCTGGTTCCAGGAGCACCACGCGCAATCCCTCGCGGGCAGCGGAGTATGCGGTCATGACGCCGGATGCTGTTCCGCCGTAGACTACCAGGTCCGCCAGTGGAGTCGGGTCAGCAGCGTACACCGCCCATGGCGGCAGGAACACCGACAGCGCGGCGAGAATGGCGATGCGATGTTTTTTCAATTTTTAGTGGGCCACTTCCACCGGTCCCGGTCGCCCAGCTTCACCACCCCGGCCATTTTCGTCCATCTTGCCGAAGATCATTTTTCCGCTCGCCGTTTGCAGCACGCTGGTGACTGAAATCTCCACCGGCTTGCCGATCAGCTTACGCGCATGATCGACCACCACCATGGTGCCGTCGTCAAGGTAGCCGACGCCCTGGTTGAACTCCTTGCCTTCCTTCAAAATCAGCACGGTCATCTTTTCACCGGGCAGCACCACGGGCTTGAGCGCGTTGGCCAGGTCGTTGATGTTGAGCACCTCCACGTGGTGCAGGTGGGCGACCTTGTTGAGGTTGAAGTCGTTGGTCACGACCTTGGCTTCCCACTTCTTGGCCAGCTCCAGCAGCTTCAGATCGACTTCGCGGATGGAGGGAAAATCGTCGGGGACAATCTGCACCTGCACGGCGGCGTTTGACTGCATGCGCTGAAGCATGTCGAGCCCACGGCGGCCCCTTTGCCGCTTTGACCCGTCAGTTGAGTCGGCCACCACTTGCAATTCCCGCAGCACAAACTCAGGCACCACCATTGTGCCGTCAATGAAGCCGGCCTCGGCAATGTCAGCAATGCGGCCGTCGATGATGACGCTGGTATCAAGCACCTTGGCGGTGCGGCGGGTGGGCTTGTCTGTGGCAAACACAGTGCCCAGCGCCGCAGGGTTGAGCAGGTCGCCCTTGTTAGCCCCCACCAGCAGGCCGACATAGGTCATGAGCAAAAGCACAAAAATTTGCAGCACCGCGGAGGTTGAGCCGGAAAGCGGCGCGCTGCGCAGCACGAGGCAGAAGAGCGCCGCGCCAAAGATGCCCAGCACGCTGCCGGTCACCGCCCCGATCAGCCGCCGGAGAGTCAGGGCTCGGACGCGCAGCTCAAAGACGATGACCGCGCCGGCTGCTGCCGCGCCTACGCCGGCACTGACCCATCCTGTCAGGCCGAAGGGATGAAGGAAGTAACAGACCCCGCCAAGGAGGGCCACAAAGAGAATACGAAGCAGAATGAGATCCATAAGAAGCCAACTCCCGCAGGCTCTGAGTAGAAACCTCTGGCCAGGGCATAATTGGCGAGTATGCCCATACACGCGGGCAATCGTCAAGCGGAGTGTGAAGAGGCAGGAAGCAGGGAATAGGGATTAGGGAACGCGGAGTAGGGTTCAGGGGTCAGGCAGTATGAGGCTTTCCGCCGATTGAAAGAGCCGAGCCAGCTGCGGCTCCCGCGGAGTTTCTGCACCAATCTACAAATTCGAACCGGTCTACAAATTCCACCAGCGATTGGATTTCTGTTCCCTGTTCCCTGGACCCTGAACCCTATTCCCAGTTCCCTGCTTTTACGACGCAGCTGCCAGCTCCGCGATTGGAGCCATCCGGAGGGCGCCTTTGCGGGGTCCGCGCTTGCGCGCGCTCATGGTCCTGATGCGTTCCAGCAGTTCCTGGGGCGAGCAGTTCCTCTTAGCCAGCAGCGCATCGGCCGCGTGCATCTCGCTTCCCATCTTCTGCGGATCTCCCAACAGAACCATGGGGATATGCGGCGCAATCCGCTTCAGCCGCTCCACCAGTTGATTGCCGTTCATGGTCGGCATTACAAAGTCGGCCAGCACCAGGTCCACCTGGTTCTGGGCGAAGATGCCGAGCGCCTCCTGGCCGTTGGAGGCCGAAATCACCTTGTATCCATTGGTTGCCAGCATGAACTTGAGCACGGAAAGCTCCAGTTCGTTGTCGTCTACGCAGAGAATCACTTTCTTTGGCCGCATGATCTGGGTTAAAGCTCCTTCGTTTCAATTCGCTCGTGCCGAGCGCGGCAACACTCCGCCTTGGCCCGCTCTGGTGGCGGACTGGCGTTCTTTGGTTGTCGGGCCCGGTGAACGGGGACGAGACAGGCGCTTGCTTCATTCAGCCATGCGGATTGCCTGGCGTGAGGTGCGCGCGGCGGTGCCGGCGTTGCGCTCACGTTTGGCTGCAATCCGGCATTCGCTGCATGGGAGGGCTGCCTTCGCACACGATCAGTTTTGTGCTGTATGCCTGGGGCTAAGACCGGCCAGGAGCCGGTTAAGTTGCTTCAATGAAAGGCAAGCGTACGACTCTTCCGGGTGGATGAAAAGGGAGAAATGTAAGCGAAGAGCTGTGTGAAAAATTGACCGGAAACAGGCAAAAATTGGCTAGAGGTAACACACATCGCAACTTGCATTGATTAAAACCTGTTGAAAGCGTGTGCATCACGGCAGGAAAAGCAGCCCCTTTGCCACAAGAACGGTGCTGCCAGCGACGCGCACATCACTTACCCTCGACGATTCCATCTTCGCGGAAAGATACAAATCGCTCGGCCGTCCCATCTCGACGCCCTGGCGCAGTGCAATGCGTTCGCCGGGCGGCACGGCTCCGCGCCGCACCAGGTAGCTGATGGCGCACCCGGCCGCCGATCCCGTAGCCGGGTCCTCGCCGCCGTAGAACTGCATGCGTGCCCGCCATGCGGGCGCGTCGCCGCCAGTTGGACCCAGCACGTAAAACCAACGAGCCCCGCGCGCCCGCAGCCACTCATTGGCTTCCTGCTGGCTAACCTGCAGCCGGGCCAGAGCCTGGTGAGACCGTAGCGCCACAATGGCAAACGGGTTTCCCGTGGAAACCACTTGCGGCGGCAGGCCCGGCTCCAGGTCATCCTCGGCCAGCCCGGTCAGGCGGGCCACTTCCGATGGATCAAGTTCGGCGCCGAATTCCGGCTCTGGCTGGGTCATCTCTCCGAACAGGCCTTCGCCTGCAAAGCGCACCGGCACCCGGCCTACGTTCAGCGCCAGGGTCACCGTGTCTTCATTGAGCGTCTCCGGCGCCTGCAGCTTGAGCACACTGGCCGTGCCCAGCGTGGGATGGCCAGCAAAGGGCAGCTCTTCCTGGGAGGTGAAGATGCGCACCCGCACCCCTTCGGCCCGCTCCACTGCGGGAGGGCGGCGCTCAACAAACGTGGTTTCAGATAAATTGAACTCGCGCGCAATCGCCTGCATCCGCTCAGTCGTTAGCCCGGCGGTGTTCATGACTACGGCAAGCGGGTTGCCGGCGAGCGGCGTATCGGTAAAAACATCCACCACCGAGTAGTCCAGTCCCTTCACTTCCCAGCCAGCCATCGCTTGACATGCCTCCGCGCAGACTCTAGTCTACGATTATCCGGTCAGCTGCGGTTTGCTCAGCGTGCTTTCGCCGGCAGAGGATTCGATGGCCCATTTTTTCACTTCCGCGTTGTGCTTTACCTGTCGGCCCTGCTGCTGTCAGGGAGGCCGCGCGCGGGCGTGTTCGCTGGGCTAGATTCCGAAACAAGAATCGTCCCAATGACCCACCCACCAGACGGCTTGGTGGGTTTTTTAGTTCAGTTCGCAGTTCTTAGTTCACAGTTCGTAGTTCACAGTTCACGGTTGTCAGTTCCCGGTCTTCAGCTTTTACTGACGACCGATAACTGAAAACTGACAACTGTTCAAGCACCGGTGGCGAAGTGGTTAACGCGCAGGTCTGCAAAACCTGTATACGCGGGTTCAATTCCCGCCCGGTGCTCCAAGATTTAGCTTAAGACGACGGTCGATTCTGCAGCGCGCCAAGATTCGCACTTGCAATGGAGCGCTCTTCCTGCTCCACGTTCCGTGCCTTTTTCACAGTCCGATGAGCGGACGTGGGAGCCGGGTTTGCGAGTTATTGAGGAAGAGCCTCATGCGCAGCGCTTCAGAGCGCTGCATGGCCACCAGCTTCATGTGCCTGCGGATGTGGTCACCGTTGTCCAGCAGCGCGACCTGGGCTTCGTCGTGCGCGGCGTCCCGCTCTAACCTTGCGATTCGCTCTTCGATAGTGCTGCGAAAACGGGGGCTGATCTCAAAACCTTGGTTGGCGGCGCAGTTGCTGATCATGGCAAGCTCCTGGAGGGGAAGTTCTCGAGGGCGAAGAAATTTTTCTTCCCGGCCTCAAGTTATTTCCGCATGAGCCGATATTAGAGAAGACCAACCTAAGGCGCCAGATTACGATTGAACGAAACTAATGTAATTAACTGTCCTGAAACAGCACGCGTTGCGGCCCTTGATCGGGCCTCTTGCCGATTGAGTTGTCTTTTGAGTGTCAGTCTTGCGGCGTGGTTGCGTAATAGCCCTTGCGCACCTGCACCTTCATGCCGTCCCCGTGGCACTCCACGCCCAGCCGCCTGAAGCCGCCATCGAGCTTGATGTTGGTGGGGGTATAGCTGGCCACATACTCGGTGCGCAGCTCGTCTTCGATCTGCTGGAACGCGGCTTCAAGTTTCTTGCCATTGTTGCCCACGTCGATGAGCCGGCCGCCGGTCTCCTCAGTCAATTTCTTCATGGCCGAATAACCGTAGTAGCCCATGCCCTGCATCATGTAGCCCTGAACGTCGGCGATCAGGATCACATAGACCAACACATTCGATTTTTGCGCCGCCTCAATGGCATCCTGAATTTTGTGACGGCTGCCCTGGTCCTCGCCGTCGGTGAGCAGGATCATGGCTTTGCGGCCGGTCTCCTGATTCATTTTTTCGTTTGAGGCCAGGTAAACTGCATCGTAGAGCAGCGTACCCTTGGGATCTCCCACAGTGGGCACAGTTCCGCCGCCTGCTCCCGGAATGCCCCCCGCTCCATTGCCGGCCGCGGTGTTGATCTCCGCCTTGTTCAATGCCCGCGACAGCAGCCTGGGACTGTTGGTGTAGTCCTGCAGCAGGTCCACATCCACGTCAAACGAGAGCGCAAAGGCCTCGTCCTTTTGCCTGAGCACCTGATTCAAGAACTGGCTGCCGAACTCCTGCTCAAGGGGCAGGACGCGCTGCTGGCTGCCTGAGGTGTCAAGAAGAATTCCCAGTGTGAGCGGCTGCTGGGTTTCGGCCACAAAGCTCTTCAGTGTCTGCGGCACCTTGTCTTCAGAAACCGTGCAGTCATTTTTGGTGAGGTGGGGAACCAGGTTGCCTTGCTTGTCTTTGACGAGGAAAAACACGTCCACCAGGTTGACGCTCACCTTGAACGTGGCCACCGATTGGTCATCGACGGGGGCAGGAGCCGTGCTGACGGGCGGCGCATCAGGCGAAGGGGCGAGCTGAGCCCACGCTGCAATGGGCAATCCCGGCAGACCGAGCAACAAAACGGCGATTCTCAGGGGAAGACGCATGCTGATTGTTTTGACGGAATTTGACCCCCGAAGAAAGCATACCTGAAGCCATAACCGAGCGGCACACAGCCTTCACTCGCTTAGGCGCGTCTAAAGTAACTGTCTGGTGGGTGGACAGTGACGGTGAGATACGACACTGACTGCGCGGCCCAGGCAGAGGTATAGGCTAATCAAGTGCCGAATATGCACAAATTCGTTGCCGGACTCACGGCTAGCCCGCTGGGCCGAATTGTG
>JBEKEQ010000081.1:0-19107 GCA_050013735.1 Occallatibacter sp.
CATCGAATATTATGCCGAATCCAATTCTGTTTTAAGCGCATAACCATCCCCGGCGCGTTACTGCTTGATCACGGTGCCGTCGCGGAGTCGGATCTCTCCCCAGCCGCCGTTCAGCGGGCTGGCAGTAAATGGCGACTTGGCGGCTTCCTTCTCGTCAATCTCAATTCCCCAGCCAGGCTTTTCGCTGACCCATAGATACCCGTCTTTCATCTCCGGACATCCCTGAAAAATAGCCTGGGTCCTTTCGTTGAAGGCTGAGTACTCCTGAATGCCGAAGTTGTAGCTCACCAGGTCGAGCGTGGCGTTGGCCGCATGCCCAATCGGCGAAACATCGCCCGGGCCGTGCCACGCCGTCTTCACGCCAAACTGCTCGGCGAGGATGGCAATCTTGCGCGCCGGGCTGAATCCGCCCACCTGCGACAAGTGCACGCGAATGTAATCGATCAGCCGCTCTGCAATCAGCGGCTGCCATTCATGCGGATTGTTGAAGAGTTCGCCCATGGCGATGGGCGTGGCGCAATTCTGTCGAATCTGCCGGAAGTAATCCAGATCTTCCGGCGACAGCGGGTCTTCAAGAAAGAACATTCGATACTGCTCGGCTTCCTTGCAAAACTGCACCGCCTCGTTGGGCGTCAGGCGCTCATGCATGTCATGAAGCAGCTCAATCTCTTCACCCAGCTCCCGGCGGCAGAACTCAAGCAGCTTCAAATTGCGGCGCATGGCGTAGGCAGGCTCGAAGAGCGGTTGATCGTGCAGAGCCTTGGGGCGTTTGTCATCGGTATGTGACGCGCCATAGCCGGCCATTCCGGGCAGCTCCACTTGAATGCGCACCACGCGGAAGCCTTGCTCGATAAATTTCTTCGCGCTGTCGACCACATCCTGAAATTCCGCTCCGCTGGCGTGGGTGTAGCAATCGACGGCCTCGCGGCATTTGCCGCCGGCAAGCTGATAGACGGGCAATCCGGCCTGCCGGCCCTTGATATCCCACAGCGCCTGGTCGATGCCGCTGATCGCATTGTTCAGCACCGGGCCGTTCTTCCAATACGAGCTGTCGTAGCACGATTGCCAGATGTCTTCAATCCGGTCGGTCGTCTTGTTGAGCAGGAAGGGCTTGAGATATTTTTCCACCGCGGGCTTCACCAAATCGGCCCGCTGCGTAAACGTCGCGCAACCGTAGCCGTAAAGCCCGGGCTGATCGGTGGTGATCTTGACGACCGTCAAGCGGGGGGCGGCAGGCTGGCATTCAATCACGCTGATATCTTTGATGCGCGGCTGCGGGGTTCCTCGCGTGGCGCGCGCAAACTGTTCCTGTGCCTCCGCATAACGGGGAGCAAGGGCCAGCACTCCCGACCCTGCGATGGTCTTCAAAAAATTACGCCGACGTGGGTTCATTTCTTACCCCTCCCGCAATTTACTCCGCAACCCGGCAAGGCATAAGCCAAAGAAGCGAATCCAGGCAGAGTGTGCTCAGCTTTCAAGGCGACGAGCCAGTTTACCACCCGGCGTGAGTGGTCACTTTGCGTCTTGAATTCGCTCTCGTCCCTTATTTCGATCAAGCGGGTGGTGTGTGCGCTTTCCGAGCGCGGCATTGCGACAAAAATTCCGCGCCCCGTCGTTCGGTGAAGGTCGAAGGACTCTATGATCGCGCCGCGGAAGGATGCGGAAGGTGTCCTCACGCCGCCAGAAGCCGCGCGTGGGGCGCGGTCCACGTTGTGGGTACCCCGCCCACGCGACAGCCAGCCTGGGGGTGGCGCGATTACGATTACTTACTTGTAAACAGGATCTTAGTTCACGAAACCGTTGATGCTGACAATGGTGTTGCCGCCTGTGATGGGCATTCCCGCAGCAACGCAGGTGTGGGGAAGATTGTCATATCCATCTGTCGGCGAAAAAACCAGCGGCACGGCCGACGGGACGACCAGGGTTGAGTTCGGCTGCACGTCGAGAACCAGGAATGGGTTGGTGGCGGCTTCAACGTTGTTGGTTCCGCCACAGGTTCCGCCACTCAGAAGTCCGGCATAGATGTTGACCGTGGCGAGCGACGAACCGAAGTTGGTAACCACGATCTGGGTCACACCCAGCGTTCCGGATCCTGGCCCAACAGATTGCGAGCCGGTGCCTGACAGCTGCATGAGACCGAAAAAGGGGTGGGCGGGAACGGCGGTTGTGGTTGCGACCGGGTTCGAGTCAGTGTTCGTGACCTGAACGAGCGTGGCCGCGAGGGCGTGTACCGCCCTGGGCGCGAGCATGGGCAGGATCAATCCGGCCAGCAAGACAGCGCCGACGACGATCAATGTGGGTTTTGCGAATTTCATTGCGTACCTCCGTACGTTTGCGGCGACATGCGCCGGTGGTTATACAGCTTTGCTGCGGCCAGGGCCGCGAGGCCGATTGAAAGCAGGGGAAGAGCAGGCGGCTCAGGAACAGGAGTTGTGAGGTCGGATTCGGCGGACACAATGTCTACCGCGTAGTTGCCGTTGGGGGTGATGCAGGCTTCGGAATTGGGATCGCAGGTCTGGAATACTCCATCGGTGAAATCCACGAAGCCTTCTGAGAGAAGGCCGTTGTCGAATATGGCCTGGGGAATGTAACTGGCGTCGGTGAGGACCAGGGTATAGGTTCCCGCGGCGAGTATTGTCTGCAGATAATCGTCTCCGCAATCGTTGTCGCCGCCAATATTGACGGTGCCGGCGGGCGGGCAGTTGCCCACAAACGACCAGGGAGGGTTGTTCAGATTATCGGCGTCAGCCAGCGGGTCAGAGGAGCCGTCCACGACCATGGAGGCGGTGGCGGGGGGGCCGCTGAAGAGAGCAATGAGGGGGTCAAAACCGCCTGCGGGGATTACCTGCCCAGCGGCGTTGGTTCCACCGCCGAACCCCCACGTCTGGAAGGTGACGGTGTCAGATGCGGTGAGAATAAATGTGGTTTCGAAGACGCTTTCCGGGGTGCTGAGAGTGCCAGTGTAGGAAAGATTTTCAGCCGGCAAGCCAGCGGCCGCAGCCGCCAGCAGACATAGCATGGCGCAAACGCGTTTACTCACGTGGTCCTCCCGCTTTTGGAGTCTTGATTTTTCTCCTTAAAGCGAACCGTGTTGAGTGCCCGGCCAAGGGCAATTGAAGATGTTTGTTGGGAAACTTTGCGATCGGAAAATGTGCGATTGGGGGGAATATCCGACCGTAAAACTGAGTGACGATAGCATGGCCTTAAAAACAATGTCAAGAACAATGTAGACGGCGCGAGCGAGGCCGTTGTCTTTTAAAACAATATTCTTTTCGTAACATTCGGCGGCCCCGGAGGGGGGACTCGAATCTCTCAGAAGCCCATGATGTTATAGCCGTTGTCGACGTAGAGGGTTTCGCCGGTGATGGCGCTGGAAAGGTCGCTGGCCAGGAATAAAGCCGCGCCGCCTACTTCTAGCTGATCGACGTTACGGTGAAGCGGGGCGCGGTCAGAGTGGGCTTTGAGCATGTCACTGAGGTCGCCGACGCCGCGGGCGGCCAGGGTTTTGATGGGGCCCGCGGAGATGGCGTTGACGCGGATGTTTTTGGGGCCGAGGTTCCAGGCAAGATAGCGGACGGTGCATTCGAGGCCGGCCTTGGCGATGGCCATGACGTTGTAATTGGGCACGACTTTTTCAGCGGCGTAGAAGCTGAGGGTCATGATGCTGCCGCCTTCGGTCATGAGCGGGGCAGCGGCGCGGCTGACGGCGATGAGAGAGTAGACGCTGACATCCTGGGCAATGCGGAAGCCTTCGCGGCTGGTGTTGATGAACTCGCCGCGCAGGTCTTCAGCGGGCGCGTAGGCCACGGCGTGGACGAGGATCTCAATTTTGCCGAACTTTTCCTTAAGTGCTGCGAAAAGTGCGGCGATCTGCTCGTCGCTGGAGACGTCGCACTGAAAGCCGTGGGCGCCGGGGAGTTCGTCGATGAGTCCCTGGGCTTCCATCTTCATCCGCTCGTTTTGATAGCAGATGGCCAGGGTCGCGCCGGCGGCGTGAAGTTTTTGGGCGATACCCCAGGCGATGGAACGCTTGTTGGCCAGCCCGAAGACTACGGCCGTCTTACCTGCCAGATCGATCATGCTTGCTTTCTTCCTCCATGGTCCGTGTTGGGGCTTGCCGAGGGACGGCGGGACCGGCATCTCCTAGAATATCAGTCAATCTTATCCGCCGAGGTCGACGAGCTCGACCTTGCCGACCGGGTGGTGTAAAAAGCGGGAGCCGAGTCGCTCGAATTTTTCGACGGAGTCAGTGGCGAAGAAGCGCAACTTCGCGTTGGGCGGTGTTTCAGAAAGTGGGTCGCCGGGGAGAGAAAGCCGGCCATTGAAGATTTGGACGGCAGCCTCGGCAGCGGCTTCGGCAGAGTCGATGACTTTTGCACCGGGGCGTACGGCTTGTTCGAAGAGGCCGCGGAGCAGAGGGTAGTGGGTGCAGCCGAGCAGGAGCGTGTCGGGATTCATGCCCTGGGACGCGGCTTCGACGCGAAGTTCGTTGAGGTAGATTTCAATGACTTCCGTAGTAACCGGGTGATCTGTCCAGCCCTCTTCGACAAGGGGAACGAGGAGCGGGCAGGCTTTCTCGAGGGCGCGCAGGCCGAGAGCGCGGCAGGCGGTGGAGTAGGCGTGGCTTTGCACGGTGGCGTCGGTGGCTATGACCAGAACGTCGCCGGTGCGGGAGGCGGCGCGGGCGGCCGTAGCTCCGGGTTGAATGACTCCGAGGACAGGGACCGGGACGGCTTCCTGAATGGCGTCGAGGGCCAGGGCACTGGCGGTGTTGCAGGCGATGACGAGGAATTCAGCGCCCTGCTGCTCGACCAGGAAACGGGCGCTTTGGGCGGCGTAGCGGGCGATGGTGCGCCGCGATTTGGAGCCGTAGGGGAGACGGGCGGTGTCGCCGATAAAGGCGAATTCGGCCTGGGGAATTCGCTCAATGAGCGCGCGCAAGACGGTGAGGCCGCCGAATCCGGAATCGAAGACGCCGATGGTAGGGGTCATGGATTGGCGGCCTCGGGTGGGGCGGCGTCCGCGGTAAGGTAGGTGCGGGTGAGGTCGGCGTGGCCGGCCAGGGTGGGGCGGGGAAGGCCATCTACGAGGAAACGGACCTGGGCGACGCGAGGCAGGTTGGCGTGGAGGGTGCCGCAGATGGAGAGCAGGGTGAGGGTTTCGGTTTCAAGTCCCGAGGGGTGGGAGGCGGCGAAGCTGCCGGTCAGGTTGACGACGGCTAGTTGAGGGGTGGAGGGATCGTTGGGCTGCGGCAGGGATTTTTGGGGGGTAGCGTTTTCCAAATGAAAGGTGGGGTTGACGGCGGGGAAAAAAGTGGGGTTTTGGGCGGGCATGAGGAAGACCTCGGCGATGGAGCTGGCGCCGCCGGGAACTGGGTGGGCTGCGCCGGGAGCTGCGTAGAGGTCGAGCAGCTTGCCCAGTATGGCGCGGGCGCGCGCCCCGGGGTCCTGCGGCAAGGGCAGGGATTGAACCTGGGTGAGCAGGGAGCTGTCGGCATCGTTGGCGACGAGTAGGGTAGCCTCTTCAGGCTGCGCCACCTGGGGCGCCTGGGTGGGAGCGGAGTCCTGGTTGGAAAGCAGGCGCTGGTGGGCGCGCTCCCGTAATTGCCACAAAACCACGCCCATGACCGCGGAAGCGGCGAGGAGTACGGCGAAAAGGATGGTCTGGTAGCGGGGGATCACGGCTGGCGTGCCTCCGCGCGCCACTCGAGCAGCGCGGCGGCCAGCGCTTCAGCCACGCGGGCCTGGTAAGCGGGATCGTCCGGGGCGCCCTGGTCTGAATCGGCAGGATGGGCAGACTCGGGTGCGAGCTCAACGGCTACCGCGGGACAGGTCATGCTGTCGACCGCGGGCAAATTGGCGCGAGCCAGGGTTACTGCGATCTGAGCATGAAGGAGGGCTGAGTTGAGCACGCCGGCAAGGTCCAAACTGCGGGTGACCCAGGCGTCCTGAGCGGTCTTCCAGGGGGCCATGCGCCCCGGCAGCGCGGGAGCAAGAGAGGAAACGAAGAGATGAACCCCTGAGCCGCTTTCAGTGGCGTGCAGGCTGAGGCAGGCCTGGGCGCGGGCATGGTTGGCGAGCTCGGCGCGGCGGTCAAGGGCAACCGTGGAGTCGGACTCGCGGGTGGTAACCACCTGGATGCCGCGGGCGGCGAGCAGGGAGCGCAGCCTGACGCTGAGGGCGAGCGTAACGGTCTTCTCATCCTGGTGCTGCCCCGCTTCACCGTTGATGCGCCCGCCAGGGTCGTCGCCGCCGTGAGCGGCATCGAGGAGGACAACAAAGCGGGCAGGAGGGCCGGCGGGAGCCGGTGGCGCTTGGGCGGAGACAGACAATTGGGATGCCGTTGCTAAAGCTGTGATCGCAAAAACACTTCGGAGGCCTCGGGACGCCCGGCTACGGGGTGCGGGAACATACCGAATTTCTAGCCGAGCCGGCAAAGAGCATACCTCAGAGGCCAAAGCCCCGCGTTCGTTTTGCTGCCGTTGGCGGCACGACTGAAGTCGTGCCCTTTCAAGGCAGTGAGTTCCTCCCGGTGTTGTTGTGCCCATTCCAGCACCAGCGCGATAGCGCGGCTTGGCAATTCTCCACGGATGATCTCGAATGTCCGGATGTCGATCAGTGCCTCGAATTCAGCATACAACGCATGAAAATGAGGCGGAACGTGGTCGCCGAAATACATCTGAATCAAAATTCCGTAAAACCTGCTGATCGTCGGCATTGGAAGCCTATGCATCTTTCCTGACTGTATCGAAAGTTCCTCGCCGCCTGCGCTTATTCCAGCGCATAAATCGTAAGGCCGCTGAGCAGTTTGGGGAAGAAGTCGGTGGACTTTTGCGGCATTACGTCGCCGGCGAAGGCCACTTCGCGCAGTTGCTCCATGGAAACGGGGTTGGTGAGGAAGGCAATGTCGGCCTGGCCGCGCTGTACCTGTTCTACCGCGTCGCCGGCGTCGCGCAGATAACGAATATTAGTCTGGTCACTCACTTTTGCAGCGTCCAGGCCAAGCAAACGATCGAGCACAATGGAGTGCAACTGGCTCAGGTCAAGCTGGCGCTGGCGCTCAGGTAGGCCGGCCAGCGCAGCCTCAACGGCTTCCGGCCTGGAGCGGAGGAACTTTGCTCCGTCGCGAGTGACGGCGATGAAGGCAGTGCCTTGCTTTTGGCCGAGAATCTCAATGTAGTGGGCCGCATCCGCGGGAGGCAGCGTCTCGATGGTGAAAAACTCCTCCGCGGCCTGAAAAAAGGATGCGGGGTCAAATCCAACCAGGCTGTGAACCACGCGGTGGGTGGGCAAAACCACCAGACCGTCGGAATCCATGTTGACAAAGGTCATCATCACGGCGGCTTCGGGGTAAGGCGGCTGGGCCAACTGGCTGGGGGTGTGCTGGGTCTGAGCCGGGGAATCGGCGGCGTGCTCCCTGGCGTAGTTTAGCGCGGTTTCATAGCGATGGTGGCCGTCGGCGATGATGAGTTTGCGGTCGTCCATGGATGTGGTTAGGAGGCGAATGGCAGCCGGGTCGCTGACGCGCCAAAGCCGGTGGAGCACTCCATACTCATCGGTTACCTCTGCCTCGGCGGGACCGTTGCCGTCGTAGAGAATCCTCTCCACGCTGCCGCCCGGGTCAGAGTAGAGCATGAAGATCTGGCCGAAGTGGGCCCGCGTTGCTTTGAGCAGGTTGAGCCGGTCGGTCTTGGGCTTGGAAAGGGTTTGCTCGTGGCGGAAGACGACCTGCTCGGAGTATTCGTGAAGCTTGCCAAGGGCAATAAATCCGCGGCGCTCCTTCACGAAATCGGAACCGGGGACGCGAAAACGCTGCGAGTACGCAAAGATGCAGGGATCCTTCTCCTGGACCAGGACACCCTGCTCCCGCCAGGAGCGAAAATCGCGCGCCGCCCGCGTATAAACGTTCTCGCCATCCTCGGCATCGAAAAGTTCGGGCAAGCCAAGGATGATGCGCACCAGGTTGAAGGGGCTGCGCTGGTAGTAAGCCTGCTGCATGGAGGGGGAGATTTTGTCGTAAGGCTGGGTGACTACATCCTCCAGCCGGACGACGGACGAATTGTAGCGCCAGGCGCGAAAAGGATAGATGCGGGCCATACGGAACGTCTTGCTCCCCGTCTAACAACTCAAATTGGGCATAGGCGGCCATCCTATTCACCGTGGGCCGCTTACGCGCTCAGCGTAGATTGTATCTCAGTTAGGAGTGCCAGCTTCTGTTTTCAACGATGCAGCTTGGCAAAGAGTATTGGGGTTGACAGGGGGAGTGAATCAGTGAAAAAGCGCTCCCTCGGGGGCTAGAGCCCACTCCATTTTGCTGGCGTAACCGGCACGACCAAAGTCGTGCCCTTTCAAAACTGACGCGCTACCGCGAGGGCAGTGCAAACCGTGCTAATATCGCGATCAATTGCTGGTGAAAGAGCATGAACACGCATTCCATTCCGCGCAAGGCTCGGGCATTGAGAGCCAGTTCCCGGTCTCGGCTGCGCTGGCTGTGGATTTGCGGCTTGGTTGCGATCTTCTGCCTGGTGCGGGTGCATGCCCAGGACGATCCGCTCAATAAGGTTCACGTGGCTCAGCCTGGGGCCGGAACGCCGGCCACGGGAGCTCCCGCGGGGGCTGAGGCGCCTGCCGCCACCGGGACCGATGCGCTGAAGATCCATCCGGGCTCATTCATCCGGATGAACGTGGACATGGTGCTGGTGCCGGTAACGGTAACCGATCCCATGAACCGACTGGTGACCGGATTGGAACGGGAGGACTTTCAGGTCTTTGAGAACAGCGGGCAGCAACAGATTCGCAGCTTCGCCAGCGAGGATGCGCCGGTCTCGATCGGAATCATCTTCGATCTCTCCGGGTCGATGACTTCCAAACTGATTCGCGCCCGTGAATCGATTCTGGAGTTCATCAAGACTGCCAATCCGCAGGACGAGTTTTTTGTCATCGGCTTTAACGACCGGCCGGAGCTGATTGAGGACTTTACCAATTCTGTGGAAGACATCCAGGCGCGGCTGGCGACGGTGCACAGCGGGCGCCGCACCGCGCTGTTGGACGCAATCTATTATGGGCTGATCAAAATGAAGGATGCGCGGCACGAGCGCAAGGCGCTGCTGGTGGTTTCAGACGGGGGCGATAACCGCTCACGCTATACCGAGGGAGAATTGCGCGCGGGAGTGCGGGAGTCGGACGTGGAGATCTATTCGATCGGTATCTTCGATCCTGACGCGCCCACCCCCGAGGAGCGGACCGGCCCGCAATTGCTCAACGATCTGAGCGAGGAGACCGGCGGAAGGCTCTTCCGGGTGGTGGATATTGCTGAAATGGGAGACATTGCCGAGAAGATTTCTACTGAGCTGAGGAACCAATATGTGATCGGCTACCGGCCCAAGGACCTGACCCGCGACGGCAAGTGGCGTAAAGTGAAGGTGAAGCTTAATCCTCCACAGGGATTGCCTCCACTGACTGTCCATGCACGCACCGGCTACTATGCGCCATTGCAATAATTTGATTCAGGCGGCCTTTCTGGTCGCGTTGGCGCTCACGGTAGCGGCGCAACAGGCTTCCTCGCAATCGCCTCCGACTCCAGCGACGAAACAGGCCGCGGGGTCGCCTCCCGCGGCTTCGCAGGCTCCGCCGTTGACCGTGGATCGCGATCCGGTGCGTTCGCCAGACGGCGAACCGGCCCAGGCCGGGCAGATGAGCAAGCAGGGCCAGGGATACGTTCTGCACACCAACGTGGAAGAAGTGGTGCTGAATTGCACGGTGCTTGAAGGCAACCGGCTGGTTCAAGATTTGAAGCAGGAAAACTTCGAGGTGGACGAGGACGGAGTGAAGCAGACCCTGTTGAGCTTCCAGCACACCGATCTTCCGGTTTCAATCGCCTTGGTGGTGGACAACTCGGGGTCGATGTCGAAGAAGCGCCCGTCAGTGAACAAAAGCGCGCTGGACCTTATTCAGGCCTCAAATCCGCAGGACGAGGCATTTGTGGTGAATTTTTCTGACGAAGCCTTCATCGACCAGGACTTCACGTCGGATGTGAACAAACTGCGCGACGGGCTGGGTCACATCGAGTCGCGGGGCGGGACGGCGCTTTACGATGCGGTGGCGGCCTCGGCGGACCACCTGGTGGAGGATGCCAAGAGGCCCAAGCAGGTGCTTGTTTTGATTACCGACGGCGAAGACAATGCTTCATCCCTCGACCTGGAGCAGACCATCGAACGGGTGCAACAGCTATCCGGGCCGGTCATCTACACCATCGGGTTGCTGTTCGGCGACGAGATGAGCCGCGCCGAGGTGCGGCACGCGCGGCGGGCACTGGAGATGCTTTCGACGGAGACGGGCGGCATGGCGTTTTTCCCGAAGTCGATCGAAAACATCGACCAGATTGCCGCCGAAGTGGCGCGGGATATTCGCAACCAATACACGCTGGGCTACCATTCCACCAAGCCGACCACGGAGCCGGGGTTTCGGCACGTGTCGGTTACGGCCAAAGCCAAAGGGATGGGGACGCTGAACGTTCGGACACGCACCGGCTATTTCCCGGTGGCGCGGGTGGCCAAGCACACTGCCCAGCCTGAACAACGGTAGCCTGCGCCGGGCGTGGGATAGACTGATCCTGCTATGACCGTTGCTTCCTCAACTTCTTCCGCATTGCGAATTGGTTCAGACATCACTCAACTGGTGGGCTCCACGCCCATGCTGCAACTGACGAGGCTGGCTCCTGAGCCGGCGGCGGCGGTGTTTGCCAAGCTGGAATTCCTGAACCCCGGCGGCAGCATCAAGGATCGCGCCGCGCTGGGAATGATTCTGGACGCCGAAACGCGAGGGCTGCTTCAAGCCGGCTCGACCATTATCGAGGCCACGGCGGGCAATACAGGCGTGGGGTTGGCGCTGATTGGCGTCAATCGCGGCTATGCGGTGAAGCTGTTTGTGCCGGAGGGATTTGCCGAGGAGAAATGCATCCTGATGCGCGGTTTTGGCGCGGAGGTGGTACGGACGCCTGAGGCTGAAGGCATGGAGGGGGCGATCAAGCGGGCGCGCGCTGCGGGAGCTGCGATTCCTGGATCGTTTACGGCGCTCCAGTTTCAGAATCAGGCCAATCCTCAATACCACCACGACACCACGGCGGTGGAGATTTGGGAGCAAATGGAAGGACGCGTGGACGGCTTTGTGGCCGGAGTGGGCACGGGCGGAACGTTTTCCGGCGTGGCGCGTTTCCTGAAGGAGAAAAACCCGGCAGTGGTAAATGTGGCCGTTGAGACCGAGGGGTCCATCCTGCAGGGCGGCGCGCCGGGCAAGCACAGGGTTGAGGGAATCGGCGTGCATTTCGTGCCCCAGACTTTTCATCGCGATGTATGCGACCGGGTTGCGATGGTGACGGATGTAGACGCGTTCGGGATGGTGAAGCGGCTGGCCTCGGAAGAGGCGCTGGTGGCCGGCTCGAGTTCGGGAGCGGCGGTGTTTGCGGCGGTTGCGTTGGCGCGGGAGTTGGGCGCGGGAAAACGGATCGCGGTGATTATTCCGGACTCGGCGGAGCGGTATTTATCAAAGAAGATATTCGAGGGCGGGGTGTAGGGTTCTCCTCTTCGGCCTCGGTCCTGATGGGCTGGAATTGCAGCCATCCGACGCAACATGGACAAGGCCAATCATCCGTCGGCATCCGGGATCACAGAAATCGCGGAGCGCCGGTAATCGCTTACAATTCGTTGCGCAGAGAAAACGACGCCCCGCGGTGCCTTCTACGAAGCTTTGCGCCGTGCGGAGCACTTTCTCAATGTGGATTGGAGAGCAGGAGCGATGCAGAGAATGTGGAATTGGCGGAAGAGATTTGCGGCGGTTGGTGCGATTGCGGCGACGTTGTTTTGCGTGGCGTTGATTGCGGCCCCAGGATATGGCCAGAGCTTGACTGGACGCTGGGCGGGGACGGGCGGGAAGCTGCATAACGGTGAGTTTCATAAATCGATTCTTGAGCTTAAGCAGACCGGCAGCGACCTCACGGGCAAACTGGTCGCGCTGGGGTACAGCGTGGACGTAAAGGGCACGGCGACGGGGAACCACTTTGAACTGTATGCATGGGACCACAAGAAGCCGTTTATCGTAGGCGACCTGGTAAATGGAGAGTTGCACTATAACCAGTGGGGCGGGGCTTTTGTGGCCAAACCTGCTACGCCCGCGGACGAGTTTACGAAGCTGCCCTATCTTGAGCCGCCTGCGCTGCACAATGTGCGATATAACGGGCTGGCCAAGACCCCGCCGATGGGGTGGAACAGTTGGAATCTCTTTGCAGAGAAGATCGACGATAAGACGGTGCGCACCATGGCCGACGCGATGGTATCGAGCGGAATGCGCGACGCGGGCTATGTTTACGTGAATATCGACGACACGTGGGAGGGCTTGCGGGATGCACAGGGCAACCTGCAGTCGAACTACAAGTTTCCCGACATGAAGGCGCTGGCCGATTATGTGCATTCGAAGGGGCTGAAGCTGGGAATCTATTCTTCGCCTGGGCCGCGAACCTGCGGGGAATATCCGGCCAGTTACGGGCACGAGGAGCAGGATGCGAAGACCTTCGCGGCGTGGGGCATCGACTACCTGAAATATGACTGGTGCAGCGCGGGCATTATCTACAAGGACGACAAGCTGCAGCCGGTGTACCAGAAGATGGGCGACGCGCTCGAAGCAACGGGCCGGCCCATTGTCTATAGCCTGTGCGAGTACGGTCTGGGCAACGTGGAGAAATGGGGCGCGCAGGTGGGCGCCAACCTGTGGCGCACTACGGGAGACATCAATGACTCCTGGGAGAGCATGATCGAGAACGTGGAGAAGCAAGTGCCGACCGCGCCGTATGCGGGGCCGGGACACTGGAACGATCCGGACATGCTGGAGATTGGCAACGGGCACATGACGGCCGATGAATACCGCACTCACATGAGCTTGTGGTCGCTTACCGCCGCGCCGTTGCTGGCCGGCAACGATGTGCGCATTATGACGGATGTGACCAGGTCGATTTTGCTCAACAAGGAAGTGATCGCCATCAACCAGGACCCGCTGGGCAAGCAGGCGTCGCCGGTAAAGAAAGGCGATTGGGAGACGTGGATCAAGCCGCTGGCCAACGGAGACGTGGCCGTGGGGGTGGTGAATCATGGCTCGGCCGCTGCGCTGGCCACGGTGAATGCCGGCGATCTGCAACTGGGCGGCAAAGTGGGGCAGGCGCGGGACCTGTGGGCGCACAAGGACGTGACATTTGTTGGCGGCGCGTATTCGGCGACGGTGCCGTCGCATGGGGTGCTGTTGCTGAGGGTGAGCGCGAAGTAGCCACCTGCGGCGGGGCACCTGCGGTGGGGCAGCCGGCGCTTGCGCGCCATGGGTTTCGAGGTATCCCGCCCATTTCGTCCCGCTGCGGCGGAAATGCGAAATGGATCAGGCAGGTCTGTTTCCGGCTGGCCGCGATAAGCTAGAAGCCAGGAGCTGAACTCTAAACGCCGACTTATGCCTGACTACAAATACTCGACTCTTGCCGTACATGCGGGGCAGCATCCCGACCCACTGACGGGCGCCGTGAATGTGCCCGTTTACCTTTCATCGACGTTTGAGCTGACCGGCATTGGCACGGACCGGGGATGGGACTACTCGCGCGCCGGGAATCCCACGCGGGACCGGCTTGAAGAGGCGCTGGCGGCGCTCGAGGGCGGAACCAGCGGACACGCCTTTGCAAGCGGCATGGCGGCGATTTATGCGCTGGTGGCCACGCTGCGCGCGGGCGATCACGTGATCTGTTCGCACAACGTGTATGGCGGAACGGCGCGGCTGTTCAACCAGATCGTGTGCCACTACGGCATCGAGATCGAGTATGTGGATATGGGAGATGTGGCCGCGGTCGAGGCGGCGATCAAGCCGGTTACGAAGCTGGTTCATGTGGAGACGCCCACCAATCCGCTGATGTCGTTGACCGACATTGCGGCGGTTAGCGAAGTTGCGCATGCGTACGGGGTGGAAGTCAGCGTGGACAACACGTTCATGTCGCCGGTGTTGCAGAGCCCACTGGCGCTGGGCGCGGATATCGTGATGCATTCGACGACCAAGTTTCTCAACGGGCACTCGGATGGGCTGGGCGGGGCGCTGATCGGCAGCAAGCCGGAGCACAAAGAGCGTTTCCTGCTGGTGCAGAAGGCGGCAGGAGGAATTCTGTCGCCGTTTGAATGCTTCCTGGTTTTGCGCGGCATCAAGACGTTGCCCCTGCGCATGAAGCAGCACGAGGAAAACGGCCGCGCGGTGGCGGAGTTCCTTTCCGCGCAGCCGAAGTTGAGCAGGCTGGCCTATCCGGGGCTGAAGAGCCATCCGCAACATGAGCTGGCGGTGAAACAGCAGCGAGGGTTTGGCTCGATGATGAGCTTTGACCTGGGAACGCGCGAGGCTGCCGGGCGGTTCCTGGGTGCGCTGAAAGTATTTTTGAGCGCGGAATCGCTGGGAGGGGTGGAGTCGCTGGCTTCGCACTCGGCCACGACGACCCATGCCGCGCTGGGCGACGAGGAAAAGGAGCGGCTGGGTATTACGCAGGGGCTGGTGCGGCTCTCGGTGGGCATTGAGGACAAGGAAGACTTGATTGCCGATTTGGAGCAAGCGCTGGCGGCGGTATAGTGGGGCATCATGCTTGAGTTTGGGCTTCTGCTGGGCATCGACACGTGCGGGCCGTCGGGGTCTGTTGCCCTGGGACGGCTGGCTGGTAGAGACTTGGAGATTCTTGGTCAGATTGAGCTGGAGGGGCGCAGCTACTCTGCGACGCTGGTGGCGGCAGTGGGTGAATTGCTGGCGCGGAGCGGAGTTGGGCTGAAGCAGTTGCGCGGCATTGTGGCGGTGAACGGGCCCGGAAGCTTCACCGGCGTTCGCGTGGGGCTGAGAGCGGTGAAGGGACTGGCCGAAGGCGCGCAGATTCCGGTGGTCGCGGTGTCGCGGATTGAGGTTCTGGCGCGCAAGGCCGGGGTGCCGTCGGCTGCTTTGGATGCGCATCGAAGCGAGGTGTTTCTGCGGGTGGAATCGGTGGGCATGAAGCCGAGGGAACTGCTGGCCGGAGCGCGGGAGCTTGCAGCCATCGATCCCGCGCCCGTGCGGGTTGCGATTTGCGACGAGGCCGCGGCGACGCTGCTGGAAGCGGCGTGGCCGGATACGCAATTGGTGCGAGCTTCACCGCCGGTTGCGGCGGATGCGCTGCGCATGGGCGAGGCGCGGCTGCTGGCCGGTGCGCAGGTGGACCTGGCGCTGCTGGACGGGCATTATCTGCGGCGTTCGGATGCCGAGATTTTTGGCGAAGCGGCTGCGGGGCTGCGCGGCGCATGAGCGGCTCTGGGGCAGAGTTAGAGATTCGACGGATGGACCCGGCGGACGTGGAGCGAGTGATTGAGATTGCCCAGAGCCTGAAGGACGCGCCCCACTGGCCGCCCGCGATCTACCTTGCCGCACTTGATCCCGAATCTGAGCCGCGGCGCATTGCCCTGGTGGCGGCAGGCGCGGAGGACGGTGCCGTCGCGGGATTCCTGGTGGCAGGATTGCTGCCGCCGCAGGCTGAATTGGAATCGATTGCGGTGGCTGCGGAGGGCCAGCGCCGCGGATTGGGACGGCGGCTGCTTGTGGCGATGGTTGAGGAGTTGCGCACGGAGCAGGTGACCGAGATTTTGCTGGAAGTGCGGGCTTCGAATGACGCGGCGTTGAGATTTTACCTGGCCCTTGGCTTTGCGGAAACCGGGCGGCGGCGCGGCTACTACGCTGATCCTGTTGAGGATGCGGTTCTGATGAGCCTGCGGCTTGCGTGATTGGAAGGGCGGATGGGGCCAGACGGTCGGTCCGACCGCCTGAACCGGACGGGAATTGCGCAGCTAAGCTAAGCTGTGACCTGCCGCTGGAATTCCTGAAATTCACAGGTTTGGGTTACTTTCTGTCTATTTCGCGCTTGCGAGTTGCCCATTGAGGGCGATATATGTAAATGTTCAATGAACACAGGAGGTGCTTGATGGATGAAGTACAGGATCCTACGCTGAGCGAAGAAATCGATCGCCTGCAAGCGGAACATCGCCGTTACGCTCAGCGGCTGGAAGAATTGCTTCAAAAGCCGTATCTCTCCGAGGATGAACAACTAGAAGAAGTGCGCCTGAAGAAGTTGAAGCTGCATGCCAAAGACCTGATTTTTGCCCTTGAGCACAGGTCCCCGGCGGTGGCTTAAGGCGACAAGGCAGTTGGATCGAAGCAGGCGAATCGGTTGAGCGGCAGCCCCGGCGGGCTCATTGTGGGGAGTGTGTGTCAGACGCAATGCCTGCATGCGGCCGCAATGACCGTATAATCGTTGGGACGATGGTGCGCGACGGTTATATCTACGGTTTGAGCCTTCTGGCGGTGGCGGCGGTGGTGGTTTGGGCTGCGGGCAGCTGGGCGTGGGGCATAGCGCCGGTTCTGCTGGCGGCTTTTTTTCTCTGGTTTTTCCGCGATCCGCAGCGAATGGTCCCAACCGGCCCGGGATTGATTGTCTCGCCCGGAGACGGGCTGATTACCGAGACGGTCACCATTGCCACTCCCCAGGGACCTCGACAGCGAATCAGCATATTCCTCAGCGTTTTCGATGTGCATGTAAACCGCTCGCCCATCGGCGGTGTTTTGGGCGAAGTCCGCTATCGGAAAGGCCAGTATTTGAACGCCATGAACCCGGCCTCGGCGGACAATAACGAGCAGAACATCGTTACCGTGCAAGGCGAGGGGATCGAAGTCACATTCAAACAGATTGCCGGCTTGCTGGCGCGGCGCATCGTGTTCAACTTCCACGAGGGCGAGAGGGTTGAACGCGGAGAGCGTGTGGGGCTGATCAAGTTCGGTTCCAGGGTGGACGTGCTTTTGCCGGCAGAGGCTGCATTGCGCGTGAAAGTGGGTCAGCGGGTGAAGGGCGGATCAAGCGTGCTGGCGGAGATGGCAGAACCTGAGATGGCGTTTGCCGCGCCGGCCGTGAAAAGGGCGATGAGCGCCAACGTGCAGCCGGACGAAGTTGACGAGGAGGCCCTGTGAACGGCCGCGACGCGGGCTTGGCGAAGGCTCATGCGCAGGCTCGGCTGAGGCGCGGCATGTATCTGCTGCCTTCGCTGTTTACCGTGGGCAACATCGCCGCCGGCTACTTTTCCATTACCGAAACCATCAAGGCCATCAGTGGCAATGCCGAGATGCATCTGGATTGGGCGGCCATCGCCATCCTGTTTGCCATTCCCTGCGACTCATTGGACGGCCGCATCGCCCGCATGACCAATACCACCAGCGAGTTTGGCAAGGAACTGGACTCGCTGGCCGACGCAATCACTTTTGGAATTGCGCCGAGCCTGCTGGCTCTCATCTGGGGGTTTCATTTCCTGCCCGAATCGATCAACCCGCAGGTGCTGCAACATCTGCGCCAGGCCGGGGCGTTCATCTGCTTCCTGTTTCTCATCGGAGGGGTCTCCCGGCTGGCGCGCTTCAACATCAGCGCGGATGCGCAACCACGCAATCCGGGACGGCCGGGGCGAAAGTACTTTGTGGGCATGCCGATTCCGGCGGCGGCGGGACTGCTGGCAGCCACCGTGCATTTCTTTTACGGCATTCCGGTGATGGAGTGGTGGGTCGCCCTTGCGTGGCTCATCCTGGTGGGGTTGAGCGGATTCCTGATGGTGAGCACCTGGAGGTTCTGGTCGGCCAAGGAGATCAACTTCTCCCGCAGTCATCCTTTCCAGTTGCTGATCGTGCTGATCGTGGTGCTTTACATCGTCGTCCGGTATTCCAACGTTGTGCTTTTTGCCATGGCGCTGATTTATATGTTTTCGGGTATTTGGGCACGGGCGGCATACTCGTGGTCGCGGCGGCGCAGAAAGCCCCGCGGCGCTGCCGGGTCGCAAGCGGCGGCGGCAGAGCCTGACTCACCGGGACCCCATTCGCTTTTGTAATCGAAAAATCGTAGCTCTTTAGAACAGGGATGCCTTTGTACAAGATTGCCATAGCCGGAGCCTCAACTTTGCTGGGCCGGGAGTTGAAGGATGCATTGTCGGATTCGCCGCTGGCCACGGCGAGCTTGGTGCTGCTGGATGAAGCGGAAGCGCAGGGCCAGTTGGACCAGGTGGGCGACGAGGTTACTTTCGTCCGGGCCATCGAGGACGACGCTTTCGAACGCGTGGATTTTGCGTTTTTCTGTGGCACAGAGGACCTGACCCGGAAACACTGGCGCCAGGCGCTGAGGTCCGGCTCTACGGTGCTTGACCTGAGTGGCGCGCTGGACCAGGAGACGGGCGTAGTGGTGCGGGCGCCGTGGCTAGACAGCAGTGGACTGGGTTCGGAAGCGGTGACGCCTGACCTGTTTACGCCTGCCGTTGTCCCGGCCCACCCTGCGGCGCTGGCCATTGCGCTGCTGCTTGAGCGGCTGCAAACGGCAGCTCCGGTGCGCTTTGCCGCAGTCACGCTGCTGGAACCAGCGAGCGAGTTTGGCCGCGCCGGCATGGACGAGCTGCATCAGCAGACGGTGAACCTGCTCAGCTTTCAGGCGCTGCCGCGCGCCGTCTACGACGCCCAGGTGGCCTACAATCTGCTGGGCGGACTGGGCGAAGCCGCAGTGGTGAATCTAAACGCGGCGGGAGCACGGATTCGGCGCCACTATGACGCATTGGCCGCCGGACGCTGGCCGGCGTTGGCGTTGCAGGTGATTCTCGCGCCGGTCTTCCATGGGCACACCTTTTCAATTGCCGTGGAACTGGAGCGTGCGGTGGAGATTTCTGCGCTGGAAGAGGCCTTGAGCGGGGAACACGTTGACCTGGTGCTGGAGGATACGGATTCTCCATCGAACCTGGCTGCTACCGGGCAGAACGACGTGCTGGTGCGGCTGCGGCCGGAGTTTGGCGGTGCGCGGAATACGAATCAAGCCTCGCGGCTATGGCTGTGGGCAGCATCGGACAATTTGCGGCTGCAGGCGCAGAATGCGGTGGAATGCGCTTTGGATTTGAGAAGGTTGAGGCCGCAGGGGACGGTGCAGTAAGGGCCTCCCGAATTACATCGGAATTGAAAGCGCGCGGTCTTGCATTCCCTCAGCGGCTAAAGCCGGACCCCAGATAAATCCTCCTGC
>JBEKEQ010000082.1:0-18806 GCA_050013735.1 Occallatibacter sp.
TCCTTACGCGCAGGAGTGCCCGATTACATTCCCTCGGGCCAGCGGCGGGTTCCTTCCAGCGATTCGCCGGTTTCGAGCAGGCTCTTCAGGCTGGCAAGAATCATCGGCCATCCGCCGGAGACTGCCTTAATGAGCTTGGAATCGAGCTTATCCATAACATGCGTAACCGTGAGCTTGACGGTTTCGCCCATCGGCTCCAGTTCATAGGTCAGGCGCGAAAAGCCTTCCGCGGTCATTTCCGGAAACATGTGGTTCTGCCACTTCAGCACCAGCCGCTTGTGCGGCTCGATTTCCAGCACTTCGCCGCTGTCGGCCGTCTCACCGTTCGGTTTAACAATCCGCCACGAGGCGCCCTGCTTCCATTCGCACTCCTGCGTTGTATTCATCCAGAATTGGCGCGTGAATTCGGGTTGGGTCAACGCCTGCCAGAGTTTTTCCGGCGTGGTGCGAATAAAGGTCACATACACAAATTGCGATTCAGCCCCCTTTGATTCAGCCATTGTTTTCTCCCTCCAGTTTCTTCTTGAGGTCGGCCAGGGCGCGCAAGCGTCCCCGCTCATATTTGTCAATCCAGCGCTCGGCAATATCGTGGATGGGCATAGATATCTTTTCTTTCCTCGTCCATGGAAGCATCCTACCGCCAATTCCAATCCACTGAAGCGAAGGCATCTACAATTGACCACGAGATGAATTGGCAAGAATTAGTTGCGGAAGTAGCCGCCGTCGGTGCAGGCGGCGAATCGGACCAGCCGATTACCGGCATCGAGTACGACTCTCGCCGCGTGCAGCCGGGCTCGGTGTTTGTTGCCATGAAAGGCGGCTCGACCGACGGCAATCGCTATGTTGAAAAAGCGATCGCCGCCGGGGCCCTGGGAATCATCACGGACTCCGCGCCGAAGTTCGATCATCTGCTGGTCTTTCAGCCCGGCCTGCCGGTGCTGGAAGTGGAACATGGCCGGCGTGCACTGGCGCAGGCCTCGGCAGCCTTCTTCGGCCGTCCCGAGCGCAAGCTCGCGGCCACGGGCATCACAGGCACCAACGGCAAGACCACCACGGCGTTTCTCACCGAGGCTCTGCTCAACGCCGCGGGCCGCAAGACCGTCCTCGTCGGAACCATCGAGTACCACGTGGCCGGCGAAGTACTTCCTTCGGTCCACACCACGCCGGAATCTCGCGACCTTTTCGAGCTGATGGCCGAGGGCGTCGCCCGTGGAGCTACCGAGTTGGTCACTGAAGTTTCAAGCCACGCCCTCGATCAGGGACGCGCCGCGGGAGTGAATTTCGACGTGGCCGTTTTTACCAACCTTACGCAAGATCACCTCGATTATCACGGAACACTGGAGCAGTACTTCGCAGCCAAGCGGCTGCTGTTTGACGGCACGGTTTATCCGGCTCCGCGCGTTGCCGTGGTGAATGCTTGCGATCCGCGGGGCGAGCAGCTTGCCGCTGCCGCAACCAAGGCCGGAGCTGAGGTCCGCACTTACGGAATCGGCAAGGGCGATTGGCGAGCGGCCAGTTACTCGCTCACCCCCACCGGCGCGATCATCGACCTGGAAACGCCTGCGGGTTCTGCCAAAGTGAATTCGCGCCTTGCAGGCGAAGTAAACATTCTCAACCTGCTGGCCGCGCTCACGGCGGCTCATGCGCGCGGCGTGACCTTTGCGGAATTGATCGAATCCGTTCCCCGTCTCAAGCCGGTTCCGGGCCGCTTTCAATCGGTGGATGCCGGCCAGCCCTTCACGGTGATCGTGGACTACGCCCACACCGACGACGCGCTTCGCAACCTCATTGCCCTTGCCCGCCAGATCACGGCCGCATCCGCCGGCCGGGTGATCACGCTCTTCGGCTGCGGAGGCGACCGCGACCGCACCAAGCGCCCCAAGATGGGCCGGGCCGCCGGCGAGGGCAGCGACTTTGTAGTAGCCACCAGCGACAATCCCCGTTCAGAAGACCCCGTGGCAATTCTCGCGGAAGTCGAGCCGGGATTGAAGGCCAGCGGAGTTCAATACACAACGGAGCCGGATCGCGCAACGGCCATCCGGCTGGCGCTCAAAGAGGCGAAGAGCGGCGACGTGATTCTGCTGGCTGGCAAGGGTCATGAGAAGGAACAGATTCTCGCCGGCGGCGCCATTGCCTTCGACGATACGGAACGCGCGCTTTCCGTTCTGGATGAAATGGGCTACCGCGAGGCGCGTTGAAGCGAATCGCGTGATGCTTCACTGATCACTGTCCACCGCCCACTGTCCACTGCTATCGTAAGGGCAATGAACCTCACACTGGCAGAGGCGGCAATCGGAGCGGGCGCGGTGCTGGAAGCGCCGGCCAGCATTGCCAACGCAGGTACGCTGGTGGTGAGCGGCTACTCCATCGACTCGCGCACGGTGACCGCGGGTGAGCTTTTTTTCGCGGTGCGCGGAGACCGACTGGACGGACACGACTTTGTAGCCGCGGCGCTGGAACGTGGAGCCGCAGCGGCGGTAGTGTCGCGCGCACGTGTAGCTTCGCTGCCAGACGCAGTGCTGGCTGTGCCAGTACTCATCGCCGAGGACCCGCTGGTTGCGCTGCAGTCCCTGGCCGCGCATGTGCGCCGGCGGTGGGGCAGGCGCGTAGTGGCCATCACCGGCTCGGCCGGCAAAACCACCACCAAAGAAGCGGTCGCGGCGGCGCTGGGCGCAAAGTTCAATGTGCTCAAGTCGCGCGGCAATTTGAACAACGGCTTCGGCCTACCGCTCGAGTTGTTGCGCCTGAAGCCGGAGCACGAAATTGCGGTTGTTGAGATGGGCATGAATCACTCCGGAGAACTGGCCGGCCTGGCGTTGATTGCAAGTCCCGACTGGGGCGTGGTGACCAACGTGGGCACGGCGCACATTGAAAATTTTCCCGATGGTCAGGACGGCATTGCCCGCGCCAAGTTTGAGCTGGTTGCTGCGCTGCCTTCCAGCGGCGTGGCCTTCCTGAATTGCGACGACCCTTATGTTTCGCAATTTGGCCGCGACTTTCAAGGGCGCGTGGTTTACTTCGGCGCCGGCCCCTGCGCCGATCCTCAATTTCTACAGGCGACGGAAGACCTAGCCGGTTTGCACCTGAAAATTCGCGCCGGCCAGCGAGTAAGTGAACTGACGCTGAACCTGCTGGGCGCGCACAACGCGTCGAATGTTCTGGCCGGCCTGGCGGTTGCGCTTGAGGCGGGCGTCGATCTGGATGTCGCCGTATCGGCACTCGCGGCGCTCACCGCAGGCGACAAGCGCGGCCAACTGATTGAGGTCCATGGCGCAACCATCATGAACGACAGTTACAACTCGAATCCCGAGGCTCTGCGCTCCATGATTCGCACCCTTGCCGCAAGGCCCGCCCGCCGCCGGATTCTGGTAGCCGGGGAAATGCTGGAACTGGGTGAGCACGGCCCCGCTTTGCACACAGCTTGCGGACGCGCCGCTGCCGAAGCCGGCCTCGACCTGGTTGCCGGAGTGCAGGGCAACGCCGCGCACCTGGCCGCCGCCGCCTGTGCCGGCGGAGTCGCTTCGCTCTTTTTGCCCAATGCCGAAGCCGCCGGGCGCTGGCTCTTGCAGAATATCGAGCCCGGCGACGCGGTCCTCATCAAAGGCTCGCGCGGCGTGCATTTGGAGCGGGCCATCGAGGTGGTGAGAAATAGCGCAGCGTCTGTGGAGGGACAATGATCTCGGCTTTATCACGGATCGCGGGAATCGCTCTGTTTGCCGCCGCGGCTCTTGGAGCGCAACTGACCCCGCAGGACAATCCGTCGTGGACCAGGCCGTTTCCCCCCTTTCGCATTGCCGGCAACCTCTACTACGTCGGCAGCGAAGACCTGGCGTCGTACCTGATCGCCACGCCCCAAGGGCTCATCCTCATCAACAGCAACCTGGAGAGTTCGGTCCCGCTGATCAGGAAAAGCGTCGAGCATCTGGGCTTCCGATTCGGCGACATCAAGATCCTGCTCATCAGCCATGCGCATTACGACCATTGCGCAGGCAGCGCCGAGGTGAAACAACTCACCGGCGCGCGCTATTTCGTAATGGATGCGGATGTTCCGGTGGTGGAGTCGGGCGGCAAGGCCGATTTTCACTACGGCGCAAGGAAGGACATGCATTTTCCGCCCACAAAAGTGGACCGCGTTCTGCACGACGGCGACACGGTGCGGCTTGGCGGCACGAATCTTGTGGCTCACCTGACGGCAGGCCATACCAAAGGAACAACCACCTGGACCATGGATGAAACCCAGGACGGACGAACTCTGCATGTGGTCATCGTCGGCAGTCCCAATGTGAATCCCGGCTACAAGCTCGTGGGCAACAAAACCTATCCGCAAATCGCGGACGACTACAAGCACGGCTTTCAGGTGCTCAGTGGTTTGCCTTGCGACATTTTTCTCGGCGCTCACGGAGGCTACTTTGATCTGAAAGAGAAATATGAGCGGTGGAAGAACGGCCAGCACGATGCGTTTATCGATCCGGAAGGCTACAAGGCCTACATTGCCGATCGTGAACAGGCCTTCGAGACGGAGTTGAAGCGGCAAGAGACGGGAGGGCAGTAAGGCCATCTTCCACAGCCCGCCTGCGCCCTCACCCTGTAAAATCAAGCTGAAACCCGCCTCATTCCGGCTCTGGAGGCCCTTTGCTTTACTGGCTGCTCTACCAAAAGCTCTACCCGTTCTTTCATCCCTTCCGGATCTTCCGCTATCTTACGTTTCGCACCGCTTTTGCCTCTCTGACGGCGCTGCTGATCGCGCTGCTGATCGGTCCATGGGTCATCCAGAAGCTGCACGAGTTCCAGATCGGCCAGTTCATCCGCGAAGACGGTCCGCAGTCGCACCGGAAAAAATCGGGCACTCCGACCATGGGCGGCGTGCTCATTATCATCGCCATTCTGCTGCCTACGGCGCTGTGGTCTGATCCCGCCAATCCGCTGGTGTGGATCACAATTTTTTCGACTCTCGCATTTGGAGCTGTGGGCTTTGCCGACGACTACATCAAGGTGGTCCAACGCCGCAGCCTCGGCCTCACGGCGCGCGCCAAGTTGCTGGGCCAGGGCGCAGCAGCCGCCCTGGTGGCCATTGCGCTGGTGGTGCTGGAACAGTTCAAGCTGTTTTCTACGCGGCTCACGGTGCCGTTTGTCAAAACCTGGCGTCCCGACATGCTTTGGCACCTTTGGCCCGCCACGGTTCCGCACCTTGCACTGTTGGCCTTTTTCCCTTTTGTTCTATGGGTCATTCTGGTGCTGGTCGGAACCACCAACGCCGTCAACCTCACTGACGGCCTGGATGGCCTGGCCATCGGCTGCACCATCATCGCGGCAGGCGCACTCACTGTGCTCACCTACGTCAGCGGCCACGTGGTCTTTGCCGACTACCTGGAGTTGCAACGGATCCCCATGGTCTCGGAGCTGACGGTTTTCTGCGGGTCCATGGTGGGCGCTTCCATCGGCTTTCTCTGGTATAACGCCCATCCGGCGGAGATCTTCATGGGCGACGTCGGTTCTCTTGCCCTGGGCGGAGCCATCGGCACGGTGGCGATTATCATCCGCCAGGAACTGCTGCTGCCCTTTATCTGCGGCATCTTCGTGCTTGAGGCTCTTTCGGTGATCCTGCAAGTCGGCAGTTACAAACTGCGCAATAAGAAGCGTATCTTCAAAATGGCGCCCCTGCATCATCACTTCGAGCAGCTGGGCTGGCAGGAGTCCAAAGTGATTGCGCGCTTCTGGATCGGCGCCCTGGTGTTTGCATTGTTTGCACTCACCACACTGAAACTCCGCTAGACAATGCACGCGGGCCGCACCGCACGGTGCACAATAAAGATGCCGCGCAGGTGAGGAGCCTGAACAGATGGAACTCAAAGGCAAAAAAGTTCTGGTCGTGGGACTGGGAAAATCCGGCCTGGCGGCAGCCCTGTTTCTACGCCACCGCGGCGCCCACGTCACCGTCTCCGACGTGCGCAGCGCGGAAGCGCTGGCCAAAGACATTCCCGCCCTGCTCGAAGAGGGCATCATGGTAGAGGCCGGCGGCCACGGCCTGCTCACCTTCCGCCGCCAGGACCTGATCGTGGTGAGTCCCGGCGTGCCGCTGAATACGCCGGAGTTGGCACAGGTGAGGAGCTTCGGCCTGCCGGTGATCGGCGAACTGGAACTGGCCGCGCGTTTCCTCAAAGGCCACATACTGGCCATTACCGGCTCTAATGGCAAAACGACAACCACCGCGTTGGTGGGCGAGATTCTTTTGAAGGCCGGCTTCCCTACCCTGGTTGGCGGCAACATCGGCGTTCCGGTGGTGGGGCTCATTGAAGACAGCACCGGCGAGACCTGGTCTGTGCTTGAAGTCTCCAGCTTTCAGCTTGAAAGCACTCAGGAGTTTCATCCCCGCATCGCCGTGATCCTGAACATTACCCCCGACCACCTCGACCGACACGGAAGTTTCGAAAACTACGCGATGGCCAAAGAGCGCATCTTTGCCGCGCAGAACGAAGGCGATTTTGTGGTGCTCAATGCCGACAATGAGCGCGCCGCTGAAGCCGCCACCCGCTCATCTGCCCAGGTCTATTGGTTTTCCATCGAGCATCCGGTGGAGCAGGGAGCCTGGCTTGAAAGCGGTTACGTCGTCTATCGTGCCGGCAATAATGCGGAGACGGAACAAATAATGCCTCTGAGCGAGATTCCGCTCAAGGGCGCGCACAATGTTGAGAATGTGCTCGCCGCCGCCGTTTCATCCCGCCTGGCCGGCGCCCCCGCGGAGGCGATTCGACAGGCTGTCCACAGCTTCCAGGCCGTCGAGCACCGGCTGGAGTTCGTGGCTCGGATCAACGGCGTCGATTTCTACAACGACTCCAAGGCCACCAACGTGGATGCCACAGCCAAAGCCGTGGCCGCGTTCGACTCGGGCATTCACCTCATCATGGGCGGCAAGGACAAGGGCTCCAGCTACGCCCAATTGGCCCAACTGCTGCGCGCCCGGGCTCGCGCTGTTTACACCATCGGATCCGCAGCCGCCAAAATCGAGTCCGAACTTCGCGGCATCGTCCCCATTCAATCGTGCGAAACGCTGGATAACGCCGTCAGCGCCGCGGCATCTGCCGCGCGTCCGGGCGAAGTGGTGCTCTTGGCGCCGGCCTGCTCCAGCTTTGACCAGTTTGAAAACTACGAGCACCGCGGCCGCGTCTTCAAGGAGTTTGTCAGCGAGCGAAAGGGCTGGAAGGAATGGCATACCGCGTAGGCGTGGATAAATGGCTGTTCTTCACTACCATGCTGCTTATTGTGGCTGGACTGGTAATGGTCTTTTCCGCCTCTGCCGTGATGGCCCAGGAGCGGTTTCACTCACCCTATGCTTTTGTCGGCAGGCAAGCCCTTTGGGCCCTGGCCGGCGTACTGGCCCTGCTGGTGCTGATGAACGTGGACTCCAACCTGTACAAGTCTCCGCGCTTCATTTATCCCGCTCTCTGCGTTACTACCCTGCTGCTGGTGCTGGTTTATCTTTTTCCCGACTCCCACAATACCCATCGCTGGATTCGCTTTGGCGGGCTGTTCACCTTTCAGCCCTCTGAAATTGCCAAGCCAATGCTGGTGCTGTTTTTGGCCTGGTTTCTGCACACCCGGCTCGACGCCATGCGCGACTGGAAGCACACGCTGCTGCGCGCCATCATCATCCCGGTGGTCTTCATTCTCCTGATCGTTCGCGAGCCCGACCTGGGAACCGCGCTGGTTCTCTTCGGCGTAACCGCCATGATGCTGGTGCTGGCCGGGATGGAGTGGAAATATCTCATTGGCGGAGTGTGCGCCGTGCTCCCCGGCCTGGCCGCGCTGCTGCTGCTCGTGCCCTGGCGCTTCCGGCGCATCCTGGCCTTCGTCAACCCCGACGCCGATCCGCAGGGCGCGGGATTCCACATCAACCAGTCGCTCATCGCCGTGGGCACCGGCGGCATTACCGGCCGCGGCTACATGGAAGGCGTGCAGAAGCTCTTTTTCCTGCCCGAGGCGCACACTGACTTCATCTTCGCCAACATCGCCGAGGAACTGGGCTTCATCGGCTCCATTGTTATCGTTATTTTGTTTGTGGTCTTCGGCATCCGCGGCCTGCGCGCCGCCTTTCGCTCCCAGGATGCTTTTGCCCGGCTGACCGCCTTCGGCATCAGCACCACCATCCTGCTGCAAGCCTTTTTCAACATCAGCGTGGTGCTGGCCCTGGTGCCCACAAAAGGGATTCCGCTGCCGCTGATCTCCTCCGGCGGGACTTCGCTGTTCTGTACCCTGGCCAGCATCGGCATCCTGCTGAACATTACCAGGAAGGTGGAGTAACACTTGGCAGGACCGCGCGTTCTCATCGCCGGCGGCGGCACCGGCGGCCACATCATTCCGGCGATGGCTGTTGCGCGCGAGCTGATTGCCAGCCACGCGGCCGAGGTGCTTTTTGTCGGAACCCCGCGTGGCATGGAGGCGCGCCTTGTCCCTCAGGCCGGCTTCAACCTGCGCCTCATCGACGTGGGTCCGCTCAAAAACGTCTCGCTCATCACCCGTCTGCGCACGCTCATGAATCTGCCGCGCAGTATCTTTGACTGCAAACAGCTCATCCGCGAGTTCAAGCCCAATGTGGTCTTCGGTGTGGGCGGCTACGCATCCGGGCCAGGTATGGCAGCGGCTTTGCAACTCAAGGTGCCCACCATGGCGTTCGAGCCCAACGCCATGCCCGGCCTGGCCAACCGGCTGGTCGGCAAACGCGTGCAGGCCGCTGCAGTCAACTTTTCCGCGGCGTGCAAGTGGTTTCGCAACTGCGAGGTCACGGGCATCCCGGTGCGCCCCGAGTTCTTTACCGTCGCGCAGCCTCCGGCCACGCCGCTTCACCTTCTCATATTTGGTGGTTCGCAGGGAGCGCGCATCTTCAACGTCAACCTGCCCCAGGTGATTCCGGCACTGCTCGATGCGGTCCCAGGCCTGACGGTGCTGCACCAGTGCGGCGCGCGCCACGCCGAATCCACTTTGGCGGCCTATGAGGCCAGCGGCGCCGATCCCCTTCGCTGGCAGGTGCTTCCCTTCATCGACGATATGCCCGCGCGTTTTGCCCAGGCGCATCTGGTAATGGCCCGCAGCGGTGCTTCCACGGTGGCCGAGCTGGCCGCAGCCGGCAAGCCGAGCCTGCTGGTTCCCTTTGCCGCTGCTGCCGATGACCACCAGAAGCGTAACGCCGAAGCCATGGTCGATGCCGGAGCCGCCGTTTTCCTGCTTGAGCGTGATTTATCCGTCCCCGGCAAATTGCTGGAATCGCTCAGCAGCCTGCTGACCTCACCGTTACAACTGGCAGCCATGGCCGGCGCGGCACGAACCCAGGCTCATCCCGATGCCGCCCAGCGCATCGCCGCCCGCCTGGTTTCACTGGCCGAACTCAACGCATCCGCCAAATAGACCGCTGTCTGGACGCCAGCACAGCCCCGTGCCCCGTCTTTGCGACTTTTTTCCGTCGCAAAGGTGGGAAACCGTAACTCTCAATCAGCGTTTCTTCGTGTCTATCGCAACAAAAAAGCCCGCCTGCAGAAGCAGACGGGCCTTTCGTGCGAGGAGCCGCGTTCAACCTTACCGGTGTCCGCCGCCGCCGTGGCCACCGCCGCCACCTGCATGGCCGCCGCCGCTGAATCCACCGCGGGCGCCACCGCCGCCGCTATATCCGCGAGCCGCACCGCCGGCATATCCACGTGCGCCGCCAGCGTATCCGCGAGCTGCACCACCGGCGTAGCCTCGTGCTCCGCCAGCGTGACCGCGAACCCCGCCGCCGTAAGCTCCCCGGCCCGCATAGCCGCCGCGATAGCCGTACCCGCCGCGATAGCCGTAGCCGCCGTAGCCGCGACCCCAACCGTGTCCCCAGCCCCAGCCGTACCACGGCCCGACGCCAAGGAAGACGCCGCCGTAGAACCAGTTAGGCCCGTAAAAGCCGTAAGGGGCGCAGGCGTAAGGGTAATAGGAGTAATAGCCCCATTCGCAAGCCGGGGGACCATAATCAACGGGAGCCGGAACGACCGCGGGGCCAACTCCAACACCCACATCCACTTGGGCCGCTGCCGTTACTGCGAACGGCAGAGCCAGAATCATCGCCACCAGAACCAGTCGCAGACTCCGCATAAAATCCTCCATGTGCCGCCCCGGCCCTCGATCCGGACCTGGGATTCGGAGTCGCCTCCGTTTTCAGCACTTGCCGGTCCTGGGCTTTTGCTCCCCAACCGGCTTCTGAACATTAGAACAATGATTCCGCGATTTAGTTGCGGTCCCACTGCAAGAATCCTTTATTCAAGACGGCAGGGCAAGGTCTTTCTGGGCAAAATCCATTCAGCGGTCCACGCTCACCACCTCCCAAGCCAGCGCGCCTTTCAGGAAATGCTGCAAAATCAACGGGAAGGACGCAACTCAGATGAGGAATGAGCCTGAAATCCAGCAAACCGGGCGCGCCCGCCCAGGTCGCGCTGGATGCGCAGAACCTCGTTCCACTTCACCATCCGCTCGCTGCGCGAAAACGATCCAACTTTGAGCTGGCCCGCATTTGTAGCCACGGCCAGATGCGAGATGAACGCGTCCTCGGTTTCTCCGGAACGTGCCGACACAATCGGTTGCCAGCCCGCGGCCTGCGTCAACCGTATCGCCTCAATGGTCTCCGTGACCGTGCCGATCTGGTTCAGCTTGATCAGCACCGCATTCGCAACCTGGTTCTCGATTCCCTTGCGGATACGCTGCTCGTTGGTGGTGAGCAAATCGTCGCCGACAATTTGAATGGATTGGCCAAGCGCTTCCATGATCTGCCGCCAGCCTTCCCAGTCGGTGTCGGCCATGGGATCTTCGATGGAAATGATGGGAAAGCGGCTGCACCAGTCCGCCATCAATCCGCAAAATTCGTTCGATGTGAACTCGCGTTTTTCCAGGTTGAACCGATAGCGGCCTGTCTTCTCGTCATAAAGATCGCTGGCCGCAATGTCCAGCGCGATCGCAGCGTCGCGGCCCGGCGTATAGCCGGCGCGCCGAATCGCCTCAACAATGAGTTCAAGCGCATCCTCATTGCGCGCAAACTCCGGCCAGTAGCCGCCTTCGTCGGCAATGCCGAAGTACTTCTTCCGCTCACGGAAAATGTCTCCCGCCGCATGGTAAACGTTATGCGTTATCTCCATCACTTCTTCAAAGCTCTTTGCGCCGATGGCGATGAGCAGGAAATCCTGCACGTCGGTTCGCCAGTTGGCGTGCGCGCCGCCGCCGATTATCTGGATTTCGGGAATCGGCAGCAGAGTTCCCTGCCCCTGGCCGAGATACGCATGCAGAGGCTCGTTATGCGCCGCGGCGGCCGCGTTGGCCAGCGCCATCGACACAGGCAGGATTGCGTTTGCGCCCAGCCGGCTCTTGTTGGGCGTGCCGTCCAGTTCAATCAGCTTCCGGTCGAGGGCGGCTTGTTCAAAAACAATTGCGCCAAGCAGCGCAGGGGCAATTTCGTTCTTGATATTGGCGATCGCCTTGAAAACGGATTTGCCGCGAAATCGGCTCGGATCGCCGTCGCGCAATTCAATGGCCTCAAATTGCCCGGTGGACGCGCCCGATGGCGCCAGCCCGCGTCCGCGAATTCCGTTGGACAGGGTCACTTCGGCTTCCACGGTGGGGAATCCGCGCGAGTCGTAAACTTGCCAGGCGTCAATTGAAGTTACTTTCATGAGTGGGCCTCTGAAAACTCTGCAATGGTGATTTGCTCAAACCAGGCTTCCCGCAACGCGGCAAGACTCTGAAACGGCGCTGGAAGGTGTTTGCCTACAAAGGTGCGAATGAACCGCTGTTTCGGCGGGGCCAGGTATTCCACTGGAGATTTGCCGTCCACCCGCGCCAGCAGCAGCATGGGCAACAGCGTTAGCAACCGCTGTTCTATCGATGAGGACTCGGCAGCGCTGCGCTCATCAGCGTAAGCCTGCCAGAACGCATCGACCATGTTCTGCCCGCCCAGACTGCGTGACGCATGATGCAACGACTTGAGGAACAGGTGGTTCAGAAGAAATGCAACGTCGAAGACCGGGTCGCCATACCATGCGACTTCGCAGTCCAGCAGCACCATGCGATCCCCGCGGATCAAAATGTTTTTGGGGCTGAAATCTCCATGAACCAGTGCCTCGCGCGTGGCTTCAATGCGCCGCGCCTCGGCTTCAAAAAGTGCTCGAAGCTCGGGATGGCGCTCGCCCGTGGTGAGCAGATATGGCTCCACTCGAAGCTGGTGAAAATTTTGCGTCGTGTCGAATTGTTTCTGCAATTCCTCGTCGCCGGCCGTCCGCCGATGAATCTCGCCCAGGATTTGACCCGCCAGTTCCGCGTGCCTGGTGCGGAAATCCCCGGCCAGCATCAAATGCTTCCAGTTGAGGAAATCTTCGCCGAGGTACTCCATGCCAAAGTAGCCGTCTGCCTGGCTTGAGAAGCAAAGTTGCGGAACCGCGCCCGGCATAATTCGTCCAACGCATTCAAGGTATTCGCGTTCGCTGGCGTTGCGCCGCACATCGGCAAACCAGTCGTCTTTGACCTTCAGTTTGGCCAGCGCCCGCTTGACCACAAACCTGCTCTGCCCGTCTTCAACAAGATAAATTTCGCTGGAAACTCCGCCATTCAATGGGACAAGACGAGCCTGCGGGTCATGGACATGGCCGTTGCCGCGCAGCACCTGGAGAAATTTGTCAGTCTCGCACATTCGTTGAGCGGGAAGGCGATCGTCTGTCCCCAGATGATCGTAAATCAGAGATCAGAGATCAGAGGTCAGAGATCAGAGATCAGAGATCAGAGATCAGAGATCAGAGGTCAGAGGTCAGAGATCAGAGATCAGAGATCAGAGATCAGAGATCAGAGGTCAGAGATCAGAGGTCAGAGATCAGAGATCAGAGGTCAGAGGTCAGGGACCACATGGAAGCGGGGGCCGGAACGAGAGCGGTTGCCGCGAGGCCCACAAAAAAGCGGCCCCTCCTGGTTAGGAGAGGCCGCGGTTTGCAGGCGGTCAGGCAGAGACTTACCTGCGGAAACGCTCATGGCCGCGATCGACATATCCGCGGAACACCGGGCCACGGTCATAGTGCGCATAGGGTCCGCCAACGCGGACGCCGACAAAGTTCCAGAAACCGGGAACCCAACAGCCGTTCGCATAATACCCGGCTGTCCAGGCGTATCCCGGTCCGGGGCAAGGCGGAACGTAAGCCACCGGTCCGCGAACGTGAACTCTAAATTCAGCCGCCTGTGCCGTGGGCGGTATCAAGCCCAATCCGGCGACTGCCATTGCCGCTCCAAGCAACCAGCTGCGCATGTTCTTCATAACCCCTCCACCCCGGCCGGCCTTAACAGAGATCAGAGATCAGGGATCAGAGATCAGAATCCAACTGCCGGCCCGGCTCGCTTTCCGTGGAAGCTTGTCTCTTGCCGCCTCCCCGTTCAAGCCCGTTATGTCCTGTGTAAACACCGCGGGATCAGAAGGTTGCGGCCGCAGCACGAAAATAAACATGCGCAACTTTTCGTCAAGATGGGGTTTATGGGGAGCTTTCCGGCAAAGCAGCGGAGTGGGGCTCGCGCGAATGTTAACCTTGATATTCGCCCCTCATGTTCACCACCTCACAGCACGCGCACTTCATCGGAATCGGCGGCATCGGCATGAGCGGAATTGCGGAGATTCTGCTTAGCCTGGGAATGAAGGTTTCAGGCTCCGATCTGCGGCGCGGCCCTGTGACCGACCGGCTGGCTCACCTGGGCGCGACCATCTATGAAGGCCACCAGGCAGAGCACATCGGCGGAGCAACTGTGGTGGTCACCAGCTCCGCGGTGAGCGCCGCAAATCCCGAAGTGCTGGAAGCCCATGCGCGCAAAATTCCCGTGATCCAGCGCGCGGAGATGCTGGCCGAGTTGATGCGGCTCAAATACGGCATCGCCATCGCCGGCATGCACGGCAAGACCACGACCACGTCAATGGTGGCCAGCGTGCTCGCCGCCGGGGGCCTGGATCCCACGGTCGTCGTAGGCGGCCGAGTGGATGCGCTTGGCTCCAATGCACGCCTCGGCACCACGCAATATCTCGTGGCCGAGGCCGACGAGAGCGATCGCTCCTTCCTCAAGCTCTCGCCAATTCTCGCCGTGGTCACCAACCTCGACCGCGAGCACATGGACTGCTATCGGGATATGGCCGATGTGGAGCGGGTGTTCCTGGAATTTATGGACAAAGTTCCGTTTTACGGGGCGGTAACGGCGTGCCTTGATAATGCTCTTCTCGCCGGCATTCTGCCCCGGGCGCGGCGCCGTGTGTTCACTTACGGAGTGGCTGCGGAAGCCGATTACCGGCTGGAAATTGTTGAGGCTGGCCATGGACGCTTTGCACGGTTCCTGGTGAACACGGCGACGGGGCCGCTGGGGCCTTTTGAGCTGCACGTTCCCGGACGGCACAACGTCTTGAACGCTACGGCCGCAGTGGCCATTGCCCGCCAGCTTGATGTTTCCGCGGAGAAGATTGCTGAGGGGCTCAACCGTTTTCGCGGTGTCGACCGGCGATTTCAAGAGCGCGGGCGAGCCCGGGGCGTGACTGTCGTCGACGATTACGGCCACCATCCCACCGAGATTCGCGCCACGCTGGCCGCAGCGCGCGAGTGCGGTTACCGGCGCGTCCTGGTCATTTTCCAGCCACACAGGTATACGCGCACTCTCGATTTGATGGATGAGTTTTCAGGCGCGTTCCGGGACGCGGACGAGGTGTTCGTGCTGCCCATCTACGCGGCCAGCGAGGAACCCATTCCGGGCGTAACAGCCGAGCGGCTGGCCACCCGCATTCAGGGGCCGGCGGTGCAATTTGTACCGGATTTTGCATCCGCCGTAGCCGCAGTTGCCGGCGAAGCAGACGAAGGCGACCTGATCCTCACCCTCGGCGCGGGCAACGTGAGCCAACTGGCCCCGCAAATCCTGGCAGCGCTGGAAGCAATTCCCGATGGCGCGTCGACGAACTCTTGAGGACAGGGAAAGCTCGATTCCCATCACCCCATCCCTTGTTTCTGCGCTGTTGTCCACGCTCAATGCACCGTTCTCGATCCTGATAGGATAAGTTCGTCTCACCATTGGAGGGCGCCATCAAAGAACGAATACGATTGGGCGATCTGCTCATCGAGGCCAAGCTGGTCACCACAGAACAGGTGGCCAAGGCGGTTTCGCTTCAGTCGGAGCTGGGCGGCCGGCTGGGCGACCGGCTGGTGGCGGCGGGAAACATTTCGCAAGCGACCCTAGACGCCTTTATCCATCGCATGCCGTCAGAGCCTGCGAATATTGCGGCAACCAAAATCGACGGCTCCGAGCTGCTGGCGCTGATGATGAAGCTTATCTATGCGGACCGTCTGGAAAGCGTCCGCCAGTTCACTGATGCGCTCAAGCTCCCTTATGCCATTGTTGTCGATCTGGTACAGATGGCCATCGATCGCAGGATGCTGCAGGCTCTGGGAACGCGCGACGCTGAAAACCCCCTCGACCTGAGCTACACGTTCACTGAAGCGGGCCGAAGCTTTGCCCTCGACTCCCTCAAGCAGAATCGCTATACCGGTCCCGCGCCGGTCACCATCGACGAATTCGTAAACCAGGTAAATCTGCAGAAAGTAACAAACGAACTGGTCACCTTCGACCAGATACGAGGCGGCCTTGGCGAATTGACCGTCGAAGACCGGCTCGTGGAACTTGTAGGGCCGGCATTGAACTCGGGCCGGGCCATCCTTCTCTACGGCCCACCCGGCAATGGCAAAACCTCAGTGGCGCTGAGCTTTGCAAGCGTATTTACCGACGTCATTTACGTTCCCTACGCAGTGATGATCGAAGGTCAGATCATGCGCTTCTACGACCCCAGCATACATATCGTGCTCACCGCTCCGCCCTCGACTCGCGACGAAAGTCTCTCCTTCCTCCGCCGCGAAGAATACGACGCGCGCTGGCTCCCATGCCGAAGGCCGTTCGTGGTCACCGGCGGCGAATTGACGCTGGAGATGCTGGATATGAGGTTGGATCCGGCGGCAAATTTCTACGAAGCCCCGATGCACGTCAAGGCCCTGGGCGGCTGCTTCGTCATCGACGACTTCGGCCGCCAACTGGTGAGCCCCAGAAACCTGCTGAATCGCTGGATTGTGCCCCTCGAAAGCCGCTTCGACTACCTGAAACTGCATACCGGTAAAAGCTTCACCATCCCCTTCGAGGAGCTGGTCATCTTCTCCACCAACCTGGAGCCCGAAGAGTTGATGGATGCCGCTTTCCTGCGCCGACTTCCCTACAAGATCGAAGTAGGGGCTCCCAGCCGCGAGGTCTTCACGCGGATCTTCGAGAAGGAATGCGTGCGGCGCAGAATCCCTCTTCCCGACGGGTTAGTCGCGTCCATCATGGACACCCTTATCAACGAAAAGGGGCTCGAACTTGCCAACTATATCCCCAAGTTCCTCGTCGACCAGGTGATGGCAACCTGCCGATTCATGGGCCAGGCGCCTCACTTCGAGCCGCGCTTTGTGGAATATGCCATTAACAATCTCAAGGTCCGTCGCCACAAGCCGCTTGCCGCGCCTGCTGCGCCGGCTGCCGCTGAATAGCAGCTCCAGCTTGCAATTGCTTATATGAGGCCGCGTGGGACGATGCGCGGAACCGGGCGATCCCACTGACTAAAATATATCTATGGCCAGCGCCACAACCGTAAGCGCGGGAGCCGTGCCCGTGGAGTGGCGGCCCTCAGTCAATCCCTGGATGGTTGCGGTTTCGGTGATGCTGGCAACCTTCATGGTGGTGCTCGACTCCTCGGTTGCCAATGTCGCGTTGCCGCACATTGCCGGGAATCTTTCGGCGTCGACAGATGAATCGACCTGGGTGCTGACCAGTTATCTGGTTTCCAACGCCATCATGCTGCCCGCCTCGGGATGGATTGCGCGGCGCATCGGCCGCAAACGCCTGTTGATCGCTTCCATCCTGGTATTCACCGGCGCTTCCCTGCTCTGCGGAATGGCGATCAATATGCCGATGCTTATCGTGGCGCGCGTGCTGCAAGGCGTTGGGGGAGGCGGCATGCAGCCGCTGGCGCAGTCTATCCTGCTGGAGAGCTTCCCGCCCATCAAGCACGGCGTGGCAATGGCCGTCTACGGCATCGGGGTAGTGGTGGCCCCGGTCATCGGCCCCACGCTGGGCGGCTGGATTACTGACAGCTATTCCTGGCGCTGGATTTTTTACATCAACCTTCCCGTTGGCATGCTGGCTCTCTTCATGGTCAACCTGTTCGTGGAGGACCCTCCCTACCTGCGCCGCGCCTTTCGCGGGGCCATCGATTATCTGGGCTTCGGAATGCTGGCTGTCTGGCTGGGCGCCATGCAGCTGGTTCTGGACAAAGGGCAGGAGGCGGACTGGTTTGCAGCAGGGTGGATCCGCTGGGTGGCCGGCGTCTCCGTCGCCGCACTGGCGGGGTTCATCTTCCGCGAGTTTCACAGCCGGGAACCAATCGTTCAGTTGCGCGTACTGGCCAACCGTAACTTCGGCGTGGGTACGCTCATCACCGGCCTCTACGGTTTCACTCTCTACGGCGTCACCGCCATGCTGCCGTTATTTCTGCAAACCGTACTGGGCTATTCGGCGCTGGCCAGCGGTCTCACCGTGAGCCCACGAGGCATCGGTTCCATTCTTTCCATACTGATAGTCGGCATGCTGTCTAATCGGGTCGACGGCCGCATATTGCTGGCCTGCGGTTTTGCCATCCTCGCCTGGTCCACCTTTCTGCTGGGTCACATCAATCTCGGCATCTCCATGGGCTCCGTCGTCTTGCCAAGCCTGATGAACGGCTTTGCCGGCGGCTTCATCTTCGTTCCACTGACCACCATGACCATGAGCCGCCTGCGCAAGGACGAGATCGGCAACGCCGCCGGAATCTACAACCTGATGCGCAACATTGGCGGCAGCATCGGCATCGCCTCCATCACCACGTATCTTGTGCGCGGCTCGCAGGCTCATCAGAATTATCTGGGGGCCAACCTGACCACGACCAGCCCGGCCACGATGGACATGCTCGAAGGCCTGCAGCGGAAGTTCGCCGTGGGAGGCGCCGACAGCTTCAGCGCGCACCTTGATGCGCTCGGCGCGCTCTACCGCGGCGTTCAACAGCAGGCGGCGGTGCTGGCCTACGCGGATAATTTCCGTTTGCTGGGCTATCTCTCGCTGCTCTGCATTCCGCTGGTTCTGTTTTTCCACGGGCTGAAGCAGCGCTCGCCGCGCCGGCCGGAGATTGGCGGCGAGTGAAAATCGCGGGGCCGGGGCCTGGAGCATAAATCCCGCATTACCCCTCCGCGCGCACCAGCAGGCAGGTGATGTTGTCGCTGCCGCCAGCCTTTTTTGCGGCGCTTACCAGCTGGGCACAGAGGTCATCGAGGGAGAGATCGAGCGCCAGCAGCGACTCGATCAGCGGATCGGAAAGCTCGCGCGTCAGTCCGTCGGAACAGAGCAAAAACAGGTCGCCTGGCTCGGCCTCCACCTCAAAAACATCGGGCGTGACGATGCTCTGCGTCCCCAGCGCGCGGGTAATTACGTTGCGCAACGGCGAGCGCAGCGCTTCAGAGCGGGTCATGCGGCCCAACCGTACCTGTTCTTCTACGAGCGAGTGATCCAGGGTGAGTTGCTCCAAGACTCGATTTTCCGGGGCCCGATTGCGTAGCCTGTAACAGCGGCTGTCGCCCACGTTGAGCACCCACACGCGGCGCTCCTCGACCACCAGGCCCACCAGCGTGGTGCCCATGCCGTTGAGCTTTACATTGCGCTGAGAGCGGCAATAGATGGCCTGGTTGGCT
>JBEKEQ010000083.1:0-18377 GCA_050013735.1 Occallatibacter sp.
GGGCACGGCAAACGTATCCATCAAGTCAGGAACCAATCAGTTTCACGGCACGCTTTATTACTACAACAGAAACGAGTTTTTCGCGGCCAACAGCCCCTTCGCTCCTGCCGGATCGTCGAAGGACTACTTGCGCAATCAAAACGACGGCGGCTCGCTCGGCGGGCCGATTGTGAAAGACAGGACGTTCTTTTTTACAACATTCGAGTATCAGAATTTTGGGCTTGGCAATGTTACCAGCGCCACCGAACCCTCCACGGCGTATCAGACCGAAGCGTTGAGCTTGATGTCTTACTATGGCATTGCAGAGAGTCCAGTCTCAACGGCGTTGTTAAGCAACTTGTGGCCGAGTTACGCGCTTACCGGTCCAGCACAACCGGGAAACTACTACAACAACGCGATCGCGCGCGGCTTCAGCTACAACTACATTCTCAAGCTCGATCAACATTTCAATGACAGGAACAACCTTTCCTTGAAGGCCTATCTTGGCCAGGGGCTGGAGGAATCTCCTCTTCCGTCAACGCTGTTGCCTTACTGGTCGGCGGGTCCAAATCGCAACCAGAATTTCTCTGCCATCTACAACAGAATTCTCTCCCCGCGCTTTACCAACCAGCTTGCTTTGGGTATGAACATCCTCTATGTGTTGTTCAAGGATAAAGACACCGACTTCGATCCGGTAGCGCTGGGCCTCAACACCGGGGTCACCAATCCCAGCCTTTCGGGGGCGCCCAATATCACGATCACAAATTTCGATCCGATTGGGCCGTATTCGGGATATGGGCGCAGCGATTTTCTTGGGCAATTGAATGATTCAGCCTCGTATATAAAGGGCGCGCATTCGATGCGCTTTGGAGGGGAATTCCGTCGCGGGTGGCTTCGCGACCTGGTTGAGAACAATGCGCGAGGCGCGTTCAGCTTTGACGGATCACAGGGTCCGTGGTCGCTGCCCACCACGGGCTCGGCCACGCCATGCGATGCGTTGGCCACACAAAACCTGGGCAACTATGCGCCGGGGTATTCGCCTACTGACAACTTCGACCCAAATGTCTTGAACCTGGCGGATTTCATGTCAGGATGCGTTGTCAGTTCGGCAATCACCGAAGGGAACCAGGTGCGCGAGTATTACGTGAATTCCTTTAACTTCTTCGGCCAGGATGCGTGGCAGGCGACGAAGGCGTTGAGTGTGAACTTTGGACTGCGTTACGACTACACCGGCCCTCCCCACAACCCAGACAAGGACCTGGCGGTTTTCGATCCCAATGTTGCAACTGGACTGGCGGTTGTCGGTTCGGATGTAGCCAATCTGTATCAGCAATATTGGAAAGCCCTCAGCCCTCGTCTGGGCTTTGCCTATCAGCCAAGACAAAACGGCGGCCTGGTGATTCGAGGCGGAATCGGTTATTACTACGACACGCCATTCCTGCTTCCATTCGGAAATATCAAAGACAATCCTGCCGGCTCACAACCGGTTGCGGCAGCTTCGGTCAACAGTTACGTGATTGAGCAGAACCAGCCCATCTTTCCTTCGCTCGACGATGCAATTGCGGGGCAGGGAGTCATCACCATCAACAGCGCCAATCAGAAATATCGCCAGTCGGCAACTACTCTATACAATCTGAACATCCAACAGAGCCTCGGCCACGCCGCGCTTGCCCAGTTAGGTTACGTTGGCTCGCAGGCCCGCCGTCTGACCAACTTGCTTGACATTAACCAGGCAGCGCAGGGAAGCGGCTTTGAGTCGCCCACCTGTGCCGCGCAATACGCCGGCGCCGCGGCTGGAAACGAGCAGTGTTCGCGGCCCTTCTTCGCAAACTTCCCCGATTTCGGCCAGATCTTCGAAGTCCAGAGCAACTACACTTCGAACTACAACTCGCTGCAGGCTCTGATTCGTACTTCGTCCCTGCATGGCTTTACGTCGCAGTTCAGTTACACGTGGTCTCACGCTCTTGACGAAGAGACGGGCTTCGGTCCGTATGCGCCGCAAAACAGCCTTAATCCGCGGAACGATTACGGCAACAGCGATTTCGACACCCGTAACACATTCATCGCCTATGCAGTCTACGACATTCCAGGTTCCTCGCATGGACCGAAAGCCCTGTCGCACGGCTGGCAAGTGAACACCGGCCTCAATTTCCATGGCGGACAACCCTTCACAGTAATGGCCAGCACCAACAGCAGCGGCAACGGCGAATTCCTTGACCGGGCAGACGCGGTTCCCGGCGTGAACCCATTCGCGGGGGTCTCTCACCAAATCATTGACGGTGTGGCGCAGTGGTTCAATCCGAATGCCTTCACTGACCCACCGCAGGGCCAATACGGCACCACGCGGCGAAACGCATACTTTAACCCCGGATTTTCCCAGGTAGATCTATCGGTGTTCAAAAACACGAAGTTTGAAAAAGTTACTTTGCAGGTGCGCGTGGAGATGTTCAACTTGCTCAACCACATCGACCTTGCCCCGGTGGGGTTCCCAAAAGCTGTGGATACCGGCGGCGCCATCTACTCCACCATCGGCGCATCCTTTGCCGAGCAAGGGCTGGGACCGGGCGAACCATTCAATACCCAACTTGCAGCAAAGATCATTTTTTGATGCGAGTATTAAGGCGAGGAAAGGCGCCGGTGCAGGCAGCGGCCGGGTTTCGCAGAACTGAGCTGGCGTGGCAGCTCATAACCGCCGGCATCCTGCTATGGGGCGCCTTCTGTTTTCCCGCACAGGCCCGGGCCCGGAAGGGAGTGGAGCTCATCGGCAGATGGGCTCCGCAGGCAACTGCCCCAGGAGCCACGTGGGCCGGCTCCAGTGTGCTTCTCAGCTTCAGTAAGTCATCGTTTGTCGCAGCTGACTTGATTGCGGGCCGCACTCAAGCTCCGCCGACTGACTCAAAGATTTATATCTCCCTATCCATCGACGGGGGAGAGCGCAGGCGGATCGGCCTCGAATACGGTAAGCATTCCGGATTTGTGCTTGCATCCGGACTATCGCATGACGCGCACACCGTGGCAGTTCGCTACGAAAACGAGCCTTACTTTGGGTCTCTTCAATTTGCCAATCCCACGCTGGAGGCTGGCGGAGAGTGGCGCAGGATTCGCGATAATAAACCGATTGTCGAGGTGATCGGGGATAGCGACGCGACGGGAATTTGTGCCCTTGGTCCACTGAGCCCCGCCGTGCCGGCCCGTCTGTTTACGGCCGAATGGGCATCCCAGAGTGTATCTTGGCCTGGGTTGCTTGAGACGAAACTTGCTGCGTTGGGGCATCCGGTCGAGGTTGTCGACCTTGCCATCTCCGGTTCGACTGCGGCAAGCGAGGCCACGGCTTACGAGCTTGCAGCTCCGCAATTCAGCGATAGCAAATTTGTCGCGTACTCGGGACAAAGGCACGTTTCGCTCGCACTGCTTTGGGGCGGCATCAACGATCACAACCATGGTGGTGACCTGGGCACCGGAACTCCGATCGCGGTCGGCAATCTCAGCCCATTCCAACGGGGCGTCTTCGACCAAATCACGAAGATATTCGCGCGCAGCCCTCATGCCCGCATCGGCCTGCTCGATTACATCGATCCGGTATTCGGAACTCCCGACTGGAAGCCTGCTTACTTGCAAGTCACGAGCCTGCTCACAAAAAGCGAACGGAAGCAGATTTTCATGCTTGATGTTACCGATCCTCCGGGCACTTCAAACGCCTGCGATGTGGACCCTAAGGGACATCCGAGCCAGTCGATGCACGAGTCCTGGGCCGCTCAAATCGTTGCATGGATGGTCTCACAGAATCTGGTTCAGTAAGTTCGCTTCGCGAAGCCGTCTCAGTTTTCATCCACTACGCAGCGGAATCCAACAGCTCCCGATCGGTCCTTGCTCGGCGCCATCAATAGCAGCTTGCCATGCTGATCGTTTCGATAGGCTTGTGGAAAGTACCACTTCGAACCTTGCGGGCGATAATAACTTCCTCCACGCAATATTCCTCCGCGAGTATGCTCATCGAGATACTCGTCCGTCCACTGCCAGACGTTGCCAACCAGGTCCATAATCCCGAATGGACTTGCTCCGCCAGGATGCGCGTCTACATCGTCGGGACCCCGCATGGTCCGTCCGAGATCGGGAATTGGAGCCGCGCTCGGATCCCAGAGATTGCCCCAGGGAAACAAACGGCCGTCGGCTCCCTGTGCCGCGTATTGCCATTCCCATTCATGCGGCAGGCGCTTGCCCGCCCACGCGGCATAGGCGCGCGCATCTTCGAGAGAAACCCATGTGACCGGCTTGTTTGCCCATCCCCCTGGATAAACGCCGTCCTTCCAATCTCGCAAAAAATTCTGGCTGTCGCGCGGATGGTAATGAGCTGCAATCAGAAATGTCTTGAAGTCGCGATTAGTAACCGGGTAACGGTCCATGTAGAACGACTTGATTCTCATGCGGTGCTCGTGGAACCGGCGAGGCATATCCTCCCACGGATATTGAACGTCCACACCGATGTCGTTGTAGCCTTCTATCTCGATGCCTTCGACTTTGAATGTGAACTCGCCCCCTTGCACGTGGACCATACCCGCCGGAGGCGCAGCCGCAGGCCTGGTGGGAGCAATGGGCGCCAGTTGTTGACGCAAGGCCTTCCATTCGCTCGAGAAGTCAGCCAACGGCCTCGATGTCATAGCTCTCATCCTGGCCAGAAATTCGAGCGTTGGAGCGTCGGCAAAACCGCGAACCGCCAGAACTGCGCCGTAGCCATGCGCTTCGATTGAAAACGACAGTACCGAATGATCTCCCTGCCGCTCCGGTGTGAGTTCCTGTCCGTGGTACAGGTCGTAGTAATGGGTCTCGCTATCGAAAGGCGCAGACATCTGCTGCCCATCTACGTCGTATTCATTTCGATTGACAATGGTCCAAACAGTTTTTGTCCCCAATGGCCAACGGCTGGCGAAAACCCCATAAACATTCATGGGATAAAAAGGCTCCCAGTCCGCGCTCACCAGGAATGGAGCAATCATCCGCTCAATGGTTCCGATCCGGCGGGTTGCTTCTCCATCGCGATCCGTGACCCGATTCCAGATGCCCCACACATTCTCCCAGCTGTTCCAGCCAACGCCATTGAAGAAAGCATATTGAAGATCGTCGGTTTTATTTCGGTTTGAGCGGTCTGAAATGTTGACCATGTGGCGCGGTTCAAGCCATTTGTAGCGATCGACCGAAGGCACGAAATGGAACTGGTATTCCCCCCAGGTCAAAACATTCCAGGCGAGCTGCTCGTCATGGGGCTCCGATTCAGGCTCGAACGCCAGCGGGTGGCCAACACGGTCCGCCGCCTGCGAGAACGCCAGCGCAACGCCATCCTGGGTGTCTCCGTTCACTCCATCGGCGCCAATTTCGGCCATCATTTCCGCAATCGCCTGCGGCCACGGCTTGCCGGGATCACGCGTTCCCTGGTCCCACATCATCATGGGAAACAGAACCCGGATGCCGTTGCGATGAAAATCTGCAATCATCTGTTTCACGGCGGCCACTCCTCCCGGCATGGAGCGGATCATGTCATGCTGATTGCGATCGTCGATGCCCATGTTGGGGTAGGTTGGCCAGATGAGAACGGAATCGATTCCGCCATACCTTTTCCTGAGGTCGTCCAGATATCGATCGACGGTGTAAGTGCCGGAGACCGGATCGTAGAAATAGCGATCTTCAACCATCATTTGAGGCTGCATGAAACTGGACTGGGTCCATTGCAATTCAGGCATTTTGTAGCGGGAGTCATCGTATCCGATGCGAATGCGCCGCTCCGCTCGCCAGCGAGTGATGTCCTGCAGCCAAAGTTCGTGGGTCCCGGGCGGACAGTCCGCAGAAACTGCATCGAACTCATCCTTCAAGGGGAAGCTGACACACGGAGGGGCCGATATCATCGACTCGTAATAGGACGAAGTTCTTTCTACATACATCGTGTCCTGTGACCAGGAATCCACAGTTCCCATCACGGCGGCCAAAAGAGTCATCTGCATCCATAGCCGCAACCTATTTTGCGTCCTTGCCGGCAAATGGCAAGATGAAAGCCTGCCCATTCGGCCGAGTGGATGGGGAGATGTTCGAGGCACGTTTCCTCTTTTACCGCGAGGCTGCTCACTGTGCATAAGCAGAGCCTAGCAGAGGAGGAATGCAGGCTGAGGTCAACTCATGAAAAACTCACTTGTCCGAAAAACGGATGGGGGCTTACATCGAAGTCGAATCGACCTTGAAGTCAGCCGACGCGAAAGGGGCGTTCATAAGTCAGCGTCCATACGCCGCGACTCCCTCACTGTTCGTCCAAATACTCGCCGGGCACATCGTCTTCGGGCACTTCGCGCGTGCGAACTTCCTTCCCCTCGCGTTCTCTAGAGTATTCGACGCCCCACACCCCCCCCGCCTCGAAAGCGTTTCCTTCCTCCAACAACTCGTCAACACTTTCAGAATCCGCACTCTCGACGTTCGATAAGCCCTCCAAATCTCCTGATTCCAAACCCGAGACCTCACGCGAAAGTTCCAGCGAACTCGGCGGTCCGCCTTCGCTCAATAGCGTCTTGTCAACGACTTCGGCGACTGCGATTTTCGTCGGCGCCTTCTTCCTGGCTACGGTTTTGTCCGACGCCGTTTTCCGCTTTGACCGCGGCTTCTCTGCTGGCTTCTTCAACATTCTGACCTCGCGTTTCTACGATCCGTTCGATTTCGTTTAATCTTTGATGGCGCATTGTCGGCTCGCGCGCATCTTGGCCGATATTAAATCTGATACCCCCAAGTCTGCGAGGGAAATACCTGCCGAAGTACCGCGATCACCGGCCTTCCCGCCGCGTTAATGATTGATCCTCACGAAGCCTGACTTTCCTCCAGCCGGTGCCAACCTGGTCGGGTGCAACGAGCCGATCACAGCAGAAGTCCGGCGGCGAATCCATCAGACGAAGGTATAGATCGATACTTAGGTAGCAGCCGGCGCGAATTGCCGTGGTGGGCAATGAGCCGCAGCAGGCATATGCGTTGAGGGTGGGAACAAGCTATAGATGAGGCCCCGCTTTTGCCGCGGGGCCTCTGGTTAGGTATTGGCTTTTATTGCTGCATGAGCATCATGTCTGCTGTGCTGGCGCCGTTTTGCAGGCAGACGGACTCCGTCGCGGAGATGACCACGCAACTGAATCCCTTGTTGCCGCTTCCGATGAGGAAGGCGCCGGAGTTTGCGGGTGCGCTCGGATCCCAGGTGACGGTGCCGAAGGTCCCCGTTTGATCGTAAACGAAGTATTGTTCGCCTGCGCTCGAGCTGTCGCCAGTTACATTGCCGTTGGTGGCCAGGTCAAATTCTCCCACCGCGTCGTTTTGATTTGATCCACCTTCCAGCCTTGGCAGCTTGCCAAACAGATAGTTTCCGGCCACAGCTGCGTCGGTGAAGGTGGTTTGCGTCTGCGGCAGGAACCAGCCCCATTGCAGGTCGTTTTTGGCGCCGTTCAAATCCAGGTAAAGGGCGGAGTTGTTATTGAAGAAGTACAGGTAGCCCGTTTCGCTGCTGCTGAATGGGAGCACGAGACGGCCTGGATTGGTGGAATCAAACGCTGGCAGCGCGAGAGACTGGCTGTTATCGCTGCCGTCGCTGTAGATGCCATTGTTGTCGGAATAACTCTGGTTGAGGGTCATTGCGCCGGCGCTGACGCTTCCCTGATCGATTGCGGATTTGTAACCCGTGGGGCTGCCATTGCTCTCGCCCAGGAAAGACTGCTGGTACCAAACGAACGCGCCGTTGAAGTTCGCGTCAGTGTAGGAGGTTTGCTGTTGCGTGCGCATGTCGCCAGCCAGCACGCCTGTGTCTCCGGCTATTTCAAGCAGGAACATGCGATTGGCGTCGATGACGTAAGCGGCAATGGTGATGGAGTCGGAACTGCCGGATTTAGTGAGGGTGAGTGTATAGCGGCCGGTAGTAGTCGGCACGGTGTAGGTGCCGTTGAAGGCCGCACCGTCGTCGCCACTCTGATCCAGGCGCATTCCGTCCAGTTGAGCGGTAGTGATGGGTCCACCGGCTACGCCTCCGGTTCCACCGGTGTTGCTTTCCGTAGAGTCGGTGAGGCGGCCTACATAGGCCTTTGGAGTGCCGCTGCCGTCTTCGCCCTGCATTCCGAATGCAAAGCCGTTGCCGCTGACAGTGGCGACGTCAAAGGCGCTGGTGGTGGCCAGGTAGCAATCGGCAGAGCCGGTGGAGCCGGATGGGTTTGAGCCCACATCATCGGCTTCGATCATGCGGAACTCCTGCGCCGGGTTGGTGGGCTCGCCAAGGTTGGTGAGCGCAAGCGCCCAGGATTGCTGCGCAAATGATCCCGTGTTACCCGAGGTGTAAGCGCCGTTCAGAGTGAGCAGGCCGTTGTTGTCCGAGCCAATGGCGTAGGTGCCGCTGAGTGTGCCCGTGGTCGCTCCATTCGAGTTATCACGGCTGTTGTTGTCGAATGCGCCGCTCTTGATGGCGCCTTTGCCGTCAAGAACTACGCTGGAAAGTGTGGCCCAGCGCGCTCCATCGTCGTAGTAGCCTTCCGTCTTGCAGACGTAGGTCCCCTTGAGGTTGCCGTTGTTGGCGCCATTGGGGCCAGCGACGACGGGCAATGAATAGGTTTGCGAAGCAGTGCTGCTGGTGTTCGAACTGTCTTCCACGGTCACGGGCACCGACAAAGTGGCGATGCTGGTGGGCGTTCCGGTGATGAAGAGCGTGTTTCCGCCGCTGTTGGATGCGAGCAGATTATCGAGGCCGATGCTCACAGAAGTGTTGTCCGTGGGCACAGTGTAGCCGTTCACTGTGAAGGCATAGCTGCCGCTGCCGCCCGATGCGTTGAGCGATCCCGCGTACGGCGTGTTGACCAACGCCGATCCCAGAGGGCTGCCCGAAGGCAGCGATAGGGGAGCCTCAGCCGTTTGGAAGCTCACTTGCGTGATTGCCTCATCCTGATTGCTGTCAGAAACCTGAATCGACCAGGTGTATGTCGAGTTGGGATTCAGGCTGGACACCGACGGCAGATCACCCGAGTTTGTTGGATCCACGCCCCAGGTGATCGACGACGGAATACTGCTGGAGAAGCCGTTGGTGCCGGAGTGTTGCGGAGGAATGCTCCAAACAGTGTTGTTGTTCGAGTCCTGCAACTGGAAGATGTAGCCGTAGTTGCCGGCGTTCGCGGGATAGTTCCATGTGAATGTGGGAGTCGCGCTCACCCCGCTGGTGTTCCAGGTGGGCGACAGTCCGGTGGCATAGGCGCTGAGAACGGCCGTAGGCGAGCCGCTCAATGTGTTCGTGGACCCATCTGTGTTGGTAATTGCGAAGGAGTAGACGTCATTGGTGGAGGGGGTGTTGCCATTGAGGTTGGGCCAGTAGTCGAACTCGTCCGTGTAGCCGTTGAAGGCTTCAGTGGCGACGTCCGCTGGGATATTCAGATAGCCGGGCCCCGATTTGAGCTCGACTTCCGCGGGCAGGTTATACAAACCGGTAACCCGCAAATCGAGTTGGTAGAAGGTGGTGGTGGCGCCGCTCAGGTTGGTCTGTTGGTTACCGTCCGTCCGCACGTAGAGAATCTCGCCGGCGCTGTAAGGCGTCAGGTCAAGGTTTTCCGTCGTGTTGGCCGAAATGTCGATTGACGTCATGTTTTGATTATTCGTATTGGAAATATCTCCGGGAACCATCAGGCCGTCGCTTTTCTGGTCGATCAGCCCGAATAAGTGGTAACTGGGGGCACTGGGAACCAGGACCGTGTACGATACCCCGCTGATGGGCGGGCTGGTTTTACTTCCGACCACATCGGCATAGATTTCACCGGTGCTGGTGTTGAAGAAGCCGACATACAGCGGCCCGGTTGCAGTGCCGCTGAAGGTTACCGAACCTTTAACCGTGTTGCCGGTGCTGGGCGCGCCAATGGTCATGGCGGGGGAAGCCGCGGACCAGGTGAGGCCAGTGATTGACGAACCGCAGGCCGCGGTCATTCCCGCCGCGCGGAAGTAGTAGGGACCGCCGTTGGGAACTCCGCTGACGAGCCACGGGTTTTCGCCGCCGACGGCCGGGAAGCACTGGCTGCCGGTGACCGTGTCAAACGAGGCACCCGTGCTCCATTCAACGGTGTAAGCCATGGGCTCTTCGATGCCGTTGTTGTTGACGATCGGATCGAAGGTGACGAAGGCGCCATTGTTGAATGCGCCCATACCTCTTTCGCCGTCCCAGGTTGGGGATGCCGACCCAAGGCTCACCGCCGGTGGGTCAGTGAGCGTGATACTGATGCCGCTGACGGTTCCGTCGGTAACGGTAAAGCTCTGGCTGCTGCCTGTGGGGTTGGACGCGTTCTCGGCGCCATAGCCCAGATTGTCCATGTAGGCCTGCACAGTGTAGGTTCCTGGCGAAACGCCATGGATAATGAAAGATCCTGGCGTACTGGATGTGACTCCGGGAACTGCCGTGCCCAACTGGATGCCGCAGCCATTGCCATTGCAGCTTGTGCTCTGCAGTTGCAGGTAGACCCAACCGGCCTTCGAGCCGCCGTAGGTTACCGTGCCGCCGACGGGATAGGCGGCGTTGGGGTTAATAACATTGACGGTATACGTGGCCGAGGCGGTCTCGTTGGTCCCGTTATCCAGCACCGAGATGTTGAGCGTCACCGTTGCGGCCGCAGCAGGCGTGCCGCTGAACGACAACGTGTTGCCGAAGGTGTTGTTGGCCGTCAGTCCGTCGCCGTTGGGGATGCTGACAGATATGTTGCTGCTGTTGCTCACCTGGACGCTGTTTACCGTCCATGTGTAGTTGGTCTCGTCGCCGCCGTTTACGTTGAGGCACCAGTTGAACGGTTGGTTGATGGTGGCGGAGGGCGTTCCGCACGGGCTGAACGTCAACGGCGCATAACCGCTGGTGGTGAAACTCGTCTGCGCCTGGGCGGTGTTGCCGTTGGCGTCCTCGGCTTGAACCGACCAGTTGTAGGTCGTTCCGGTGGTCAGGGTCGATGGCGACGGCAGGTCTCCCGTGTTGGTCGGGTCCTGGTTCCAGGTAATGGACGTGATGCTGCTGGCAAAGCCGTTCGAGGAGGAGTCGTCTGGCGGAATCTGCCAGGTGGTGCCGCCTCCGCCTGGACCCGACAGCGTGAACTGATAAACGTAATTGCCGGCATTGGCCGGGTCGGTCCAGCTGAAGTTGGGCGTCTCGTTCACACCGGTCGAGTTTGGCGCGGGCGAAACGAGGGTGGGGAATGCGCTTAGCACCGCGGTGGGCGAGACAGCAAGGGTCTCGGAGGTTCCGTCACTGTAGGTGATCTGCAGGCTGTAGGAGTCGGTCGTCTTGGGCACGTCGGTGTAGATGTTGGGCCAGAAGCTGAACTCGGGGTTGCCTCCGTCATTCACTGACGCCGCAATGTCCATGGGAATCACCAGGTCGGGAGTGGAGGGATTTACAAGAGCAACCGCGACCGGCAGCTTCTGGATGCCGGAGATGTGGAATCCGAGCGCGTAATTGGTGGTGGTGACGCCGTTGTTGGCCGTCTGCGAACTCGAGGTGCGCAGCGTGGCCGAACTGAATCCGCTGAGCAGCGTGGTGTCTTCGTCGTTGATGTTGCCGGCGATGTTCACGACCGGCGGGCCGGCTTCCTCGTTGAAATTGGGAATGGAGCCGAAGCCCGAAACCAACAGGCCGGTATTGGCCTGGTCAATGATGGCAAAGAAGTAGTAGCCGTTGCCGCTGGGGACCTGGACTGAGTAGCTTGCCGGGCTTGTGGGAGGACTGGCTTGGCTTCCGACGGCCGTGACATTGATGCTGCCCGTGTTCGGATTCATGAAGCCCACATAAAGCGGCCCGGTGGCTGTCTGACTGAAAGTAACCGTGCCGGCGACTGTATTGGCAGCCACGGGTGCGGCGATCTTGACGCCCGTGGGGGTGCTTCCGCCATAAACCGACCAGGCGCTGGTCGAGCTGCCGGATGTGCCCTGGATGCGGAAGTAATATGTGCTTCCCGCCGAAAGTCCGGTTATGCCTATTATTTTGGGAGTGTTTGGACCGGTTGCCGGGAAGGTCTTGCTCCCCGGCGTTCCGGTAAACCCGGAACTGGTGCTCCACTCGACGGTGTACGAGGTAGCCATCTCCAAGTTGTTGCTATTCGTGATGGGCCCATACTCGATAAAGGCGCCTTGAGTGGATAGGCCGTCGACTGCGGCCACCGTTTGGATGGTGGGCGCAGTGCTGAGAGCGATGGCCGCCGGATCGATCAGCGACACGTTGACCCCGCTCAAGTTTCCACTGATGCCGGAAACGCTCTGGTTGGAGTTGCTGCCCGTGGGATTGGTGGCATTCTGAGTGCCGAAGCCCACGTTGTCCATCCACGCCTGCAAGGTGTAGTTGCCTGGCGGTACGCCGCGGATGGTGTAGGACCCCGCCGCGGAGATGCTGGTGCCCGAAGAGAGCGAGCCCCCGCAACCATTCTGAAGGGACAGGTAGATCTGCCCGGTCTTCGACCCGCTGTAACTTACCGAGCCGCTCACCGTATAACCCAGTGTGGCGTTGAAGTTGGCGGTCGCCGGGGTGCCGTTCACCATCACGCTCTGTGTGGCGGGATAAAAGGCCGCGGCCGGACCGGAGATGGACGGAGTAATGGTGTAGGGATTTGCGCTGCTGGGAACTGTGGGGAATGAGAAGTTTCCGTTGTTGTCGGTGGTGGTGGTCAGCGTGGTAAACCCGGGAGCGCTGATGGCAACCGTTACACCAGGCTGATTTCCGTTGTTGCCGCAAATGTTGAGACTGATTTTGCCGCTCACCTCCGCGCCGGGGGCAATAACGGCGATGGTATACGTGTCCGGACCAGCCGAGTCGTTCGCACTGTCCTTGACCGTGACGTTGGTCAGGGACACTGTGCCCACGTTGGCGGGAGTACCGTTGGTGCTCAGCGTGGCGCTCCCGTCGTTGGAGACCGAGATGCTATCTGAAATCAGGACCTGGGAATTGTTGGTAGGGATCTGGGTGCCGTTTACCGTAAACACGTAGCCCGAACCGCTGCCGCCGTTGGCATTGATCTGCGTGCCATAGACCTCGTTGATTGTCGCCCCCGGCAACGACTGGGAGTTGGGCAACGTCAGCGGTGTCGGCGGGCTCACCACAATGGTATACGTGTCGGGACCGGCATTGTCGCCCGCGCCGTCCTTCACCGTGACGCTGGCAATGGTCACTGTCTGCGTCATGGTGGGCGTTCCGCTCACGCTCAGCGTGCTGCTGCCATTGTTCGATACCGAGATGCTGTCTGCGATGAGGACGGCAGCGCCTGTGGTGGGCACCTGGACACCGTTGATCGAGAACACATAGCCCGAACCGCTGCCGCCGGAGGCGTTGATCGAAGCGCCATAGAGCTGGTTGGTGGTGGCTCCGGCCAGTGCGCCCGGCGCTTGCAACTGGAGTGGCGTGGGCGGTTTAACGGCGACGGTATACGTGTCCGGGCCGGCCGTGTCCCCTATGCCGTCCTTGACTGTAACGTTGGTGATCGTCACCGATTGCGTCAGGGTGGGTGTTCCGGTGACGCTTAGCGTGCTTCCGCCATTGTTTGAAACCGAAATGCCATCCGCGATAAGGACGGCAGCGCCTGTAGTGGGCACCTGGACACCATTAATCGAGAACACATAGCCCGATCCGCTGCCACCGGAGGCGGCGATGACCGCGTTGTAGAGCTGGTTTGTCGTGGCGCCGGCCAGCGCGCTGGAGGCCGGCAGCGTCAGCGGGTTGTAGACATTAACCGTCAGCTGCTGCGTCGCCACATCCGCGGGGGTGTTATTGTCCGTCACCTTGGCCGTAAAGGTTGCGCTTCCGGCCACCAGTCCCGTCGCCGTGCCGGAAAGCACGCCCGCGCTGGACAGGCTCAGGCCCACGGACTGCAAGCTGTTTGTCCCGGTTGCGCCGGAAGCAACCGACCAGCTATTGCCGCCCGTGCCGCCCGAGGCCATGAGCGTCTGCAAGTATGCCATTCCAGTGGTCGCGTTGGGCAAGCTTGTAGTGGTGATGTAAAGCGAGGCGTTGATCGTCACTGTGAAGGTTGCGGTTGCGGTATGGCTGGCAATATCGGCCACTTGGACTCCGAAGGTCGCGGTTCCCGCAACCAGTGTCGAAGTCGTGCCCGAAAGCACGCCTGCGCTGCTCAGGCTCAAGCCCACCGACTGCAGGCTGTTTGTTCCTGTCGCGCCTGAGGTTACCGTCCAGGTGTATGTCCCCGCGCCGGTGCCGCCGGTTGCATTCAGAGTGTCGGAATAGTTTGTCGTCGCAACGCCGGAAGGCAGCGGGCTGGTGGTGCTGATCCCCAATTTAGCTTCGATTGTTAATGTGTAAGTTCCAGATTGGGTGTTGCCCACCGAATCGGTCACCTGCGCAGTGAAGGTAGCGTTTCCGGCGACAGGCGTGGCTCCGGAAAGCACACCAGTGGCGGTGTTGAAGGTCAAGCCGAGCGCCGTAAGCTGGCTGCCGCCCGCCGTGACAGTCCAGGCATAGTTCTGGCCGCTGCCGCCCGATGGGGTGAGCGTGGTGGAGTATGCCGTGCCGGCATACCCGGCCGTTAATGTGCCGCCTGAGGGCGCGATGGTGATGCCCGCATTCACGGTGATCGAGTAGTTCGCGCTTGCGGAGTTGTGAGCCGAATCGGTCACGTTCACCGTGAAGTTGACCGCGGATGCAACCGCGGCCGGCGTGCCGGTGAGAGCACCGGTGGTGGAATTGATTTTTAGCCAGGAGGGCAGGCCGGTGGCCGACCACGAATAACCTGTGCCGCTGCCGCCGGAGGCAGTGGGCGTGACAGAGTAGGCCGAGCCAACGTAGGCCGTGGCCAGGCTTCCGCTGGAAGGCGTAATGCTGACGGCTGGATTCACGGTCATCGAGTACTTGGTGGTAGCGGCGTTGCCCGCTGAGTCGGTTACCGTCACCATAACCGTGTAGGGACTTCCATTATTTGAGGTCGGCGTGCCGGAGATTTCGGCGGAGGGTCCGGATCCCAAAATGCTGAGCCCTGGAGGCAGCCCGGTGGCCGTAAACGCGTCACCGGTCCCGGTGCCGCCCGATGCCGACAACATGGTCGAGTACGCCGAATCCACGTAGGCCGTGGGCAGGTTCCCTGCCGAGGGACTGATGCTGATGCCCGGTTTCACGGTCACCCAGTAGGATCCACTGGCGCTGCTGTTGGCTGAATCGGTCACCTTCACGGTGAAGCTCACCGAGGATGCAGCCGTGGTAGGCGTGCCGGTCAGCGCGCCCGTGGTCGAATTGATGCTCAGCCATGAAGGCAGCCCGGTGGCCGACCAGGCATACCCGGTGCCGCTCCCGCCGCTAGCTACAAGCGTCGTTGAGTAAGGCGCGTTGGCGTAAGCCACGGGCAAAGCTCCGCCCGAGGGGGTAATGCTGATGCCGGCATCGACGGTCACCGAATACGTGCCGCTGGCCGTGTTGTGAGCCGAGTCGGTTACCTTCACCGTGAAGCTCACCGACGATGCCGTCGCAGTGGGTGTGCCCGTCAGAGCGCCGGTAGTCGGCGAGATGCTCAGCCATGCGGGCAGCCCGGTAGCCGACCAGGTGTAACCAGACCCGCTCCCGCCTGAGGCAGTCAGCGTCGCCGAATAAAGCGAACCAACGTATGCCGTCGCCAGTGCCCCGCCCGACGGGGAAATACTGACCCCCGCATCCACGGTCACTGAGAAGGTTGCACTGCCAGTGTTACTTGCCGAATCGGTCACCTTTACCGTAAAGCTGGCAGCAGTTGCCGCCGCGGTCGGCGTACCGGACAAAACACCGGCCTGCGACAGGGTTAGCCACGATGGAAGCGAGGAGCCGCTGGCTACAGCGAATTTAAAACCGTTTCCGCTGCCGCCTGCAGCCGTCAGCGTCTCCGAGTAGGTCGAGCCAACGTAGGCCACCGGCAAAGCCCCGCCCGAAGGCGTGATCCCGACGCCGGCATTCACGGTCACCGAATAGTTGCCGGTTTGCGTGTTGCTGGCCGAATCGGTCACCTTCACCGTGAAGCTCACTGCAGATGCGGCCGCTGTCGGCGTTCCCGTTAGCGCACCCGTGGTCGAGTTGATGCTCAGCCACAAGGGCAGCCCGGTGGCCGACCAGGCATACCCGGTCCCGCTGCCTCCGGTAGCCACCAGAGTGGTTGAGTATGGAGCATTGGCATAGGCTGCGGGCAGCGCTCCGCCGGCGAGCGTGATGCTGATGCCCGCATCCACGGTCACAGAGTAGGTTGCACTCCCCGTGTTGCCCAACGAGTCTGAGGCCTTCACCGTGAAGCTGGCGGCGGTTGAAGCCGCAGTGGGCGTGCCGGTAAGGACGCCGGTGGTGGAGGAAATGCTTAGCCACGCAGGCAAGCCGGTGGCCGACCAGCTATACCCCGTCCCGCTGCCGCCCGAGGCCGCCAGGGCGGTGGAATAAGCCGAATTGGCATAGGCCGCGGGCAAAGCTCCGCCCGATGGCGCAATGCTCACGCCCGGATCCACAGTCACTGAGAAGGTCTCGGACTGCGTATCGCCGTAGGAATCGGCCAGTTTCACTGTGAAGCTGACGGCTGATGCGGCCGCAGTAGGCTTGCCGGAAAGAACTCCCGTTGAAGCCGCGATGCTGAGCCAGGAAGGCAGCCCCACGGCTGACCAGGAGTAGCCTTCCCAATTGCCGCCGCCCGGCGTGAGCGTGGTGGAGTATGCCGAACCGGCATAAGCCACGGGGAGGGCTCCACCCGACGGGGTGATGGTGAGGGCAGGATAGCTGACGGTGATGGTGTACTGCGGGGAATTCGCCGTATCACCGAAAGCGTCAGAGGCAGTCACTGTAAAGGTGGATTTGCCGGCTTGCGTCGGCGTTCCGGAAACCGAGCCGCTGTTCGGATCGACGGTCGCCCATATGGGCAGGCCTGTGGCGCTGTACGACAGCAGGCCCGCTCCACCCATGGCCGCGGCGCTGCCCATATAGGCCGTCTTGCAGATTGCGGTTGAAGGCATCACACCCGTAAAGGTGATAGGCTGAGCAGCGGCGATCACCAGCGTCAGTTGCAATAACCCGCTCAGTGCGGTGGGCGTTCCAGAGTCAGTCACCTCAAAAGTAATCGTGTACGACCCCGAGCACGAGGCCATCGGCGTACCCGCGATCAGTCCTCCTGAAGTCATCGAAAGGCACGACGGCAGTGCGCCGCTGGTGATCTTCCATGTATAAGGAGCAATGCCGCCCGACCCGGAAAGCTGCACGGAGTAGGCCGTGCCCACCTGGCCCGCCAGGTTCCCGCCGGCTCCGCCCGTCGAAGTAATGGCGAGCATCGCCGGTATGGTGATCGTTACCGTGCCGCTTTCCGCCGTGTTGGCCACCGAGGTCGCCGTGATAGTGATGGTCTGCGCCGAACTGCCGGCTGCCGGCGCCGTATAGGTTGCCGACGTGACCGTCTCGTTGGAAAGCGTTCCCCCCCCGGTTACGCTCCATGTCACTCCGGCGTTGTTCTGGTCGTTGGTTACAGTTGCCGTAAGCTTCACGGCATCCGCCCCATCCACAGTGGTCACCGACGCGGTGACCGCAACGCTGATTGGGGCGGCGCTCCCACCGCATCCGGAAAGGATCAAAGCAGCAATCGATGTGACGGCAAAAAGGACAGCAAGCACACTGGTCCTAAGACCAGAACGGACATAACTCTTCCGGGTCACGGGAGCCTCCGAAAAATTGCGAAACTGAAGTTGGAAGTACTGTGAGCGCGCGGGAACCCATCGTCAATACGCCTTTGGGCGTATCGAACTCTCCCGCGCAGCACCCGCCGAAGAAGGGATTTCAGCGCGCCGGCGACGCTTGCATTTGCGAAGAACGATGGGGCCGTGGAGGCAGAAGAATCAGGTGATCGATCCTGTTTGCGCGAGTGATTTCCAGGTTTTGTGGGCTCAGTGCGTAAGGCTCGATTCTATCCCAGGGGCGCGCGGGTGGGTGAGACTTTCAGATGCAATATAGACCGCGGCCGTACGGGTTCTCACTTCCAGTTTGCGAAAGACGCGCTCCAGGTGCTTCTTCACCGTGCGCGGGCTGATGTTCAACGTAGCCCCAATTTCAGCGTTGGTCTTTCCCCGGCCCACCAAGACCAGCACCTCTGATTCGCGGCGGCATAGCCCGAGCTCCATCAGATCGGCCGCCGTCATCGGATTGGCCATCCCATCCTCCAGGCTCTTCGCGTGAATCCCTGGCAAATGCGCAACTCGCCCTCGGAACAGACTGCAGCGGTGTGGCCCTCCGCCCGGCGCTCGATACGGCACGCAACTTCTTCACAGGCGTCGCGGGCGCATTTCCGCCGGGCGAGCCGTATCGAAAGCAAAGGGGAACCGCGATCTTGAATACATTGCGACCACCGCGGTTTTAGGTCAATACGCCAATGGACGCATTGGGCCAATGAGCCGGGTCAGCC
>JBEKEQ010000084.1:0-18233 GCA_050013735.1 Occallatibacter sp.
GCTCTGGATGGGACCTATCGCTGGCATCTCAATCAAGCAGTGGTCTTGCGCGATGCAGAAGGGAAGGTACTCAGATTCGTCGGAACCACAACCGACATCGACGACCAGAAACGAGCCGAAGATGCGCTTCGAGCGAGCGTGACCAACCTCCGTCAGATTCTCGACGGTATTCCTGGGCTTGTATGCACACTGAATCCGGCCGGCCAGATTGACCTTGCCAATCGAAGGCTCCTGGAATTCTTCGGCATGACGCTTGAGGAGTTGAACTCATGGGGAACCAACGGTGCCATGCACGCAGAGGATCTTCCTCGCGTGATCGAGGAACTTACGCATGCAATGACAACAGGAACTCCCTTTGACAGTGAACTCCGCTATCGCCGCGCCGATGACCTATTTCGGTGGTCCCAGACTCGCATTCTTCCTGTGCGAGACTCGGAAGGCAGCATAATCCGCTGGTTTGGTCTTATCACCGATATCGACGACCGAAAGCGCGCCGAGGAGGCCCTGCAAGCGAGCGAAAACGACTTACGCAAGGTTCTCGACAGTATTCCCGGGCTTGTGTGTACCTTGAGTCCGGCGGGCCGAATTGAGCTCGCCAATCAGCAACTACTGAAGTATTTCGGAAAGACGCTCGATGAGATAAACGCCTGGATGGCCAGCGATGCGATCCATCCGGATGACCTGGCCCACGTGATCGAGCATCATACGCGTTCGATGACAACCGGGACTCCCTACGATTTTGAGTTTCGCTGTCGCCGGGCCGATGGCGTTTATCGATGGTTCCAGGCTCGCAACCTGCCCATGCGTGATTCAGACGGCAGAATCACGGGCTGGTCCGCCCTGATGACTGATATTGAAGACCGCAAGCGCGCCGAGGAAGCCCTGCGGGCGAGTGAGATCAGTCTTCGTCAAACCCTCGACACGATTCCAGGACTTGTGTCGAAAGCTAACTCGAACGGGATGATGGAACTTGCCAATCGACAACTCCTGACGTACTTCGGAAAGACAACCGAAGAAATCAACTCCTGGTCAACCAGCGGTGTGGTTCATCCGGATGATCTGCCGCGGGTGACAGCTGAAATCACCCATTCTTTCAAGACTGGCACGCCATTCGACAGCGAACTCCGTTATCGCCGAGCCGACGGGGTGCATCGCTGGTTCCAGGCACGCAGCCTTCCCTATCGCAGTGTGGACGGTGAAGTAGCGGGCTGGTATTTTCTGCTGACTGACATCGAAGACCGCAAGCGCGCAGAAGAAGCGTTGCGCGAAAGCGAGTACGAATCTCGCTTAATTGTGGACAGCATCCCCGGCCTGATCGCAGTTTTAGACGCGAGCGGCGAGGTTGAGCGGGTCAACCAGCCGCTTTTGGATTACCTTGGAAAGCCGCTGGAAGAATTGCGTCAGTGGGCTGTAGACGAAACAATTCACTCCGACGATCGCCCTGGTTACCTTCAGGCTTTTGGGCGAGCTTTCGCCGCGGGAGACGCAGTTGAATACGATGCAGCACGAATTCGCCGGTTCGATGGCGTCTACCGATGGTTGAACATGCGCGGGCTTCCGCTTCGTGACCGGGAAGGGCAAATCGTCCCATGGTACTTCCTCTTGACAGAAATTGACGATAGAAAGCGTGCCGAGGAAGCGTTGCGCGAAAGTGAGTATGAAGCACGTTTAATCGTGGACAGCATTCCCGGCATGGTTGGGCTGACATCGCCCACTGGGAATCTGGAAATGGTCAGCCGCCAGGCCTTGAAATTCTTCGGTAAGACTATCGAGGAACTCAATGAGTGGGGAACGAACGACACGATTCACCCTGAGGATCTGCCTGGCGTTATCGAAGCCTTTACCCGAGCGATTGCCACTGGCCGTCCCTATGAGTTCCCCGCGCGCTTTAAGCGAGCGGACGGTGTCTATCGCTGGCTCCAGGATAGAGGTTCTCCGCTTCGCGATAGAAACGGGGATATTGTTCGCTGGTACCTGCTTATAACCGACATCGACGATCAGAAGCGCGCCGAGGAAGCGCTGCGCGAAAGCGAGCGCCAATCTCGCTTAATCGTGGACAGCATTCCCGGCATGATTGCAGTCTTGAGCAAGAACGGCGAGCTTGAGCGGGTCAGCCAGCCGCTTTTGGACTACTTTGGAAGAACGCTGGAAGAGTGTCGCCAATGGGCCGTAGACGACAGCATTCACCCCGACGATCGCCCGGCGTACCTTCAGGCTTTTGGGCGATCTTTCGCCGCAGGAGAGCCAGTTGATTATGAAGCAATACGAGTTCGTCGTTTCGATGGTGTCTACCGATGGTTAAACGTGCGCGGGCTTCCTCTTCGTGACCTGCAGAGACAAATCGTACGATGGTACTTTCTCTTAACGGAAATTGACGATAGAAAGCGTGCCGAAGACGAACTCAGGCGCAGCGAGGCGAGACACCGGGTTGTGGTTGAAACAGCCAGCGACGCGGTGGTGAGTATCGACGAAAGCGGCACAATCATTCTTGCGAACCCCGCAACCAGGCGGATATTTGGTTACGACCCGGAAGAGCTTATTGGCAAACCTCTCACCGTTCTCATGCCGGGGACAATGAGTGGGCTCCATGAGAAGGGCTTCAAACGCTATCTTGAAACCGGCGCGAGACAACTGAACTGGCAGGGAACCGAGATGACCGCAAAGCGGGCGAACGGCGAGGAGTTCCCGGCAGAGGTCTCATTCGGAGAGATGATTGCCGATCAGCAAAGAGTTTTCACCGGATTTATTCGGGATATTTCTGAAAAGAAGCGCGCCGAAGAAGAATTGCGCAGCACCCATGCGGAACTCTCAAGAATGATGCGGGTCATGACCATGGGACAGTTGACCGCATCCATCACGCATGAGGTCAGCCAGCCGCTATCGGGCATCATCACCAATGCGAACACTTGCCTTCGCATGCTAAAGGGCGATCTTCCGAATATCGATGGCGCGAGAGAAACCGCGCAACGGACCATTCGCGATGCCAATCGCGCTTCAGAAGTGATTGCTCGGCTGCGGACGCTGTTCAGCAAAAAACAAATCGAGGTCGCCCCGCTCGATCTGAATGAAGCGGCTCGCGAAGTTATAGCGCTGCTGTCAGGCGAACTTGAAAGAAACAACGTAATTCTAAGGCATGACTTCAGCGAGCATCTGCCGGCGGTCAACGGCGATCGCGTTCAACTTCAGCAGGTCATTTTGAATCTCCTCCGCAACGCGTCCGACGCGATGAGCGGCGTTGAAGACAGGCCCCGGCAAGTGGTGCTTAGAACCGAGCTGGAAGGCGACCAGGTGCGTCTTTCGGTTCAGGACTCCGGCGTTGGCATTGCGCCTGAAGTTGCCGAAAAAATGTTCGATTCGTTTTACACCACAAAGACAGACGGCATGGGGGTGGGGCTCTCTGTGAGCCGCTCCATTATTGAAGCCAATCGCGGACGCCTGTGGGCCACGGCGAACCAGGGGCCAGGCGCCACCTTTGCATTCTCAATTCCCTGCGGGCACGAGTCCAGCCCTCAACGAGAATCCTGATTGGCGCACGGCCGCATCTCGGGCGGGTGCGCCCCGTGCATGGCAGTTCATCCCGCCACAGCCCGGTCGCCGGCCTGAACGCGCCCATTGAACACGGTCGAGCGCGTGAGCCGTTTACGCGCGCGATGCAGCCTTGACTTCACCGTCGCCATGGGCAGGTCGAGAGTCCGAGCCACCTCTTTGATGGAACAATCCTGCTTGATCCACGTTGCCATCGGCGTACGAAGCTTGATGTTGAGCTTGCCAATTGCGCGCAGCGCTATCTCAGACCTTTGGCGCAGATCGTAATGCTGCTCCGGGTTCAATGCGGTGTCCCGAACATCGATCTTCGCCGCGGTCTCGCCGCACTCTGAAGCCAGTTCGAATGAGACTTCGGGGCGATGCCGGCGCCTGCGCAGCACCATCAGCGCGGAATTGATGGCGATCCTCGTGATCCAGGTGGCGAATTGAGATCTTCCTTCAAACGAATCAAGTGCCGTATACGCACGAAGAAATGTCTCCTGCAACACGTCCTCCGCGTCTTCGCGGTTTTTGGTGATCGAATGAATTCGCCAATAAAGCCGGCTTGAGTAACGGCTCTGTAGCTCTTCGAATGCGGCATTCGATCCCAGCCTCGCCGCGGCAACCAGTTCCAAGTCACGGCTGGGAGAATCTTCCTCGTTGTTTATTCCATGAAACGCGGGACTGGAGCACAATTCCATTGCTGACCTCCTTGAATGCGAGCCCCAAAAGAAGCTCGGAAGTTTTGAAGAAGACCCCGTGCCGCGGGCGTGAGGCAGTCACCTGAATCAAACCCCGCGTCAACTGCTGTGATTAAGCCTGAAGCGCAGAAACGAAGCCATTGGACGAAAGTATCGATCAATACTTTCGTACGGTTTCGTCTTTCAGCTACACTCCTTCGCATCTTCCATCGAGAACGAAAACCCGCTCAGGAAGAACGACTTGGGGGTGCGTGCCTTTAGTCGGTAACCAATACTTAAGTACAATAGACGCCTCTGGCTGCAGGGCAGATGATCTTGAAGTGGGGTGTTGCCAGGGAGAGACTCCGTGGCCGCAGACTCAGTCGCATTGTTGATGGGCAGTCCCGAACGTTGTGAGCGGCACATCGGAGAGAGCACGCCGGCTTTGCCAATCGATGCGGGAGAAAAATGCACGGTCCTCCGCGTTGAGAAAATCTGTTATTAAGTGCGGACTGAGATATCCATGATGAGTTCACTTTCACTTGTTTCAATCGTTGATGATGATGAGTCGGTGCGCGAATCGCTGCCAGACCTGCTCAGGGAATTCGGCTTTGCGTCGCAGACGTTCTCTTCCGCCGAAGAGTTTCTTGCCTCCGACAGATTCGCGCAAACCCAGTGCTTGATCCTTGACGTTGCCATGCCGGGAATGTGCGGGCCCGAATTGCAAGGGGAATTGAATCGTCGCAAGATCAAGATTCCCATTATCTTCATCACCGGGCAGCGCGACAGCGATTTGGGGTCGCGGTTAATTGAGCAGGGAGCCGTTGCATGTTTGCTCAAGCCGTTCAGTGATGTCGCGATGCTTGAGGCACTGAATTCAGCGCTCGGCTCCAAATGATCGCTGTCCATGGAGTTTTGTTGCAGATTTAAAATAGCTCAATGCGAATGCACCTGATTTTGGAGTGAGGCGTTGCCCATGCCAGAGAGCCCGTCAATTGTTCTCGTCGTCGATGACGACGTCTCGGTTCGCGAGTCGCTCGAACTCTTGCTTCGCCATGAGGGGTTCAACGTGGAGACGTTTGTTTCCGCGCAGGATTTTCTCGGCCGCCCGCCGGCAGCGGTTCCAAGTTGCCTGGTGCTTGACGTCTCTCTTCCGGGGCTCAACGGTCTCGATCTGCAGAAGCGCGTTGCGGTGGAACGGCATGAGATGCCGATCATCTTCATCACCGGCCACGGAGATATTCCCATAACCGTGCAGGCGATGAAGGCGGGAGCCGTGGAGTTCCTGACAAAACCGTTCAGTGACGAAATTCTGCTCAATGCCGTTCGCAATGCCCTGGTGCGCAGCAAGGCTCTGCTTCAACGCTCCTCAGAGATCACGGAATTTAAAACCCGGTACTCGTGCCTCAGTCCCCGCGAACGCGAAGTGATGGCGTTGGTGGTTGCCGGCCTGCCCAACAAGCAGGTGGGCAGTGAACTGGGAATCAGCGAAATTACAGTAAAAGCGCACCGCGGCAGCATGATGCGAAAAATGAAAGCTGAATCCCTGGCAGAGTTGGTGGGCATTGCTGCACGCCTCCGGCTGATGCGCCCGTCTGGGTCCGCTTCGCGCGTGGCCAGGTAATTCCCAAACGCGCAATTTCATCCGTCACCCCGTCTTCGTTGAGACGCCGGCGAATGGAGTTAGCACTAAGGTATCGATCGATACCTTCGTCTGATATTGCGTCTGCGTACACCGCTGCCACAATAGCATCCGTGGTTGCAAGCAAGGGCTTAGCGGCAATTGTGCGGCAGCTTCCCCAGAAATTTTGAAGCGGGCAGGATTCAGATGATTTCATCGCCAAGATACGCAACACTCGTTTCCGGCGTCTCTTCCAGCGCTGGCGCCATCCACGCCGATAGTCTTGCGCGCCGCGGCTTTGATCTACGTCCCCCGGAACCGCCCAGATTATCCGGGGCGGCAACATTGAGCCGAGCCGATAGGTCCCTCGTTGTCTCCGCGAGCAAACAACCCCGGATTCTGCTCGTCGACGCGGCGCTTGCGTTGTATGAGTTGCACATCACGCTGCTCCGGTCGATTCCCGCCTTCGTGGAAAAGTTGGCTTCCTGCGCGGAGATGTATCGTCACACGGGCGACGCTTACGCAGTTGTAATCCTCGTGCTGCATCGCAAGGCAAGCGAGACGGCCGAGGTGGCGCAGTTTGTTCGTCACCGCTGGGGCGCGGCAAGAATCCTCCTGCTCGAAAAAGAATCTGCGGCGATCGACGATTGGCTCTACGACGAGCGAGTGGAGCCTCAGCCGCATCCGGTCACCATGCGCGATGCGGCGCTTCGGCTCATGAGTGAAGAAAAATATTGGATTCCGGCATGAGCACCGAAAAGTTCCTTGCCCGTTGGCAGGCAGGGAAAAAACTTCTCCGGGTTTGCCGGGGACAATAGGAGCGCACCATGGCAAGCGGAAAAACGGTCATCGTTACCGGAGGCTCGCAGGGAATCGGCGCCGCCATCGTTCAGGCGTTTCTGAAGCGCGGCTACAACGTTCTTGCGACCTCGCGAAAGATCTCGCAGGCGGGGTATTTGCCGTCTGCCAACCTCGCGCTGGTTGATGGAGACATCAGCCTTCCGGAGACTGCGGACGAGGTGGCGAAGACCGCAATCGATACGTTCGGCTCCATCGATCATGTGGTCAACGATGCGGGCATTTATTTTTCAAAGCCGTTCACCGGCTACACCGCCGAGGAACTTAGCGCCTTTGTCGCTACCAACCTCTATGGGTTTGTCTTCATCACGCAGTTGGCCGTGCGGCAAATGCTGGTTCAACAGAGGGGTGGCAGCGTCACCAGCATCAGCGCAGCGCTGGCCGATAACCCCATCGCCGGCGTTCCCGCGTCGATTCCGATGATGACAAAAGGTGGCATCGACGCGATCACGCTGAGTCTTGCGAACGAATTCGCAAAGCAGAGGATTCGGTTCAACGCGGTTGCCCCCGGTGTTGTGGATACGCCTTTGCACGAGGGCAACATGAAAGCGCACTCACCGATGGGCACCATTTCCGATGCGAAGGATATTGCCGATGCAGTCGTTTATCTGACCGAAGCAAGCCACATAACCGGGGAGGTGCTGCACGTGGACGACGGTGCGCATGTGGGCCGATGGTAGCCGGCGGGGGTCCGCAGCCAGACAGTGCAGAGCGTCGGCTGCAGGTCCTTGGCATTCAGCTTCCCGCGGCTCCAACGCCATTCGGCAGTTACGTTGAGGCGGTGCAAACAGGCAGCCTGCTCTTCTTGAGCGGCATGCTGCCTGTTGTGGATCACAAGCCGAAGTATCTTGGCCGGCTGGGGAAGGAGTTGGACGGCGAGATGGGGCGCGATGCGGTGCGCACAGCGGCTTTGGGTGCGCTTGCAGCGGCCAGGCAGCATCTCGGATCGCTCAATCGCATTACCCGTGTGGTTCGGCTGGGCGTGTTCATGGCAACGTGGGGAGATGTTTTCGATCAGCCGCGGGTTGCGGATGCGGCATCGGATCTTTTTCGCGATGTGTTTGGCGCCGACAAGTTGGCGGTGCGCCTGGTGATTGGCGTTGCCAGCTTGCCGCTGGGGGTGCCAGTGGAGCTTGAGGTTATTTTCGAAGTCGCTCGCTAGTGTCCTGAATCCAAAGTTCGCATCACAAATCAGCCTGTCATTCTGAGCGAACGGGGCCCCAAACGTTTCTCAGTTCCGGGGTCCCCAAAGAGCGGTCTTTGCTCTTTGGGGTGGAGTTTGGGGGCGGTGAGTCGAAGAATCTGCGGTTATTCTTCGATGAACTTCAGACTCACCACACTAGATGGGGATTGATATGAACGTCTCGAAGTCGGCCTTCAGCACCTTAACGAGTACTGCCACATTGGCGGTTGTGCTCATCACCACCCTGGGCGTGAATGCTCAGCAAGAGGAAAAAACAATGGAACATCCAGTCTTCTATCGCACAGTAAAGGTTGATGGACTCTCTATCTTCTACCGCGAAGCGGGGCCGAAGGACGCGCCGACTATTTTCTTTCTTCACGGGCTGCCGTCGTCGTCGCGAATGTTTCAGTCGCTGCTGACCAGACTGGCCGGCAGCTACCATCTGGTTGCGCCTGACTATCCGGGCTTCGGCCATAGCGACTGGCCAGATCCGAAGCAGTTCGACTATACGTTTGACCACATCGCTTCGGTCATACGCGACTTTGCGCTGGCTGTTGGCTTGTCGCGCTACACGCTCTACATGCAAGACTACGGTGCACCGGTTGGCTTTCGCATGACCTTGGCCCACCCAGAGCAAGTGCAAGCCCTTATTGTGCAAGATGCGGTGGCCCACAATGAAGGACTCGGTGTGAACTGGGTAACACGGCGCGCGTTCTGGGCTGACCGGCAGGCGAACGAAGAAGCGCTGCGCAAAAATCTGCTGTCGATGGCGGCAACAAAAACGCGGCATGTCGGCGACGATCCGGATGTCGAAATGTATGATCCGGACCTCTGGACGGATGAGTATGCCTTCCTGAACTCGCCTGGGCAGGGGCAGATTCAGAGCGACCTTTTCTACGACTACCGCACAAATGTCGAGAATTATCCGAAGTGGCAGGCCTGGATGCAGAAGACGCAACCGAGGCTGCTGGTGATCTGGGGCAAGCACGATTTGTCATTCGATCCCGGAGAGCCCGAGCGCTATCGCAAAGACGTTCCCACCGCGCAGGTACACGTGCTCGACGCGGGTCACTTCGCGCTTGACACCAAGGCAGACGAAATTGCGGCTCTGGTAACTCAGTTCATGAAAACGCAGAAGTAGACAGCGGCGTCAGCCGCGCGAAGCGAAGCAAACATTCGAATCGAAGGAGACGAACTATGAAGAACGCGGAACAAATCGGAATCTCGCGTCGGCGTTTTGCAATCGGCGGACTATCGGCTGGAACTGCATTGTTTGCATCAAGCGCACTTCTCGCGCGAAGCGCCCAGCCACCCTCCGGCAGCGCGCAATCAACTGATCTGCCCGCCGTCAAGCCGGGGACGAACACATCGTTCCGCTCCTTGAAGCAGATCAATGCCGGCCTCCTCAATGTTGGATACGCAGAAGACGGTCCGGCGGATGGTCCACCCGTCATTCTTCTGCAAGGCTGGCCCTACGACATTTACAGCTACGTCGATGTTGCTCCGCTGCTGGCCGCGAAGGGCTATAGGGTCATCGTCCCCTATCTGCGCGGTTACGGCTCTACGCGCTTTCTCTCCAGTGACACCTTTCGCAATGGCCAGCCATACGTGGTGGCCCTCGACATCATCAATCTGCTCGATGCTCTAAAAATCCAGAAGGCGATCTTCGCCGGTTTTGATTGGGGAGGAAGGACGGCCGACATCATAGCGATTCTCTGGCCGGAACGCTGCAAGGCGCTCGTCTCAGTGAGCGGCTATCTGATCGCCAGCCCGGAAGCCAACAAGAAGCCGTTGCCGCCAAAGGCCGAGCTCCAGTGGTGGTACCAATTCTACTTTGCAACTGAGCGTGGCCGCGCCGGCTATGACGAATACCGCCACGATTTTGCGAAGCTCATTTGGCAGATCGCCTCGCCCAAGTGGATCTTCGACGACGCCACGTTTGATCGTACCGCGGCATCTTTCGATAATCCAGATCACGTTGCTATCGTGATTCACAACTATCGTTTTCGAATTGGACTGGCTGAAGGCGAACCGCAATATGACAAATTCGAAAAGCAGCTCGCACAGCTTCCGGCCATCGCTGTACCCACCATAACCCTCGAAGGCGATGCAAATGGCGCGCCACACGCTGCCGACCCGTCAGCATATCGCCAGAAATTCACCGGCAAGTATGCAAACCAGATCGTCACCGGCGGCATTGGCCACAATCTGCCTCAGGAAGCGCCTCAGGCCTTTGCCCAGGCGGTGATCGACGTCGATGGATATTGAGGCGACTGTTGGCCGAAGACAGCTAGACGCCAACCGGCTGTTCGTTAAACCGGTAGCCGACATAGGCATCGGTCAGCAGGTACAGCGGATTGCGCGGATCGTCCTCGATTTTCTTGCGCAATTGACGGACAAAGGTTCGCAGATATTCAAGCTCATTTCCATACTCCGGCCCCCATACCGACTTAAGCAGCCGCGCGTGCGGAATGGGCTCGCCGGCATGCATCATCAGGTAATGGAGCACCTCAAATTCCTTTGGCGTCAAATGAATGGCGCGTCCCCGCTTCATCACCCGGTATTTCACCGGATCGAGCTCAATTTCGCCAATGCGGATGGCTGCATCGCGGTCGGCATCCTGTGCGCTTCTGCGGCGCACGGCGGAGCGCAGTCGCGCTGTCAGCTCGCGCAGTTGAAACGGCTTGGTAATGTAGTCGTCGGCGCCGGCATCGAGCGCCAGCACCTTGTCATCCTCGCTATCCATGACAGTGAGCATCAAAATGGGCAGGCGCGCAATGGCGTGGCGGATACTGCGGCAGGTTTCCACGCCGCCCATCCCCGGCATATCCACGTCGAGCAGCACGGCGTCGAACCAGGAGACGCGAACCAGGGAGAGCGCCTCCTCGCCGCGGGCCGCTTCAACAATTGTGAAGCCCATTCCAGATAGCGTCACACGCAGGGCCCGCCGCGTGGAACTGTCGTCGTCCACGATGAGAATTGTGCCTTGTCCAGCATTCGATGATTCCGTATTCATGGCTTCCTCCTGGCGTTAATGGGAAGAGAAAGAAAGAAAGTGGTTCCTTCTGTGTCGTCGCTGATTACCCACACATGCCCATGATGAGCTTCAGCCGCCTTGCGCACGACGGAGAGCCCTATTCCCGTGCCGGGAACGGAGTCCTTCATGTCGGCTGACCGGAAGAAGCGATCGAACACCCGCTCGCGGTCTTCGATGCGAATGGTCGATCCAAAGTTATGGACTGAGATAAGCACCTCGGAATGACTCTTGCGTGCCGCAATCGCGATGGGGCTGCCTGGCGACGAGTACTTACGCGCATTGTCGATGTACTGGGCCAAAATCATGGCCAGCAACGCGCGGTCCACGTGCACGGCCAAGGCAGGGTCCTCCAGCACAACCTGCGCGCGGCCGGCTATCGGCTGCGCGGCGGGGCCGGCCAAGACCTCGTCGATCAACTCCTTCACATTTACCTCATCGGTTTGCAGTCCCACCTGACCGGCTTCGAGTTTTGCAGTCAGCAGCAGTTGCGTGCACAGTCCATTCAATCGAATTGCCTCGCCGTCGATGAGAGTGACGAGGTCGCGTTGCGGGTCAGTCAGCCCACCCAGTTCAAGCAAACCTGAACTGGCCGCCTGCACCGCGGTGAGGGGCGTCTTAAAGTCGTGCGCCAGCGCATCCATAACCGCCGCGCGCAATTGCTCGCTTTTGCTGGCGTTTTCTGCTCTCTCTTCCTTCTCAAACGACTGCTGGCGGTCAATGGCGATGGCCGCCAGCGACGCAAGCGCATCCACAACCACAGGCCTCAGCTTTCCCCGCAGCACCAATGCGCCCACCGGGCCAGGCCCGGCCAGCAAAATGCGCCGCAAGGTATCGGTCGACGGATCGTCGGTTGCACTGCCGCGCAGGTAGCAATCCTGGGCCACGTTCTCTTCACCCTCGTCCCACTCGCCGGCCCTGTCCTGGCGTTCCAGGTTCACATCGAAGAGGGCTACCGCGCGGGCGCCAAAAATCCTCTGAATGAGCACCACAAGCTGCGGACCCGGCGCCTGGCGAAGATCCAGCAGGAGCGAGTTGCGGCTCAATTCATACAGCTGCTCCATCCCCGCGCGATGCACGGCAGCCTCTCTTGCGCTGCGCAACTCTTTCGCTGAGAGCCGGCTGATAACAACCGCGGTAATCTGAAACACTCCTAGCGCTACCCACTCTTTCGGATCCGTTATGTAGAAATGGAAGACAGGTTCGGTGAAAAAGAAATCCAGGCAAACAGCCGCCAGCAACGATGAAAAGGAAGCCTGCCAGAAACCGCCATACAAAGCCATGGCCATGACCAGCAGCAGGTAGAAAAAGCTGATGGTCGTCAGGTTGACCCGCAGAACAAAACCGCCGTACGTCAGGAGCGCAATTCCTGCGATGGCTGCCAGACACTGCGCAAGAAATCGCAGCCTACGCTTCTGGCCGATCCGTCTCAGAAGATTCCCGTTTTCCATTTGACCTGCGTCTTACCTATCGCATTGCATGCGAGTTAACCCAAGCATAGGGGCGGCCGCATCAGGAACTTGTAAGGAACCAAACAACAAATTATAAATGAAGAAGTCGTAAGTCTCACATGATGATTACATGAGAAATGAGGCGCAAGAATGAATTATCAGATGACTCCGCCGCATCGCATTTACTTCTACCCGCGGCCAAAGCGCGCCTGTCATAACTACGAACTTAGGACATAGTTAACTCATGAAATCCATAGTTACAAGTCTTCACAAGCAGGGCTGAGCACGAGCTAAATTAACTCAGCCCGCAACTCACGGAATCACAGTTTGATTTTGTGTCAGAAATGCCAAATCAGGTCGCCGGCCAGGATGAGTGCCTGAGTTTTTGCGCCGAGAATGCCCATTGTGGTCGGCGGAAGCTGGTTGACGGGGGCATTTTGCAATGCCGAAACCGATGCGCCGGGCTGGATGTCAAGCGCGCGCAAACCGTAAGGACTGAAGCTGTGGATATAGCTCAGTTCCGGGCGGAAGGTGATGGATGAGCCGGCCCAGAAATCGAAGCCGACCATATGCTCTTCATAGAAGCCGGGGGTGCCGGTGCGCTGGCCCTTGATGTCATTGACTATTTCACTGCGGATGTTGAGCGAGGCGGTGTTGCTCCAGAAGTTGTGCTCGACGTAGTTGGTGATAGCCCACTCCGGCGCGTAGCAGTAGGCCGCGCGGCGGCCGGTGTAGGAAGTGTTTGGATTCTCGCATACCGCGCCAAAGTTCAAGGTGGAGGGTGTAGCGGGTGCGCTGCCCGGGCCGCCAGGATAAACAAATCGGTTGTTACTTACGTTCTCAGGCCATGGCGAAGTCAAGGCGTTATACGGCGTGCCGGTATTGATCCACCACATATTCGGAGTTTGGCTCATGTACTGATACCAACCCTCCGTGTCGGTGTGCCAGTGCGGGCTGATGCTGTGATACCAGGTTTCGTAAAACGCGGTTAGATTGTTGTAGCCATATTTGCCGTTGTTAATGGTGTTGTCGCAGGTGTTGAGCACGTCGCCGCCGTTATGCCAGGTATAGACGAGACAAATGTTGCCGGTGAGCCGCGCATCGGCGGTCCAGGGAGCGGTATCGCAACTGCCTGAGATGCCGCCCTGCACAGTCCAGCGGTCGTTCACCTTGACGGTCAAGTTGGCGCCGACCATCGTGTAGCAGTCGTAGGTATACAAAATCGAATGCGAGTAGGAGTAGTTATTGGGCGCGAGCTGGGCCTCGATGTCGGGCAGAGAGATATAGCGGCCGAGGCGCAGGTCTGCTCCCTGGCCGAGCTTGGGAAAGTAGAGATCCACATACCACATCACCGGGTCATAGCCGTACTGCGCATTCTTCACCAGTAACTGCTGGCTCAGGATGCCGTGCGAGGTGGTGTAACGGTAGTCCTGACCGTAGAGATTGGTGATGCGAAATCCCCAGTCGAAGTGATCGGTCTGGACGGTGTCTGCCAGCCGCTCGGTATAGAGCGCCAACTGATCGAGGACCACCATATTGGGGAATGCATCGTAGGCCGCCGGGCTGTTGGCGGCAATGCCCAGGCTCGCGTTGCCGCGATTGTTGGTGGAACCGTTGGCGCCCACGGCGATCCAGCCATACCACTTGATCTTGCTCAGCTTGATGGGGTCGGCATCGATGGCCGTTTGAAGCTGATAGGTTTGGTAGTCGGGCGCGCCAATCTCCTGCGTGCCGCCGATGGGCCAGTCGGACGAGGGGTAAGGAGGCGAAGGAATGGGAGGTGGCGTGCCGCGGCGCTGAGGCGAGTTGGGGTCAACTGGAGTGGTGCCCGTCCAGTCAGACAAGTAAGCTTTGCCCCAGCGAGTGAAGAAGCCGGCCTTGGGTTTGGGCGGAACAGGAGCGCTGGCGGCAGTGGATTGGCCGGCGGCGTGCGGCGCATCCAACGACGACGATTCCCCCGACGCGATGGCCGCAGGATATTCCGTTGAAGCCAGGTCGAGTGCATCCTTATTAACAACTGCTTGCGGAGCCGCTTCCAAGCGTGAAGTTGAAGCGGAAGCTACTGAGACTGCAGGTTCACTCTGGGCGTGGCACGCAACCTGGAATGCGAAACCACAGAGAGCCGTTCCCATTGCGATTCCCGCCTGGAACTTCTTCATCTGCATGTAAATTGCTTCTCTCTCCCAACCTGCATTTGGAGATAGTGGCCCCATGCTGACGCTCTCCCGTAAATGCCGCGAAGTTGGGCAGGCGAATCGCTGCGATGCGAAAGCGCGAAGTAAGGCTGGAAGACTCTTGCAGGAGTTAGGAAGACAGCACCGGAGTCAGGTTCAACTCCGGTGCCGGATTGGACGGCTAGAACCGGACCATGATCGAGCCAAGAGTCGTGGTCTGGTTGGTGCGCAGATCGGGCCACCAAAGGGCTCTCTGGTCGCCTGTTGAGGTATAGCCATTCGATAGGTTCATCATCTGGCAGTTGGCAATGGCCAGCGGCTGGCCGGGGACGGCAACGCCGGTATTGGAGTTGGTGTAGACATAGCCGTAACCGGAGTCTCCGCCGGCTGCGCATTGATAGTCTGCCGGATTGCCGTTGTTGCCGCCGGGGGGCGTTACGCCGCCGCGGCCGCTCCAGTAGGGGACTGCGGAATACCGGTACGCTTCCTCAAGGCGGAAGGTGATGAACTGGCTGGGCATGTAGTCGAAGGTGATGGTTCCGTCGTGAGCCTGCGCGGCGTCGCCTGCATTCTCAGTAAAGTACGGAGTCCCTGTGGTGGCTGTTGCGCCGTTGATTGAGGGCAGCAGGGTGAGGTAACGGCCGGGGTTGTTCATCTGGCCTCCGCCAAGGGTCACAGCATAAAGGTCCTTCTTGAACCAGACGCGCGTGTAGGCCATCCAGCCAATGAACATCTGCTTGGGCCTTCCATCCTTGCTGCTGTGGCAGTTGACGCCGCCGTTATATGTTGAGCCGGTTCCCATCATCGGTGACAGGCCTGCGCTGCTGCGGGTGGTTTGGCCGGTAACTGCGTAGCTGGCCGGACCGCCGCCGTATTCGCATCCGGCGTCACCAGTAAGAGTGAAAGCCCACTTGTCGACGAAATTCTTCGGGTTGTCGTAGATCTTCCACTGTCCGCTGTAATCGGCGTGGACGCGCGAACGTCCAGGGAAGCCTGCATCGTCTTCACCAAGGCCGTAGTCGTTGAAGTTGAAGTCAAGCTTCGGTGTGGGACGCCACATGATCTGGCCGCCCAAACCGCCGTGGCCATTGTAGCGGCCATACGACTGCCAGCCGTTGATGATCCACGGCTCAATCTTCAACCGGTCGGTTACGAAGTACTGGATGCGCAAGCCGTTGAAGAACCAGGGCGTGTTTGATGAAACGTACGATGGCTGGTAGGCCCAGTTATCGAAGTTGTAGTAGCTGAAGAGGCCTACATAGGAAACAAAGATGCCGGCGTCAACGTTGAGGCCGTGAGCAACATCCCAGTGATAGCCGCCCCAGGCTTCAGAGAAATACTTATAGGCATCCTTGAGGTCCCACTGGCCGCGGTTGTAGCTGGCGTCGTTGCGCACCGTGGCTTGCGAGAACAATCCGTTCATGGTGAGGATGCGGCCGCGTGTATTTTGAATGCGGATGTCGCCTCCGAAGCTGGCCTGCTCAAGCTGGAACTCGTCGGAGCGGTACATCTCCGTCGAGCCGACCATCGTGTCGTCCTCGGGGTGGTTGTAGTCGAGAATGTAGTTGGCGTCAAAGCGAATTTCCGGAGTGAAGTACTTGGTGCTCATGGGGCTGTCCACGTTGTGGCCGCCGTCGTTGGTCCATGTCCAGTCTCCGGGCCACGGCGCGGACTTGGTGGTAATTTCCGCTGTGATTTCAGGCGGCGCGGGGGCTGCGGCCGGCGGAGGCGCAGCCGCGGCCTGGCCAAAACTCACCGAACTTACGCCGGCGTCTCCGCCCTCGGCAGAACGCATCGCGCTCGCGTCCCGTTCCGCGTCGGCAGCTTCGTCCGCCCCGCTGCGCGTTTTCAGCGCAGCTTCCAACTGCGCGATGCGGGCCTTCATATCCGCCAATTCCTTGATGACCGCGTCGCGGTTGACGGGAACCGGAAGCGAAGCGGCGGCGGTAGGCGGCGTGGTTGAGGAAGGATCGGCAGCGGCGGGCGCTGCGCTCGATGATGAAGCGGCTGCGGCGGGTGGGGCCGGATCGGCCGATGTTGCGGGTGTCGCCTCCGAGCCTACAGGGGCCGGAAACTCAACCAATGCAGTTTGAACCGGCGTTGGGCTTTTCGCGGGCTGTTGCGCCACGATGGCTAGCGGCGCCATTCCGAAACACATACATACGACGGCGGGGATGGCCTTCCAGGAATTAGGTCTCATTCAGCCTCTCACTTTCGTAGAAGTTTTTTGGTCAGAAAAATAGGAACAAACTGCCTGAGAAGAGTTGCATCGCGAGACAGGGATCACCTGTCCTGCTGGGCAGGCTTTTTTCTCAAGCCAGGAATGCATGTTGAATACGGGAAAAGCGAAGAATCCGGACCTAACTATCAGCCCTGAGTCATTTCTCCCATACCTCCACCCACTGCATCTGAATGACTGCCAGAACTCGCTCTATGAAACTGCAAAGAGCTATGAATTACTTACAAACCTTACGATGGGCGCCATAAAGATCCTATGTGTGTTTTTGAACAAAGTTATGAGTAAGTCATGAAGGATGCGTAAGTTAGTCGTGAGATCAGGGCTCCCGGTGGATACAAATTAAGAAAAACGCAGTGGATTCTTTTGTCATGAGAATGATAAGCCGCCGTTATCTCATCATTTTTTCCTTATAGCGCGGCGCATAACATCATGTTCAGTGTCTGCGCTTTCTTTATTGTCCCGTAAGAATCGAATGCGAAAGACGTTTCGTGCAAACCTGGTTCTACGGTGCGGCTCTGCCCTTCTGCATCATTGCAATCGGCAGGCGAAGCGCCATTGACCCCGTTGATTTGATCGTTTCGGGACCGGGCCCCAGGAGCGTCCTATGAGCGAAGCGCAACGAAGAGCAGGCATGGTCCGCCAAGTCAACAGATCCACTTACAATGAAAGAACTAAAGATCGGAGATCAGATTGCTGCAATCGAAATATGCATTTTTACTTCTCGCGACATCGACAATGACTCTGTGGGCGCAGGGCACAGTTTCACCCAGCCTGCAGATTCATCAGAAGCCCGATCAGGATGGCGTGTACTACGTTGGCCCCGAGGTCACGCTGCCCAAAATGGTGAGTACCGTCTCGGTGCCGTATCCGTACGATGTGCCCGACAAAGATTTGCAGGGAATGACGGTTCTGGCCATGGTGATCGACGCGAAAGGCATTCCGCAACACATTCAGCTTCTGCACTCGCATGGGGACGTATTCGATCAGGGCTCAATTGCCGCGGTGAAAGCGTCGAAGTTCGAGCCCGGGCTGCTGAACGGCAAGCCGGTGCCTGTATGGATCGACGTGCGGGTTGTTTTCTACGCCAACCGCAGTCAGGCCGTTCCCCAGGTCCTCATCACTGAGAGGGATCTCGCGCCGCCGGATGAGTCGAAGCTGGAAGATCGGCATCACCATCCGCTGTCATACACGCCGCCGTTCCCGGTGCACACGGTGGATGCGGGCTTCGCCGATCCGTTTACCAGGCATCCCTATGTGGAGGTAGCCGTGGTGTCCGTGCTCGTGGGCACGGATGGCTTGCCCAAGGCGGTTCGCGTGACACGCGGATTGACAACCGATCAGGACAAGAAGGCTGCCGCTGCGGTGTGGCATTACCGGTTTTTGCCGGCCATGGACAAGGGCAAGCCCGTTGAGGCGCGGAGAAACCTGCTGGTCAGCTTCGCCGAGTTTTGACGAGTGTTCCCGGGAG
>JBEKEQ010000085.1:0-18083 GCA_050013735.1 Occallatibacter sp.
AATGCGCGCTACCGTAAACCCGGCCTTATCGGCAATCGCCTCCGCCGCCTCTGCCGGAATCACCCCGTCCTCGGCCAGCGCCGCGCTTGCCGCCGACTCTACCCTAAGCCAGCACCGGTACTTGTTCTCATCCGTCCAGATGCGGCCCATCGCCGCCCGTGTATAGCGCTCAATCAACAGGGATCTCCTCGCCAAAGCCGTATTCCGGCTCCGCCCCAACTCTATATTCTACGAGGAAAAGATACTTAGGAGCGAGAAATTCCCAAGATCACCAGTTGCTCCGTGCCCCATCCATTCGCGTTTTTTGCGATTGGGTGGGAAACCATAAACCCACAGACCGCACCCGGCTTATCTGCGAGGAATCCCCAGCCGCCGGTACAACTCATCGAGCAGCAGCCCGCACCCCGGCGTGTACGGCTGAAACCACTCCCCATCGATCACCAGTTGCGGAATGGCCCGTTTGCCTGCATGGCGCATCACCTCGTCCGAGGCGGCCGGATCGGCGTCCACGTTGATCTCGCTATATTCAATGCCGTGCGCGTCCAGAAACTGCTTCGTCATCCGGCAGTCCCGGCACCACGCAGACGAATAGACCTGCACTATCATGGGTCCATTCTACCGCCCATCCGCTGGTAACATCGGTGACGATGACCACAAATGAAATCAAAGCCCTGCTCAACCTGCAGCCCCACCCACTCGAAGGCGGCTTCTACCACCGCACTTATACCTCCGCCGTCGCGGTCGATTTGCCGCGCGGCTCGCGCCCAGCAGGCACTGCAATCTACTATTTGCTTGAACCAGGAACCTTCTCCGAGATGCACGTCCTTCAATCGGACGAAATCTTCCATTTCTATCTCGGCGACCCGGTTGAGATGCTCCAGCTCCACCCCGATGGCAGCTCCGCTCTGTTCACTTTGGGACCAGATCTCGCCGCCGGCCACCACGTTCAACTCGTCGTCCCCGCCGGTGTGTGGCAAGGCGCGCACCTCGTTGGCAACGGCAAAGTGGCCCTCTTAGGTTGCACGGTAACTCCCGGTTTTGACTTTGCTGATTATCGCGGCGCCAGTTATGCGGAGTTAGCAGAGAAATGGCCTGCGCAAGCGGAAACGATCAGGAAGTTAACCCGGAGTTAGTGTGCTGCCTATATGGGCCATAACATAAAATGACCTATCCTCCTGAGCGAACGGGGCCCCAAACGTCTTTCAGTTTGGGGGTGGTGAGTCGAAGGATCTGCAGTTGTTCTTCAATCAACTTCAGGCTCTTCGCGCTAGGACGATCTCCGCTTCCGAAAGAACCCCTTCAGCAACTCGGCCGCCTCATCAGCAAGAATTCCCTGCTCCACCTGCATCTGGTGGTTAAGCTGCGGATGGTTCACGACTGAAAGCGCCGACCCGGCCGCGCCCGCCTTGGGATCGGCAGCCGCATACACCAGCCTATCCAGCCGCGCATGAATCATTGCCCCGGCGCACATGGCGCAGGGTTCCAGCGTTACGTAGAGCGTGCAGCCATTCAGCCTGTAATTCCCCACTGCCGCGGCCGCCGCGCGCATCGCCACCATCTCCGCATGAGCAGTCGGATCCACGTCGCGCAGCACGCGGTTTTGCCCCCGCGCTACAATCTCTCCCGCGCGCACCACCACCGCTCCAATCGGGACTTCGCCGGCCTCCGCGGCCAGCCGCGCCTCAGCCAGCGCTGTCTGCATCGCGTCAAAATCATTTACCATGCCGGTCCCGTCACCTTGTCCTCATCCGCCATGTGTGCCGCCGGTTGCTGCTGCGTCATGCAATGCAGCGTGCCCAGCCCCCACACCAGGTCCACGCAGTCAATCCCAATCACCTCGCGCCCTGGAAAAACCTCCGCCAGCGTGTTCAAAGCCACGCGGTCGTTCGCGTCGTGAAAGGTCGGCGCCAGCACCGCACCATTGGCGATATAGAAGTTCGCATAACTCGCCGGCAGTCTTTGGCCCTGAAAAACCACCGGCCGCGGCATCGGCAGTTCCACCACGGTGAACTGCTTCCTCTCCAGCGTCCGCGCTGCCCTCAGCCGTCTCAGATTTTCCGCCAGCGGCTCATGGTTAGGGTCACTGGCGTTCGGCTCAACGCAAGTCACAATCGTGTCCGGCGCCACAAACCGCGAAATATCGTCCACATGCCCGTGCGTATCGTCGCCGGCAATTCCCCGCCCCAGCCAAATCACTTGTTCCGTGCCCAGAAACTCGTGAAATGCCTGCTCCAGCTTCTCGCGCCCCACTCCCGGATTCCGCTCCTGTACCTCGCTCAACAAGCATTCTTCAGTAGTCAGCAAGATCCCGGCGCCATTGGTATCGATCGATCCACCTTCCAGCACCACGCGGCGGGCTGTACCGTCCGCCAACTCAACGCCAGGCTCCCATTCGGGCAATCCAAGCAGCCTTGCAGCACGCCCCGGAACCTGATCGTCGAGCTGCCAGCTGGAATACTTGGCCCACGCATTGAAACTCCAGTTGGTGACGCCAACCTGGCCCGCCGCATCGCGCACGAAGATGGGCCCCGAATCGCGCGTCCAACTGCGATCCGTCGGCCACCGATGAAAATCGACCTGCCCAAGATTGGCCCCGGCCCGCTTCAGAATTCCCGCGACGCGCTTCTCCGCCGCCGCGTTCTCCACCAGAATGTGCACCCGCTCGCGCGCCGAAAGCAGCCGAACAATTTCCGCGTAAACCCACGGAATCGTCTGGAACTTCCCCGGCCAATCTTCAGGATTGTGCGGCCACGCCAGCCACGTTGCCTCGTGCCGCTCCCACTCGGCAGGCATCCGATAGCCGAGGGCGCGCGGCGTTGCTTCAGATCCCAGAGAGCTGACCATGTTACTTGGAATCTCCGTCCGCCGGCCAGCTATTTACCGGATCGATAAACCTCTTGGTGATCGGCCCATAAGCATCGATCCTTCGATCGCGCAAGAACGGCCAATTCCGGCGCGTCTCCTCAATCAACCCGAGGTCGATCTCGCCCAGCAGAATCTCTTCCTTGTCGTGCGAAGCTTTGGCAATCACGCGCCCAAACGGATCGGCCAAAAAGCTCCCGCCCCAAAACTCCAACCCCGGCCCGTCAGCCCGATTACCCGACACATCGCCATGCTCTACGCCCACCCGGTTCACACCGGCCACGTACACCCCGTTTGAAATCGCATGCGCCCTCTGCACCGTCTGCCACGCGTCATACTGCGCCGCTCCAAACTCCTCTTTCTCTGCCGGGTGCCATCCAATGGCCGTCGGGTAAAACAACACCTCAGCTCCCTGCAAGGCCGTCAACCGCGCTCCCTCCGGATACCACTGGTCCCAGCAAACCAGCGTGCCTACTCGCCCAAAGGCGGTATCCACGGCCTGAAAGCCCAAATCGCCCGGCGCAAAATAATACTTCTCGTAGTACAGCGGATCGTCCGGTATGTGCATTTTCCGGTAAACCCCGGCAATGGCCCCATCCGCATTCAGCGTCACCGCCGTGTTGTGATAGACGCCCGCTGCTCTCCGCTCGAAGAGCGAAGCCACAATTGCAACCCGCGCCTCGCGCGCCACCTTGGCCAGCCGTTCCGTCGAAGGCCCTGGAATCGCCTCGGCCAGATCGAACAGCCGCAGATCCTCCCGCTGGCAAAAGTACTGCGTGCGAAAAAGCTCGGGCAGGCAAACAATTCTTGCGCCCAGCCGTGCCGCCTCGCGAATGCGCTCTACAGCCGATTCGAAGTTTGCCTCTGGGTCTGCGCCCATGCGCATCTGCACCAGCCCCACACTATATTTGCGTGATTCCGCCATCGTTCTGCCGCCAACCCTCTCTCGCCATGCAGCAAGGCCAATCCCGCCGTGCGGAATTGGCCTCAAAACTATGCCGCAATCAAATTTTTACTCTTCCAGTATCAGCACCGCCGCGGCAATCGTCGTGGTCCACAAACCCCGCTTGTCGCCCACTGCCGACTGCGTCACGTTGCTGGTGCGCACAATCTTGTTTGAGATTCTATAAATCTCCTTCTTCTCATCCCAGCTGGTATCCGGATCAAAATCGACATCCAGCGTGGTAGCCAGCATTTCGGCGGCCAACTCCTCGGCATAGTCCCCTGCCTGGTCCTCGGTCTCGCCAAAACTGTGGTGCTCGCTCAGGTAGCCATAGGCGTCGCGGTCGGCTGGAATTGCCACCCCTATGCTCGATACGATCAGCCGGTGCGGCTCGCGCGTTGAGTTCTCGGCGATGACTGAAAATACCACCTCGCCGTGGTTCAGATAAGTGAGTCCTTCCTTGCGCGGAATCACCTTGCACCGTGGCGGAAATATTGAAGAAACCCGCACCAGGTTTTGCGAGGCGATCCCCGCATCCCGAAGCGCCAGCTCAAACGACGTCAATCGTTCCTTATGTTTGCCTACGCCCTTGGTGAAGAAAATCTTCTTCGGGACCATACTTTTTCCCAATTTCTATGTACCCTCCCTGTGATTGAAAATCCTGTCTTTTATCAAACGTTCCCGCATGAGTCTATCGCATCCAGCCGGGTGGTAACAGATTTTCCCGCGATTTCATCTCCTCTTCACAAAGCCGCATTTCCTGGCCATGCTCCCGAGCACTCCCGCTGCGCTAAATATCCGCCCTGATTTTTTGCTCGCATGGCTCCTGAAGCCGCTAGCCGGCGGCCAACAACACTGTGCGAGAAACCAGCAAATCCTCCGCGTTATCGTTATGGAAAACTGCTCGTCGGCGCAGCCGTGAGAGGTTTGCTAAACTGGCCACACTGCAGCGGGTCACAACACACTCTGGACGCAACCACCACTGCGTCTACTTTTATTTGCCTTCAGGGGCAGTCGCTTCCAGCCTCAATCTTCCTCGCAGGAACTCGGGTAATCGCATGAAGCAAGGTACAGCGGTCATCATCGGAGCAGGCCCTGCAGGCCTCACCGCTGCTCTTGAATTGCAAAGGCAATCTGGCATCAAACCCATTCTGCTCGAAGCCGGTCAGCAAGTCGGCGGCATCTCGCGCACCGTCTGCTACAAAGGCAACCGCATGGACATTGGCGGCCATCGCTTCTTTTCCAAATCCGACCGCGTCATGCAGTGGTGGCTCGACCTCATCCCCGTCGAGGCCGGTTCAGGCCAGGATGGTGAGCTTCGATACCAGGGCCAGCGGCGCAATGTACCGCAGGCCGCGTCGGCCCCCGATCCTCAAATCGACGACCTGGTGATGCTGATCCGCCAGCGCAAGAGCCGCATCTACTTCCTGCGCCGCTTCTTCGACTATCCCATCAGCTTGACGTTTTCAACCTTCAGGAATATGGGCATTGCCCGCTCTGTTCGTTGCGGCATCAGTTATATGCGCTCGGCGCTGCTTCCCCGGCGCGAAGAGCGCTCTCTTGAAGACTTCCTGATCAACCGATTCGGAATGCAGCTCTACCTCACGTTTTTCAAGTCGTATACCGAAAAGGTATGGGGTGTGCCTTGCAGCCAGATCAGCGCCGAATGGGGCGCGCAGCGCATCAAGGGACTTTCGCTGAAACGTGTGGTGACCCACTTCCTCAAAAAGACCTTGGCTCCCAGAAAGCCCGGCGACATTGCACAGAAGAAGACCGAGACCTCGCTGATCGAGAAGTTTCTCTTTCCCAAGTTCGGCCCCGGCCAGCTTTGGGAAAGCGTGGCCGGTCTCGTCCGCAGCTCGGGCGGCGAAATTCATCTCGGTGTCCACGTTGACCGCATCCATATGGAGGGGGGCATCGTCGCATCCGTGGAGGGCGTCAACGAAGCGGGTGAGCGCTTCACTTTTGCAGGCGATTATTTCTTCTCAACCATGCCTGTGCGTGACCTGATTCGCGCTATTGATGTCCCGGTTCCCGCCGACGTTGTCGAAGTCAGCGAAGGCCTGATGTACCGCGACTTCATCACCGTTGGCTTGTTAGCCAACAAACTTGCCGTCACTGAAAAGGACGGCGCCCGCCTCAAGGATAACTGGATCTATATCCAGGAGCCTGACGTGATGGTAGGCCGTCTGCAAGTCTTCAACAACTGGAGCCCCTGGCTGGTAAGTAATCCCGGCAAGGTCTGGATTGGCCTGGAGTACTTTTGCAACGACACGGACCCGCTTTGGCGTCTTTCCGACGAGGAGATGGCTAAATTCGCCATAGGCGAGGTAGCCAAAATCGGCATCCTCAATGCCGAGGACGTCGAGGACTATCACGTCGTCCACGTGCCGAAGACCTACCCGGCGTATTTCGGCGCCTATGATCGTTTCGACACCATCCGCAACCACGTCGACAGCATTGAAAACCTGTTCCTGGTGGGGCGCAACGGCATGCACAAATACAACAACCAGGACCACTCGATGCTTACCGCAATGACGGCCGTCGAAAACATCGTCAACGGCGTCACCACCAAACACAACATCTGGGCCATCAATACCGAGGTGGAGTATCACGAGGAGAAAGATGCAGAATGAGCCGCGAAGCCTGAACATGGTTTGAGTTGCCCCTCCATTGCCACCTCCGAATTGCAGGTGTTAGCCTCATCCTTTGACAACGTAAGAAAAAGGACTCCTCCAAACCCATGCAAAACACCTACAACGGCCTCGAACTTCCCCAAGACGGACAGCCCATCGATTACAAAAACGGACAATTTCAAGTCCCCGACCACCCCATCATTCCCTTCATTGAGGGTGACGGCACCGGGCGCGATATTTGGAAAGCCTCGCAGCGTGTGTTCGACGCCGCGGTTGAAAAAGCCTACGGCGGCAAACGCCAAATCAAGTGGTTCGAAATTTTCGCCGGCGAAAAAGCCTTCCGCCAATTCTCCACCTGGCTCCCTGACGACTCAGTAGCCGCGGCCCGCGACCTTCGCGTCTCCATCAAGGGCCCGCTCACCACGCCAGTCGGAGGCGGCATCCGCTCCCTTAACGTGGCTCTGCGCCAGCTTCTCGACCTCTACGCCTGCGTCCGCCCGGTCAAGTATTACCAGGGCGTTCCCAGCCCCGTGAAGCACCCTGAGAAGGTCGATATCGTCATCTTCCGCGAAAATACTGAGGACGTGTACTCGGGCATCGAGTTCAAAGAGGGCAGCGCCGACGTTGCCCGCCTTATCAGCTTCATCAACGACGACCTGCTCAAGGGCGGCAAGAAGAAAATCCGCTCCGACTCGGGCGTCGGCATCAAGCCCATCAGCATCTTCGGCACCAAGCGACTTGTCCGGTACGCCATCAAGTCTGCGCTTGAAACAGGCCGCAAGACCGTCACCCTGGTCCACAAAGGCAACATTCAAAAATTCACCGAGGGCGCATTTCGCGAGTGGGGTTACGAAGTGGCCGTCGAGGAGTTCCGCGAGCACGTGGTCACCGAGCGCGAGAGTTGGATTCTGGGCAACGTTGACGCCAACCCCTCCATCACTATTGAAGAGAACGCCGCGCTGATTGAGCCGGGCCTCGAATTCGGCAACCAGGCCTTCCGCGACGAGCTTTACGCGGAGATTAAAGGCGTCCTCGACTCCATCGGCAAAACCCACGGCAACGGCGCATGGAAGTCGAAGATCCTTATCAACGACCGCATCGCCGACTCGATCTTCCAGCAGATCATCATCCGACCGTCGGATTATTCGATCCTGGCCACCACCAACCTCAATGGCGACTACATCTCTGACGCTGCCGCGGCCCAGGTCGGCGGCCTCGGCATCGCTCCCGGCGCCAACATCGGCGATGGGTTCGCAGTATTCGAAGCCACACACGGCACCGCCCCCAAGTACGCCGACAAGGACGTCATCAACCCCGGCTCCGTCATTCTTTCCGGCGTCATGCTGCTCGACTTCATCGGCTGGAAGGAAGCGGCCAAACTCATCGAGGAGTCGTTGGAGAAGACAATTCAGCAGAAATTTGTGACGTACGACTTCGAGCGCCAAACGGCTGGGGCAACGAAGGTGGGAACGAGCGAGTTTGCGACGAGGATTATCGGCAATATGTAACGCTTCGGGTTACAGTGCCTCGCAAAGATGCATGTAAGGAGTGCGAATGGCAGGAATTGATCTGATTGATCTGTTAGACCGACTGTGGCGAAGCAAAATCTCTTGGAGGTCGCTCAGTCTAGCGATTTACATCGCCCTTTCGATCCACCAATGGAAAAGACATTCAGACGGGATTGGTTTGTCGCTTGCGCTCATTTGCACTGCGCTGTCCGCGATTATTCTCAGGAACGAAATCGTCGAAGGCATCAAGAAATCAAGGCAAAGGATCAAAGATCAGCCTGAAAATGTATGAGTTCATGGGCTGCGGAGAAGCATCGGCTTTGTAACAGGGCACGACTTCAGTCGTGCCGAAAAATTCAAAACAAGGCAACGGGGCTTTAGTGTGTGCGTGAGAACTCGAATTTTATACAACGCATTGTGCGGAATCGAAACGGTAAACACAACGCGTTGCGCAAATCGCTAGTTCTCACGCAGACACTTTAGCCCCTGCGGGACATGCCGTCGTCCCGAGGAGAAACAGAAATGCGTAAAAAAGTAAGCATCGTAGGCGCCGGCAACGTGGGCGCAACCACGGCCCACTGGATTGCCGCCAAAGAACTCGCCGATGTAGTCCTAATCGATGTAGTAGAAGGCATCCCGCAAGGCAAAGCCCTCGACCTGCTCGAAGCCCTGCCCATCGAGAAGCGCGATGTCAGCGTCGTCGGCTCCAACGACTACGCCGCCACCGCCAACTCCGACATCGTGGTCATCACCGCGGGCATTCCCCGCAAGCCCGGCATGAGCCGCGACGATCTGCTGCACACCAACTTCAAAATCATGTCCGACGTGGTCGCGAAGGTCGTCGCGCAGTCGCCGGAGTCGATTCTGATCGTCGTCTCCAACCCCCTCGACGCCATGGCCCAGGCCGCCTACCGCCAGGCCGGCTTTAACCGCGAGCGCGTCATCGGCATGGCCGGCGTGCTCGACTCCGCCCGCTTCCGCACCTTTATCGCCGCCGAGCTGAATGTCAGCGTCGAAAACGTCACCGCTTTTGTCCTCGGCGGCCATGGCGACACCATGGTCCCCCTCCCGCGCTACTCCACCGTCGCCGGCATTCCCATCACTGAGCTCATCGCTCCCGATCGTCTCGAAGCGCTCGTCCAGCGCACTCGCGATGGCGGCGCGGAAATCGTCAAGCATCTCAAAACCGGCAGCGCCTATTACGCCCCTTCCGCCGCCGCCACTGAGATGGTCGAGGCCATCCTCAAGGACAAGAAGAAGATTCTGCCTTGCGCCGCTTTTCTCCAGGGCGAATACGGCATCGATGGCTACTACGTGGGCGTTCCCTGCAAGCTCGGCGCCGCTGGCCTGGAAAAAATCATCGAAATCAAGCTCACTCCCGAAGAAGACGCGGCCTTAAAGAAGAGCGCCGAAGCTGTCAAGGAACTGTGCGCCGTCATTGGAGTGTAACCTCAGTCCGGACGCCTGAACCCTTGACCTCTGCCTGGCGCAACGAAGGATGGGTAGCAATGACTTTCTCCAGATCGGCATTCCTCGGCCTCATCGTCCTCGGAGCAACCGGCCTCGCGCCGGCGCAGCAGAAATTCCCATTGCGGCCCGGCGAATGGGTGGCGCGCATAACGACCGCGGGCGCCAAAACCGCGCCCATGGTGCTTCGTCTTTGCCTGAACGATGAATCATGGCTGAAGACCTTTGCCCGGAATCCCTCCTGCTCCGTTGAACAGCTCACCTTCTCGTCGAAGGGCGCAACGTATTCGCTGGACTGTCCGTTGAATTCTTTTCAGATGAAAGGCACTGTCGATGTGACCTTTGAAGGTCCGCAACACATGGTTGCCAGAAGCTCAATGGACATGACCATGGGCGGTTCGACCGCCCATTCCGTCTCGGTGTTGGATTACCGCTACAAGGGCCCCACATGCAGCCCCGATGACGTGAACCTGAAATCGGACCAACCGCAGTGATTCAAGATTGATCTCCGCTCAACAACAACGGGTCGGTCCGAAGCCGCGGTGCCAGGGTTTCTGTCTGCCCGATATGCGATGCTGAAAAGGTTATGAAAATATTCCTCGGCATCCTCGCCGTCCTCGTTGTTGCCGCGTCCCTCATCGCGGATTACAAATGGCGCCGCTGGATTGCCGCGCGGCGCCGCGATCGCCAATGAACACAACTTTTTAGCCCTCCTGCCGTTACAATCATTCATAGGGAGCCGTCCAACCGTCATGTTCCATTCCGTACGCCGCGCCAAATCAGCCTTCGCTCGCCGCAACCCAGCCGTATTCATCCAACCGGGGCTGTTATTGACCCTCGCCGCAGCGCTCTTCTTCGCGCCGGCTCCGGCGGCCAACGCTCAGTTTGCCGCCCCGCGCCCCGGAACTCAGGTCCACGACCCCGCTGCCCTTCATCCGCCCGCCAGCGCTCGAGTAGCCATTGTCGAATTTGAAGATTTGGAGTGCCCCGACTGCGCCAATGCCAACCCCATCCTCAAACAGGCCGCCGCCACTTACAAAATTCCCTGGGTGCGCCACGATTTCCCGTTGCCCTTCCACAACTGGAGCTTTAACGCGGCCGTCAACGCCCGCTGGTTTGACACGCGCAGCAAGGCTCTCGGCGACGAGTACCGCGATCAGGTCTTTGAAAACCAGCGCTCCATCACAACCCCGGAAGCTCTGAGCCAGTTCACCCAGAAGTTCGCCGACAGCCACAAAATTGCCCTGCCCTTTGCCGTTGACCCGCAAGGCAAGCTGGCCGCCGCTGTCAAAGCCGACTACGCGCTCGGTCAGCGCATCGGCATTGAGCACACCCCCACCATCTGGGTAGTCACCGCCAATAGCAAAGGCGCGCCGTTCGTCGAGGTCGTCGATCGCAGCAAGCTCTACCAGCTCATCGATCAGGCCATCGCAGACACCACCCCGCGCAAGTAGCTTGCGCCCGCTGAGAGCTCGCAGGGCCTTGAAGCCAGCGTCGAACGCTCGGTGCATCTTCGGGGCGGAGGGGTGATCCCGGTCCACTGATCACTACTCACTCACCACTGTTCTCCTCAGGAACTCCACCACATTTGGCCCGATCTGCCCGGCGCACTGTCCGGGCGCCAGATGACCGCAGCCTTCAAAAACCTCCAAATCCGACTGCGGAATGAGCCGGTGAATCTTCTCGCCCTGGCTTAGCGGAGTGATGTGGTCCTCCGCGCCCCACACGATCAGTACCGGCATTTTCAACTGCGGCAGCAGCTTATCGGTGGCGTCGCGGCCTGTCAGCATCGCCGCAAGCGCCCGGTGAATCACCCAGGCTTGCTGGCTTGAAATGCGCAGAATGTCCCGTGCCACGAACCCTGGAATCCTGGGCGGGTGAGGCATCAGCAGCGCGTCCAGTTGGTCCAGTTCTCCCGGCGTCACAGGCGTGAAAAGCCGCGTGTCCCACGCCGGCTTTTCGTAAATGCCCGCTGAATCGAACAGCATCAGCCGCTTGATCCTTTCTGGATGCCCGCTCGCGATCCACTGCACAATCCATCCGCCCATCGACCACCCGCCGAGGTCCACCTCCTTCAGCGCCAGCGCATCCATAAAGCCGACCACTACGGCACCCTCATCGGGCACCGAATAGGAAAAGTCCGCGGGCCTTTCGCTGCGCCCATACCCAATCAGATCGGGCATATAAACGCGGTATCCGGCCCTGGCCAGATAAGGCGCTAAATCTCGCCAATCTTCCGCTCGCCCGCCCAGCCCATGCACCAGCACCACAACCTGCCCATCGGCCGGCCCCTCTGCGTAATAGTGAACGGCGTAGCCGTCAACCGTTGCCGTGCGGCTCTCGGCGCCTCCGAGCCGCATGCGTAAATACGTCATTTCATTGAAGTAGCTGACCGGACGCAGCCAGAACCCGACCCCCGTGGCCATCACCGTTGCCCCGGCCAGGCAGAGCAGCCAGTTCCTGACCCTCATCGACCCTCCCGCGCTTCTTTCAGCGACTGCGCACGCTGCCAACCCATCTCGATCACCCGCACCGTCACCGGGTCCAGCCTGAGGGCGCTATGACTGTTCCACTCCGCCCGTTCCACCCACCTCGCCGCATCTGCGTCAGATGCCGCCTGCAATGTGCCGCTCACCAATCGGCACAGGTAATCGGCCAGCACGTAATGGAAGCGAACGCGTTCCCCGTCCCTGTGGATGCGGTCTAAAAGCTCGATCAGCTCAACCGGCTCTACCGTTAGCCCAGTCTCTTCCTTCACTTCGCGGACCACCGCGTCCAGCAGCCCTTCGCCCAGCTCCAGCATCCCCCCAGGCAACGACCATTGCCCCTTCAGCGGTTCGGCTCCCCGCCGCACCAGCAGCACCCGGCCCTCCTGCACAATTACCGCGCCCACCCCCACCAGCGGCGCCTCTGGAAACTCTCTCTGCATACCCCTCCGGCCAGACCAGGCTTCTTCACAATAAAGCCCCCACCGTGATTCCACGCAAAACAACCACCCGCTCTGCCACGTTAAACTAACCCCAGAGCCAGTCTGTGCGCATCCTTACTCGATACATCCTCGGCGAAATTCTCTCCCACACGCTCATCAGTTGCGCGCTCTTTACCTTTATTCTCTTCATGCGCGAGCTGCCCCACATCCTGGAGATCGTGGTCCGCAACAGCTCCACTTTTACCAGCATCTTGCAGGTTGTGCTCTTCATGCTGCCCAACTTTTTCATGGTCACCATTCCCATGGCGGTGCTGATGGGGGTTCTGTTGGGATACAGCCGCCTGGCTGCCGACAGCGAGATCATTGCCATGCGCGCCTCCGGACTGGGCATCGGCTACTTTCTGCGTGTCGCGGCCATTGTTGCTGTTGGAGGCACTCTGGTTGGCGTTGGCAATTCCCTCTATGTAGCTCCGCGCGCGAATCAGGCACTGCTCGATCTGGATAAGAGCCTTGCCTCGCAAGCCTCCTATGAGATCCAGCCTCGCGTGTTTTACGAGGACTTTCGCAACTTCGTTCTCTATGTGCAAGACGTTCGGGCCGGAACGGGCGCGGCCAACTGGCGCCAGGTATTCATGGCCGACGTCACCGATCCCAGCACCCCCATTATCACCACCGCCGCCTCTGCCACAGTGGTCAACGAGTCCACCCAGGACCTGCTCATGCGGCTGCGCGATGGGTCTCGCCACGAAACGGTGGCTGACCAGCCGCAACAATACAACATCTCCACCTTCACCTACACCGATCTCCCTTTCGCACAAAGTCAGCAAAGCGAAGGCCACCTGGGACGCCTGGATACGCCCATCCTGGCGCTGCCCCTTGACCAGCTCCTTGCACACACGCACGGCCCCGACGGCAAGCGGTTCCTCATCGAGATGCACAAGCGTTTTGCCTATCCGGCCGCCTGCCTGGTGCTCATGCTGGTGGGCGTTCCCTTGGGCGTTACCTGGCGGCGGGGAGGCAAAAGCTCAGCCGTCGTGGCAACCATTGCGCTCGTAGTCATCTATTATTCGCTCTCCCTTATCGGCATCGCCCTGAGCCGTCAAAACTGGATTCCGGCATTCCTCGCTGTCTGGATGGCCAACATTCTCTTCGCCTCGGGCGGCCTCTTCCTGCTCTGGCAAATGGCCAGCGGCGGGCGCGTTTTGGGCGCAATCACCAGCTGGGCCACGCGCGCTTCTCAGCCCGAGCACGCTCATGCGCCCAGTACGAACAGTCTCCCGCTTCCCGGATTCCTCCGCCGCTTTCAATTGCGCTCTCAGCGCTCCGCATCCCGCGGCGTTTTCCCGCGCATTCTCGACGAATATGTGGTGCGCGAATTCCTCAACACCTTCGTCCTGGTGCTGCTTGGCTTCGTCATGCTCATCCTGGTCTTCACCGTCTTCGATCTGCTGGCCGACATCCTGCGCAACCGCATTCCCTGGACAACGGTCGGCGCCTATCTCATTCACCTCACCCCCAGCATGCTTTACCAAATCGCTCCACTGGCCGTGCTCATCGCCGTGCTGGTCACCTTCGGCGTGCTCAACCGCAACAGCGAAATCATCGCCATGAAGGCCACCGGCATCAGCCTTTACCGCCTGGTGATTCCTGTCATTTCCATCTCTGCCATTTTGGCCGTCAGCCTTTTCCTCTTCGACGAGTTTTATCTGCCCCAGGCGAACCGCCGGCAGGAGGCTCTGCGCAGCATCATTAAAGGCCGCCCGCCGCAAACCTTCCTGCACCCCGAAAACAATTGGATCTTCGGCCAGCCGCACCCCGGCGAGCCGGGCCGCATTTTCTATTACAAGTTCTTCGATCCCGACCGCAACGAATTCGCCAATCTCTCCATCTTCGAGTTCAATCCGTCTACATTCGCGCTTTCGCGCCGCATCTTTGCCGCCCGCGTCTTTTGGGACCCGGAATCATCCTCCTGGCGCTTCCAGAACGGCTGGGAGCGCGACATCGAGGGCGTAAATACCACCGGATATCGCGAATTCGCGCAAACCACTTTCTCTGAGATTCATGAAGACCCCGGATACTTCACCAAGGAAGCAAGGCAGGCCCAGGAGATGAACTTCGGGCAGCTCAACCACTACATTGCCGACCTGAGCCAGAGCGGTTTTGACACCATGCGCCTGCGTGTCGCGTTGTGGCACAAGCTCGCCTACCCGCTCATCACCGTCGTCATGGCGGTATTGGCCATCCCTTTCGCGCTTTCCATGGGCAGGCGCGGCTCCTTGACCGGCATTGCCGTGGCCATTGCCGTGGCCCTGGCCTACTTTGTTGTTGATGGCCTGTTTGGAGCCATGGGCAACGTGAACTATTTGCCCGCTTCGCTGGCTGCCTGGTCCTCGGATATCCTCTTTGGCCTCACCGGCGGCTATTTGCTGCTTAGAACGCCTACATAGGCAGGGTTATCGTTTCCAAAACCTCCGTAAATGCCCCGTGCCCTATCCTTTCGCCTTCTTTCTGGCAAAAGGGGGCGATTGCGCCGCTCCCCTTACAATAAAAACATGTTGCGCGATCTCGCCCCGCTCTCGAGCTACATGCGCCGCTACCGCTGGGGCTACGTCTGGGGTACTCTCGCGTGCATTGCCACCAATGCAGCATCTGTGCAGTTTCCCAGAGTCCTCGGATTCGCAATCGACAAACTCCAAAAGAATCAGGCCAGCCGCGAAACGATTCTGCTCCTCGCAGCCCTTTTGGTAGGCATCTCTCTCACCAAGGGCGTGTTCCTCTACGCCCAGCGCTGGATTCTCATCGGAATCTCCCGCGAAATTGAGTTCGACCTGCGCAACGACCTCTTCAAACAATTGGAGCGGCAGGACTCCGGTTTTTATCAGCGCTACCGCACCGGCGACATTATGGCCCGCATGACCAACGACCTGAATGCCGTGCGCATGCTGCTCGGCCCGGCCCTCATGTACAGCGCCAACACGGTCTTTTTCAGCGTATTCGCCTTATACTTCCTGCTGGGCATCAGCCCCTGGCTCACATTGGTCGCTCTGGCGCCCATGCCCCTGGCAAGCATCCTTATCCAGTACCTCGGCCACAGGATTCACGACCGCTTCGAGCGCATCCAGGCCAGCTTTTCTGAAATTTCCTCCCAGGCCCAGGAAAATTATTCCGGCGCCCGTCTCATCCGCGCCTTTGCCCGCGAAGACTCTCAAATCGGTCTTTTCGAAAAACTCAATCGCCAGTACATCGCCCGTTCCCTTCGCCTGGTTCAGCTCATGGGCATGCTCTGGCCCACCCTCGAGTTCGTCCTCGGCGTCTCCATGGTCATCACCATGTTCGCCGGCGGCCACCTGGTCCTGGCTCATCGCATTTCGGTTGGTGAATTTGTTGAGTTCAACACCTACATGATTCTGCTCATCTGGCCCATCATCGCCGTGGGTTGGGTGGTGAATCTTTTCCAGCGCGGCACAGCATCGGTAAAGCGAATTGACGAGCTTCTCAAGGCCAAACCGGCCATCGACGACAGCGCCGCCGACCTTACCATTGCCCCTAAAGCAATTCTTCGCGGCGAAATCGAATTCCGACATTTGAATTTCAACTACAGCGACACCCCTGTGCTCCACGACGTCTCTCTGCACATCCCAGCCGGCGGAAGCCTGGCCATCGTCGGCCCTACCGGCTCGGGTAAGTCCACGCTGGTCCACTTGATCTCACGGCTCTTTGAAGCGCCTGAGGGGTCGCTTCTGATCGATGGCCGGCCAGTGCGCGATTATCCCTTGGCGGTGCTGCGACAAAACATCGGAATGGTTCCCCAGGAGACTTTTCTCTTCAGCCAGACCATAAGAGACAATCTTGCCTTTGGCGTGCCTCAAGCCGATGCGGAGGAACTGCTCAAGGCAGCGGAAGCCGCCCATATTCGCCAGGAGTTCGAGGAATTTCCGCAGGGCTTCGAGACCATGGTGGGCGAACGAGGCGTGACGCTCTCTGGCGGGCAGAAACAACGCGCCGCCATTGCCCGCGCCCTGCTGCGCCGTCCCGCCATCCTCATCCTCGACGACGCGCTGGCATCCGTGGACACCTACACCGAAGAGCGCATCCTGGGCGGATTGCGCAATTACACCTCCGCCTCCACTACGATCCTCATCTCCCACCGTGTATCCACCGTGCGCCACGCCGATCGGATTGCGGTGCTCGATCGCGGCAGGATTGTGGAACTGGGCAGACATGACGAACTGCTGGCCCTCGATGGCTACTACGCTGGTCTTTACCGGAAACAGCAGCTCGAGGAAGAGCTAACCGTCGCCGGATAGGCTGTGCCCGCGCGGCAATCCAACGTCAGTAGGGCCGAATCGAAGAGCCGCTCAGGCCGTCCAGCGCGAGGCCGCGGCGCCATCCGCAACGGAACCGGAGCTCTCCATGACTGCCGTCCTGCCTCCCTGCGCAGTAGCCGTTACCCGCGGCAAGTCAAGATTGGCATTGGGGTCCTTGGCCACCTGCCGCCAGGCATCGCGCACGTTTTTTACACAATTGATCGCATGGTCGAACTTGGCCTTCGACGCTGACTGCGAGGCTTGCAGTATTTGCGCGAAGATCGACGTATAAAACTCGCTGAGCGCCTGCGCCGGCCTGCCCCCCACGTCCATGCGCAGCCGTGCCTGCAGATGGATGATGATATCCAGCGCTCGCTTCACTGCTGCCCGCCGCCCATCCTCGTCTCTCCGCTCTACGGCCGCGCTGGCGGCGTAAAGAAACCGCAGAATGCCGTCGTAGAGCGCCACCACCAAATCCACTGCCGAAGCGCCGTCCAGCGCATGTTCCCGATAACTTCCCATCCGGTGCAACTCCTTAAGGCATTTTCCGAATTAATTTGGACCTTCAACCTCGATCGAGGGCGGCTTTTTCTTCAGGAAAAAGCCGCTTTGACGCATGGTTCCGGAATTCAGCGATTCGGAAAATGTTTTAACCGCCTGGATTTTGGTCGTAGCCGGTGATCGCCGAATAGAGTTCGTTGACCCCATCCAACTCTGACGGCAGTTGTTGCATGATCTCGTTGGCGCTGTTCAACTCCGCCGTCAGGCTGGTTTGCTGCTGTGAAATCAGGCTGTTTTCCTTCGAGATATCCGCATTGAGCGTCGATTCAATGTTGCTGTTTGAGCTTGACGCTAGCGCCAGATCGCCGGTGGGCGAGCCCGTTCCGGCAGCCGAAAGAATGTTGGAGAAGTTTTGCCCCCAACTGTTGGCATTCTGGAAGAAGCCCGCCACGCTGCTGTAATCCGAGTTCAATACCGAATCCAGAGAGGTGGCGTCAAAGGTCAGCGACCCGTCGTCGTTTACGCTGATTCCCAGGCTGGTCAGGCTGTTGATGTCAGACGAGTTGGTGTAATTCAGCGTGGTCTGGCTGGTATTGGCCGCGTCCAGGATGTTCGATGTCACGTTGAGCACCCCGGCGCTGCCCACGGTTCCAGATGTCAGCGTGAGCAGCGTGCCAATGGCGTTGTTGCCCACCGCAACCGTATTCACCGATGCCGTAACCCCGAGTTCGGCCGCGTTGATGGCGCCGGCCAGGCCGGCCAGCGTGTTGTCTGGTGAACTCGGTAGATCAATCGTGCTTGTTGCGCCACTGCCCACCTGGATTGAGATCGATCCGGCGAGCGTATCGCCGGCGCTGGCAATCGCGGTCAGGGTTCCGCTGTCCGCCGTCGTGCTGGAGTAACCGCCTGTATCGGAGTAAGTGAGTGCCG
>JBEKEQ010000086.1:0-29038 GCA_050013735.1 Occallatibacter sp.
CCTCGACAAGCGCATCAATCACCGCTTTTCCATCCGCCTCATCGAGGCCGATTACCTGGTCACCACCTTTGACAACAACGTCAACAACCACCAAAACAACACCCGCATCAGCGCCGGAGTGGTCATTCACTTCTGATAACCGAGGCGGCTACTGCGCGCACAATGCCAAAATGGCCTCGCCGAACTTCTCCACCTTGGCGGGGCCGATTCCACCGACATCCAGCAGTTGTCTCAGATTCCTTGGCCGCATCTCAGCGAGGGCAGTCACCGTCCGGTCGTGCAGCACCAGGTACGCCGGAACTTGCAGCCGTCTGGCTTCCGCCGCTCGCCATTCTTTGATCCGTACCGCCAGCGCCTCACCTTCCGCGGTGGACTCGACCGCGGCAGGAACCGCCTTCCGCGGCTCGGTCCTCCCCGGCTTCACCTTCGTCGCTGGTTTCATGTTCCCTTGAAACTCATCCACAATCCCATCGCCGATCAAAAGCTCCACACCCGTCGCCGCTCTTAAATCTCGCCCGGTTTCCGTCAGGCGCACTTTGCGAAAACGTCTTACCTCGCCGTCCTTTTCGTACTCCGCCTCTTCCATCTCGATCAGTCCGGCGCGCACCATTGCTCCCAGCAACCCGTCGAACTCGCTCCGGTCTAGCCTTCCCGCCGGGTCAAGGCTCCGTTGCAGTGTTCCGGTCGCCTTATACTCCACCCCACGCAACTCTTCGGCAATTCCCTGCGCCATGGCCAACTCAGCAGCCGAAGGCCGCCGGAATTGCCGCAGCACCGCCCCGGCCGGGTCGCACACATCGCACACTCCGCACCGCCGGCTCATATCCTCCACATCCCCAAAGTGCCGCACCAGTGCCCCCATCCGGCACTCATTCTGCGTCGTAAACCGCAGAACCTTCTCAAACTGCTCCGTCCGGGAACGTAACTGAGCTGCGTAGGTCTTCTTCCAACCCGTGGTCCCTGCGGTCGTGTTGCCGCCAAAATCCATCCGCGCGCCGCCGTGAATTTCAAGCTTCTCCAGGGCCTTGTCAAACTCTTCTTCGCCCATCGCTGCGGCCTGCATTGCCTTGTCCCGCAGTTCCTCAACCGCCCGCGGCTCTTCGCTGAGCAATCCGAACACTTTCATCAAGTGGTCCACCGGTGGATAGTCCCGGTTGAGGAAAAAGCCGTGCGTCCTCTGGTCTGCATAGCTGTGCATCAGGTAGGTCCGGCTCAACTCCCCATCCCTGCCCGCGCGCCCGATCTCCTGGTAATAGCCCTCGAGCGACGCCGGCAGACCCGCATGAATCACCGTCCGTATATCCGCCTTGTCGATTCCCATTCCGAACGCGATCGTCGCCACCACCACTTCCAGGTCCCCGGCCTGGAAAGCCTTCTGCACGCGCTCTCGCGTCTCCGCGCCCAGCCCCGCATGATAGGCCGCGGCGGCAATCTTCCGCTCCTGGTTCCCCGTTTCAGGACCCCCGCGAGCTGAATGTGTCCGCGTTATATCTTCGGCAAGTTGCTCTGCTTGCTTCCTCGAACTCGCATACACAATCGCCGGCCGCCGGCTGGGATCGGATAACAAGCCGCGGATTGCCCCTGAGCGCTTGGGTACCGGAACCTCCACGACCTCGATGGCAAGATTTTCTCGCCGGAACCCGTGAATGAACTTGGCGGGCTTCACCATTCCCAGTTGCGCAACGATATCTGCCTGCACAGCCGGCGTCGCCGTAGCCGTAAGCGCGAGCACCGGGGTCCCCACGGACGGGTCTTTGTCCGTGGGGTGGTCAACCGGCCCGCCCCGCAGCTGCGGCAAATACTGTCCAAGCATCCGGTAATCGGGCCTGAAGTCATGCCCCCATTGCGAAATGCAGTGCGCCTCATCAATCGCAATCAGCGCAAGCCTCCGTTTGGCCAGCATCTCCACAAACCCCGGCACTCGCAACCGTTCCGGCGCTATGAACAGAAATTGCAGGCCCCCGTTCAAGTAATCCACGCACGCCTGCCGCGCCACGCCCCGCTCCAGCCCCGAATGAATCCGCGCCACACGCAGTCCCAGGGCAGCCAACTTTGCGGCCTGATCCTCCATCAGCGCAATCAGCGGCGAAACCACCAGCGCCGTCCCGCCCCGCGCAATCGCCGGTAGTTGGTAGCAAAGGCTTTTTCCCGCTCCCGTCGGCATCACCAGCAGCAGATCTCGTCCCGCAACCGCCGCCTCGCACACCGGTAACTGGTTTGCCCTGAACCGCGCAAACCCGAACACCGACTGCAACAGCTCAGCCAGCAGGTCCGAATTGGAAGAAATTGTCAAGAAACGAGTCCCTAAACTGTAACGAAACTGCACTGAAACGGCGCGCTATTCCCTCTAACTCTACAGTAAGATGGCGACGCTCATTGCGCCTCAATGAATAACTCATACTGAGTTGCGGCCAAAGCTCCTGGCCTCGGGATGTTATAAAATCGTCGCTTCAGTTTTTGACCGCACTTCATCCAGGCTAACTCCAAGAGCGAGTTCAACCATGTGAAGTCCGCTCTGCCGCACATCCAGAACGCACAAGTCGGTGATGATGCGGTTTACCACGCATCTGCCAGTGAGTGGCAGCGTGCATTCGCGAAGAATCTTCGCCGCGCCATCTTTGGAAGTATGCTCCATGATGACCACAACGCGCTTGACGCCGGCCACAAGGTCCATCGCACCGCCCATTCCCTTTGCCATCTTGCCCGGAATCATCCAGTTTGCCAGATCTCCACGCTCTGACACCTGCATTGCGCCGAGTAACGCCAGATCGATGTGTCCGCCGCGGATCATGGCAAAGGAATCGGCGCTTGAAAAAAAGCTTGCGCCGGGTAAAGCGGTGACAGTTTGCTTGCCTGCATTGATCAGGTCCGCATCCACCTCATCTTCCTCAGGGAACGGTCCCAGCCCCAGCAATCCATTTTCTGACTGAAGAGTGATCGTCATATCTTTCGGAATGTAGTTAGCGACCAGCGTTGGGATGCCAATTCCCAGGTTCACATAGGAACCATCTCGTAATTCCTGAGAAGCGCGCTGCGCCATCTGTTCGCGTGACCAACTCATTGGCTAAGCCCTTCTGGTCGTCCGCTGCTCAATCCGCTTTGACGGAGTCGGGTTGTGGATGAGCCTTTGCACAAAGATGCCCGGCGTATGAACCTGGTCGGGGTCGATCTCGCCCGCATCGACAACAATCTCGGCTTCTGCAACCGTTACCTTGCCGCACATGGCCGCCAGAGGATTGAAATTACGCGCGGTCTTTCGATACACAAGGTTGCCGTGAGTATCGGCCTTCCATGCCTTTACCAAACCCAGATCGGCGCGAATTCCACGCTCCAGAATGTAAGTCTCTCCCTCAAAACTCTTCTCCTCTTTCCCGTCGGCAACAAGCGTGCCTACGCCTGTTTTTGTATAGAACCCAGGAATTCCCGCACCCCCGGCCCTCATCCTTTCAGCCAGTGTGCCTTGCGGGCAAAACTCAACCTCTAGCTCTCCAGAGAGATATTGCCGTTCAAACTCTGCGTTCTCTCCCACATAACTCGAAATCATCTTTCTTATTTGGCGTTGTTTTAGTAATAGCCCGAGACCAAAATCGTCGACGCCCGCGTTGTTACTGGCAATCGTCAAATCTCTAACTCCGCTCTGACATAGCGCTCCGATCAGCGCTTCCGGAATGCCGCACAAGCCAAATCCGCCGATAGCTAATGTCAAACCATCACTCAACAGGCCGGCAAGCGCAGAGTCCGCGTCCTTGTACAATTTGTTCATCTGCTCTTCATCTCACCCTTCTTACTTAGGACCATCCATGCAGTAGATCCATTTTCTCACACCGCCAGGCCTAACTCTCGCGCCGCATTCCCGTTGTAAACCTTGCGCAAGATGGCGTCTGGAAGATTAATCCCATAGATACGCCAACGCCCCTGGGGCGGCACCTTTGCCGGAGCATAGTCAAAGTACTCATCCTCTGTCTCCAGGAACCGGTAATAAATTTCATAAAGCTCGTCACCGAAGAGTTGCTGTGGGTAGTTATCCACGTGCGGCGTCGCATCTGTTCCGAACAGAATGTTGTCTTGATATTTCTCAAAGAAGGCGCGCGCCGTCCGCGGTTGCCGTCCTAATTCCCCGACCCTTGCAGCAATGTCCACATTCATGTTTGGGAATCGATCCAGATTCCGCGAAACATCGTCCAAATCCTCAGCGAAGTTACCCACATGCAGCACAACAAAGCGCGTGTTAGGATGCCGGGCTATCATCCTGTTTCTGGCTTCGAGTAACTCGGCATTGGTGGGAAAATCTCCTCCATAGAAGGACCAATCGGGATGATTGTTCAGCTCTTCGTAGCGCTCGTTGAATCGGTCGGTGGGCGTAAAGAAGGCGACGGGGTCCGAAACGTGAATTGCGACAGGCATCTTCAATTGCCCGCACACATCCCACATGGGATCGAATCTCGGATCGTCAATCTTCACGAGCTTTCCACTCGTGATGTTATCCCGCAGATAAAGGCCAAGCGTCTTCAGAATCTTGAGTCCGCGAGCACCGTTCTTGTGCGCCTGCTCGATTGCTTCGGCTTGTAACTGCGGATACCCTGGCTCAAGAAATCGGGAGTAGGACGGCTCGGTAAATGTGTAGAATCGCCCACTGAAGCTCTTATCGTACTTGCTCAGCGTCTGAGTCAGGCCAGTTCCAAAGCCTCCCGTCAGATTTACCATCGACTGGATGTTCTTTCGATCCATAACTGCAATGAGCTCTTCGGGGGTGCCCAGAAAATCACGTTCTGCGGCCAGCGGTACGCCGTTGACCTCTTTGCTAGAGACTGTGATATGCGTGTGAAAGTCGATTACGGGGTAGCGCGCCCGTTCCACGCGCGTTTCGCGCACGTGAAGCATACTCCTCGGCTGGTAGTCAGGGAGATTGAGCTCCCGGGGCTGCGGCCGTTCTTCGCCCGTTGTGGACGCCAGCGCCTCTACTTGCGAGACAACACCGGAAGCCAACCCAACACCCGCTCCCAGGAAAAGTTGACGACGATTCATTCCTCTCCTCTTTTCGCAACGCCGCCTCAATCTATCTTGACTAGATAAAGCGGATCACTGTTCCACGAGCGTTTCAAGCCGGCAAGGCCCCCATCGCCGTTGGTTCCGTTCAACACTCTATTCGTTGGATCCATTCGTCCGATCGAGATTGTTTTCACAACTCAACGACAAACGCAACTGTGGCCATAGATCAGGGAAATGGAGGGTTGGCGCCCCTCTTAAACCATCGGAGTATAACAAATCGAAGCAAATATAAGGTAGCGGCCGGAGAGTCCTTCCGAACGTGCCTCAGGGGAGATAGGTCGCCAATCTCCTCCGTTTGGAGCTGAAACGGCCTGGGAACAAATATCACCCCGACCGGCTCTTCCGACCGCGAAAACCGCGACCGCCTGTGGGGCTACAGATCGAGGCAAGTTCTTGTGATTCGCATCATTTAGTGTGCAATCGTGCGATTTCCCTTCTCAGATTTTGGTCTACATTCCTGCGCGCTCAAAAATCATGCGATGGGGAAAGTGACTTTTGAGTGCGGAAATCCCTGCAATCAGGCAGACAATTTTCAACTTTGTGTTTGAAAATCAAAATATACAACCATATATATATCAATAGTTTATGAAATGAGGCCGTCTTTATCTATTTATTTTCATTTTTTCTTTGTTTTTAGACGCTATTACGTGGTATTGTTCCTAATCATCGCTAATCAGGTGGTGGAGTCAGGTTCCAACTTGTACCAGACGGTGCGGAGACAAACCGCAGGAGAGGACCGGAGAATATGGCAAAGATTCAATTGAGGCAGGTAAAACGGCGCATCATTTGCGCTCTCTTGTTCGTACTTGGCTTTTGTTGCGTTCTGTCAGGACGCATGGCATCGGCCCAGGTTGATCAAGGAGCCATCAACGGTGTGGTGAAGGATTCTTCCGGTGCACTCGTTCCTGGCGCCCTGGTAACCCTCACGAACACCGACACAAACTTCCCTATGCAAAGCAAATCGGACGGAAAAGGGGAATACAGCTTTTCTCCGATCAAGATTGGCCATTACACGCTTACTGCAACAGCTCCAGGGTTTGAGATCACCAAACAAGAAAACATAACCGTCAATATCCAGGACAAGCTGAATATCGATATCTCTCTGAAGCCCGGCGGCGCACAGGAAACCGTGACCGTCACTTCCGCGGCTCCAATACTGCAGAATGAGTCGGCCACCGTGGGCCAGGTCGTGACCACTCAGACCATCAACGACACCCCGCTCAACGGCCGCAACTGGGTTTATATCGCGCAATTGACGGCCGGCGTCGCTCCGGGCCTGGCGGCCGGTGGCGCGCGTGGCGGCCTCACAGGTGACTTCTCGGCCAACGGCCAGCGCACCACTCAGAACAACTTCATCCTCGACGGTGTCGACAACAATGTGAACGTCGACGACTTCCAAAACGGCGCCAGCTACAACGTCAGGCCCCCGCCGGACGCACTGGCCGAGTTCAAAATTGACACCTCTGACTACAGCGCGGAGTTCGGACACTCGGCTGGAGCCGTGCTCAACGCCAGCATCAAGTCGGGCACCAACCAATTCCACGGGGATCTGTGGGAGTACGTGCGCAACAGCGCCTTCGACGGTGCAGATTGGGATGCGGGCGGCGTTGTTCCCCCATACCATGAGAACCAATTCGGCGCCACCCTGGGCGGACCTATCTGGAAGAACAAGTTCTTTTACTTCGGAGATCTGGAAGCAAATCGCATCGCCTTCTCCGATCCTGACCTCGGCAATGGAGCTTACTCCGTACCCACGGCCAGCATGCGCAATGGCGACCTCACAGAGTTTTTCAATGAATCCTTAACCGGCAAGAACACGCCTATTGGCGTCTTCGCGCCGAATACGGGCGGCCAGACACCCCTCACGCAGGGCGGCGGCGCCTTCGCGAACCCGGCTGCAGCAGACTCAAGCCAATGCGCCGCAGTCCCACAGTATTGCGCATGGAATCCCGCTACTGTAGGTTCCGGCATCGGCCCTGCCACCACCAACGTTCTTACCCCGGGCGACGTAGCAGCCGGCGGCATGGTGGATACCGTTACGCAGACACTCTTGAATGATTATCCCAAGCCGAACTCCGGCGGTTGGACCGCTGCCAATTACAACACTCCCGGCTCAGGACCTGTGTATAACAACTACAACGTCAATATCCCTGTCCACGACAATACCTTCCAGTGGGATCAGCGTTTGGACTGGAACGTCAGCGCCAAAGACCAGACGTATGCACGCTATAGCTACACGCATGAGCAGAGACACTTTGCGCCTCCTCTAGGCAACATTGTCGATGGCGGCGGATTTGGTACGGACGGTACCGTTTTCAACCTGGCGCAGAACTTCATGGCCAGCGAAACCCACGTCATCAACCCAAACCTGATCAACGAATTTCGCTTCGGTTATAACTGGGGCGTATACGAGTACTCCCAGTTGAACGGGGGAACCCCGGCGGACCAACTCGTTCCGGGGATGGGTGGCGTGCCCTTTACCGGCTTTGCCGGGCCAAACGGCGGGCTCCCGAACATTTTGTTCCGTGGTGACCGCAGGACGCCAACTACCGCCGGTACCAGCACGGACACTCCATCCGTCGAGCGCCAGAATGTTTACCAGGTTCTCGACAACGTAACCAAGATCCATGGCAGCCATTCATTCAAGTTCGGTGTACAACTTGAGAGCATCCGCACCTCCTTTGCCCAGTCCACCTATCCGCGTGGCAGATACAACTTCAACGGCCAATACACCGAAAAGGCTAACGCTACGGCCGGTGGAATTGCGGGCACCAATGAAGGCATTGCCGACGCATTTACCGACAATATGGGCAATATCGGCCTCTCCCCGGGTTGGGATACTGAGTACTACCGAAATTACCGTGCCGCCTATTTTCAAGATGACTGGAAGTTCAACTCCAAGCTGACTGTAAACCTTGGCGTTCGGTACGACTTTATCCAGCCCGACAGCAGCAAGGGGGGCGAACTGGCCAACTTTGTCATCGATTCGCAAACTGTCACCGCACTCGGCCAGGGCGTAGGCGGGGGTTCGGCGACCGGCGTGGGACACTATGTTTTGCCCGCTCAGGTTGCAAACTCTGCTCCCCTTTCGTCGACCTTCATCAGTCAGTTGGCGGGAGACAACACTTCTATTCAATACACCAACGCCAACCCCAACTCTCTGGTAAGCGTTCAGCACTACAACTTCGCTCCGCGCATCGGGCTTGCCTATGAGATCAATGCAAAGACTGTGGTGCGCGCCGCTTATGGTTTGTTCTACGCCTCCATTGAAGCGCCAGGTGGCGCCGAGTTGGAGACGAACTATCCCTTTTCGTATCAGGTTGTCATGGATAACCAGTTCCTGGCGCAGTATGGCGCTTGCTATCCATCCACCCAGGGCGGATATTCTAACCTTCTTAGCCAGTGCCCATCCAACGGCACTCCGGATTTGAATGTTGGCACGAATGCCCCGGCTCCGGGAGCAAGCGAACCGAATGGCTTTGCTCCATTCCCATACGCAACTACCATTGAGACCGGCGGGGCGGGCTATTTCGCCCATGGCGGTTTGAGCCAGTTCGGCGGCACAAGCGGCATCGCTCTGTCCCAATCCAATATCAAGACTCCCTACACGCAAAGCTACAACTTGACGGTTGAGCGCGAGATCAACAAAGACATGGTTGCAACCGTTGCTTATGTTGGAAACAACGCCAAGCACACCTTTGCAGGCATCAATCCCTTTAGTCCTCTTGCGATCAGCGATCCTAACGCCCCTGCCGCTTTTCCCAATGGGAATAGCACCGTCGCATTCCCCGGCTTGTCTCTCTCTGCTTCCGGCGAGGCGTGGATCGGCGAGGCAATGTATAACTCGCTCCAGATGAAACTGGAAAAACGTTACTCCAACGGATTGAACTTCCTGGCTACCTACACCTGGTCCCACGCCGAAGACGACGCTCAAAACCCCGGTATCGGCGGCGGACCGCCCTATCGTAACTCCAACATCATTCCACTTAGGCAAGAGTTTACCAACGCCAATTACGACACTCGCCACCGCGTAACAGTGAACGGCGGGTACGAGCTGCCGTTCGGCACCGGGCGGAAATATATGCATCAGGGCGGCGTGCTTGACTATCTGGTGGGCGGCTGGTCGGCAAGTCTGAAATGGCAGGCTCAAACGGGCATCCCACTCACGGTTACTACTGGTGGCGGCAACTGGGCAGGCGCCAACGGTATTTCCTACAATGCAATTAAGGTTGGCGATCCGTTCAAGGGCGGCGGTACCGTGCCCGCGGCAAACATCGACATGTTAGGTAACACATGCCCAACCAGCGTGCACAACAAAACAACCTGGTATAACCCCTGCGCGTTCGTCGATCCGCTGTCTGGCGCGAGTCAGGCAGAAACCGGAAGCCCGCAAAACGGGGGTGGCATCGCTCCCGGTGTTTTGATTTCCGACCTTGCCACCGTGCTTCAATATGCCGGTTCAAAGTCAAACCAGATCCCCGGACCGGGGTTTGAACGCATCGACATGTCAGGATTCAAGAACTTTAAGACCTTCCGCAACCAATATGTCCAAGTCCGCGCGGACGCCTTCAACCTGTTTAATCACCCGTCATGGGGCATGCCAAACCCCGGCGGCACCGACCTTGGTTTGGGCGATTCGTCAATCACCAATCCTCAGGCCTTCCAGCTCTACACTCCAGATGCACGATTCTTCCAGCTTTCCGGAAAGTACGTGTTCTAGAGCGGCAACTAACCTGCGGGCGCGAAAGCGCCTGCAGCTCGAACGATAAGTCTCCCGTGGGCGTCTATACACCCACGGGAGATCTTGTTTTGGCAACAAGTGCAAGATAGAATCTGCATGCGGATGGATTTTCACTCCGCACCCGGATCGCGCACTTATCCCAGGAAGTTAGGTTGTGCCATGGATGCCTCTCGACGGAACCTCCTGAAAGCGGCAGCAATTTTGCTGGTGGACCAGCTGGCCCTGAAGCATGGCCGCGCCTTTGCCGGGCGGCTCTCCAGTTCCGCGGCAAAGGACGACCGGAAGGTCATTGTTGTGGCTTGCGGAGGAATTCGCCGCGCCGAGACCTTTCTTGACACCGGCCTGGGAAACATTCCTCATCTCTACCGTGACCTTCTTCCCCGCAGCGTGTTCTATCCCTCCATTCGCAACGCCGGCGCCACGTCGCATTACAACACCATCTCCAGCATCCTCACAGGAAACTGGCAACGCCTGGACGACTGGGGCAAAACTCCGCCGGCCGACCCGACATTTTTCGAGTATCTGCGTAAGCGCATGGAACTTCCCCAGGACGCCGCTTGGGTTATCTCCAGCAACAAGGCTCTCACCAGCCGGATTGGCGCAAGCTCGATTCGAGACTTTGGCCCGAGTTATGGCGCAAACGTAATTTTTCCCAAGCAGTTACTCATCAATGCGGTCATTCGCGCGGCCTCACAAGGGCACGCTGAACATAGCGCGGACCGCGCCGCAATGCAGCAGGAGCTGGAAGCTATTCTGCAGCATGCCGATAACTATGAGGGCCTGGGCTGGTCGGTCTACGGAGAGCAGTCCTACCTTGACCTGCGAATGGAACGCTCGATGCAACAGGCAATCGAGAATTTGGTGCGCACCAATGCACCTGTAACCGGCGATGAGTTTACTTTCCTTGTCAGCGCTGAAGTTATGCGGCGCTTTGCGCCTTCGTTGCTCGCTATTACTTTCTCTGACGTCGAGGTCGCGCACTTCGGTTCCTATTCCATGCATGTAGCCGGAATTCGCACCATGGATCGTCTTGTTTATGAGCTTTGGAATCTGGTGCAGTCACTTCCCTCTTATAGTGGAAGGACCAGCATTTTTATTCTTCCCGAATTTGGGCGCGATTTCGACGGCTCAAACACGAATGGCTTCTTCAATCACAGGTCGATCGGCGACTCCACCAACTTGACATGGCTGATGTGTCTCGGAGAAGCTGCGCGATCACCTGATGTGATTGAGCGCCCCGTCCAACACATCGACCTTTGTCCTACCATTGCCGGGCTATTCGGCATCAAGGGTCTAGACCTTCCGGGCAAGCCCCTGCCTGGTCTTTCTGCATGATTGGAGCCACGATGGACGCAAAGCCCAACAGTACGCAGAATGACTCGTCCGGTCCGGATGCTTATCGCCGTTTAGTCGAGCGGTTGCCGGTGACGCTCAGGCCAGCTCTGAATCAGCAATTAAGTCAATGGGGAATGCTTTTTCCATTCGAGCAGAACACCGTAACGAGGTTTTTGAATGGTGTCGAGTCTTTCAGTCCCTCCGCACTGGATGCGCTCACGGCGCCCGGAGTGGCGCCGTGAAGTGCAAAAGATCTTCGAGGCCGTCAACGCCGCGGCGCGCGACACTGCGCCGGCACAATCTCAGTCCACACGGCTGATCCTTCTTTTTCTTCCCGGCAATCTGCCTGTAGACCCGCAGTCAGCCTGGAAGCAATGGGATCCGCGCGGACACGAGATCAAGATCTCTGGCGACTCAGGGAGGCTATGCGAACTGGTGATGCAAGGAAAGCCCGGCCTCTCGTCGATCGCGTCGCTTGCGGCGGGGCAACGTAGTGCGGATAACTCCGACCTATGGTTTATTGACGCGGAAGGCAAACTAGCTAGTCTGCTTCCTTCCCAATCTTCGATCGCCGGCGCATCTCTGAGTTATACAGCTCTTAAGCCATTTCGAGATAAATTTCTGACTGAGTTGAATAAGACGCCTAAAGACATTGAAGCCACCGATGAGATCATCTCCAGCCTCCGGCTTGAGTCATGGAATGGTTGGGACCTTTGGCCACCTGAGATCGCCGGCCAACCAAGGCTCCGGAAGTTTGTTATCGACCTCTTTCTCAGTGGAAATGGCGCCGTCATTTTCTCCAATTCGTTTGTCGAGTGGGCGGTCGCCGAGTCGCTTCGCCGCGCCCGTCCCCGCATCATTGTTGCCCGTTTCGGCATGCGCAGCAAGCCAAAACCCTTTACCAGCATTGCCATTTTTGAGAATCAGCAGAGAGTCAGTTCCCTGCCCGATGTGGACGACCCTGAGAACAGCGCCATTGACGCCCTTATTCTCGCCCGTTATGTTTGGCTCACCGCTTCCAGGTATTCGGAGCAGCAACAGACCCTTTGTCTTTGTGTCGCGGAGCATGGCAATTCGGCTTATGCGATCCTCCCCCCAGGCAAGACTATGGGATTGAGCCTGGAGCACCCACTGAAACCGGAAGAGCTTTACCATTGGGTTGGGACACAGTTCCTTTCCTGAATTTTTCCCATCTAAAACTGGACTCGCAGCCTTGCTTCTTCCCCACAGAAAGCAAACACCAACATAGATAACACTTTTTCACTTGGAAGAGTTGACTCTCCTTTCATATATCCTTACACTTACAGGGATGCGACGTGCCAAGGGCGATAATCCGTTGCTAGCCGAGCAACGCCGGCGGAAGATACTGGACCTGCTGGAACAGGAAGGTCAAATCACCGTTCGAGACCTTGTCGATCGGTTTTCGATTTCCGCAGTTACTGCCCGCTCTGACCTGGATGCTCTCGGCGCCACAGGCGCCGTAGTGCGCTCCCACGGTGGAGCAGTCAGGCAATTGGAACCCACGCGCGACTACCCGCTCCGTTTCAAGGGCTCCCTTCACCGGGCCGAGAAAACTCAAATTGGCCGGGCGGCGGCTAACTTGATTCAGCCTGGCGAAGTCATCATTCTCGACTCCGGCACCACAACCACCCAGGTGGCGCGCCAGCTCAGGGCTCGCGCGGTCCATGGCATCACGGTAATCACTGACGCGATCAACGTGGTCACGGAATTAGCCGATGCCCCCGGAATCGCCATTATCGGCATTGGAGGGCTTTTGCGACCGGTTTCGCTTTCCTTTGTCGGCCCGCAGGCCGAGGCCATGATCAAAGAACTGCATGCCGATCGGCTCTTTCTGGCTGTGGACGGATTTGACTTGGAAAACGGCCCAACCACCCCGGACGTGCTTGAGGCGCAATTAAACGGCCTGATGATCAAGGCCGCCAAGGAAACCACGGTGGTTGCGGACTCCAGCAAACTCGGCCGACGCAGTGTTTCCCGCATCGGCACCATCGACCAGATTCACCGTCTGATTACAGACAGCAAGGCTCCCGAAGAGTTTGTCAGGGAGTTACGCGCGCGTGGCGTCGAGGTGATTCTGGCTTAGTTAGCCTGCAAGGCCGGTTCCTGCTCACTAAAAAACCGCTCGCGGTAAGCGCTGTCGCGAAACGCCTCTGTGCCACCCGATCGCGTAACAGAGAGTGCTCCGGCCAAATTGCCTTTACGCAGGCACGCCTCGATGTCTCCTCCGCGAACAAATTCACTCAAGAAACCCGCGTCAAAGCTGTCTCCCGCGCCTACCGGGTCCACAACATCCAGCTTCAAGGCCGGGCTGTGCAACCGCTGCTTGCCGCGGCAAGCCACCGCGCCTTGGGACCCCAGTTTCACCACGACCAGCGGAACTATCTCTGCCAGGCGTTCCAGCGCCAATTCCAGGTTGTCGCAGCCAGCTATCTTCATCGCCTCGCGCTCGTTGGGCAGCAGGACATCCACCAGCGGCAATACTCGCTCCAGCCCGGACTTCCATTCGTCGTTCGGGTCGTCGTTGGTGTCTAACGAAATGGTCAGACCTGCGGACTTCAGCTCCTTCAGGATGTCAGGAACCTGCGCTTGCAGCCCGGTTTGCAAATAATACGAAGACAGATGAAAATGCCCCGACGACTTCAGGTATTCCATGTCCAGATGCTCGGCCTTCAACGCAGAAATAGTACCTGAATACGTAAGGATGTTCCGCCATTTTGCTCGCGGCAAAATCACCGAGAGACCTGTCTTGGTCCCAACACCCATCGGTCGAATGGTCGAGATTTCCACTCCGGCGGCGCGCAGCCGTTCCATTGCAATCTCGCCGAAATTGTCGTCGCCCACGCAAGAGCTGAAGCCCACCTTGCAACCGAGCGACGCGAGGTTATGCGCCACAATTGCCGACGAACTGCCCAGCGTCAGCATCATCTCCGTGGCCAGCAACTCTCGTTCAGGCTCCAGAACCTCAGGCAGACCGTAGAGAATCAAATCAAGGTTCAGTTCCCCCGCAATAGTTACATCGAAACGAGCCACGTAAACCCTCCCACCGAGGCGCAATTTATCCTCTGCACCTCGTTATTTTACTAGCTCCCTCTGCAATGAGTGACCATTTCCAAAGTTACAGACAGAGCTATTCAATTCAATTTTGATATCTCCACTCGGCAACGTAAGAATTGAACTTTCCGGCAGCCCGAAAGAAAGCCTTCAAAGCTCCGATGCGGGTGTACATTGAAATCAGGTTCAAACAGCATGCAAAACTCATCGGTGCGCCGGTCTGAAAGAAATTCAGTCGTTTTCTTACTCCTCTTCTGCGCGGCTCTGGCCGCCTCTGCCAATGCCGCAGGACAGAATGCCCCCAGCCGGCGTGAACTGCGCGGAGAGCGCATCACGGCTCGCTTTAAATTGGTGAATGGAAGCATCACCGGACTTGAAGTTGAGGATCGAAGCAGCCGAAAGAAGTTGCAGCCCGGCGAAGCGTTCTCACTACAGTTCCGCGACGGGCGTGTCATTGCAGCTTCTCAACTTCGAATGGACGCATCGCCCGTCGAACAGCAGGTGACGCCCAATCCATCCGCCGCGCGGGGCGCTGAACAGCTTCCTGGACGCAAGCTCTGCGCCGACCTGAGCGCTCAGGAGAATTCGCTCACTGTGCATTGGTGTGCGGTGCTACGCGACAACACCAATTACTTGCGCCAGGAAATTACACTTCATGCCCTGGGCCAGCCCGTCGATATTGCCGAGGTGCGGCTCTTTGACTTCGACGCTCCTGGCGCCCGCGTCGTCGGCAATGTTCCAGGATCTCCGATTGTGGCGGGCAACTTTTTCTTCGGCTTTGAGTCTCCGCTGGCGGCCAGTGAAGTGAAGGATGCGCGGGCGACCTCCATCTTGACTCGCGTTCTTCCTCTGGGCGCCGGACAGTCCATTACCTATTCCTCTGTCATTGGCGTGGTCCGTCAGGGGCAGTTGCGGCGCGATTTCCTCGCCTATCTCGAAGCCGAGCGAGCACACCCCTATCGCACGTTCCTGCATTACAACAGCTGGTTTGACCTGGGCATCGGCGAACGATTCAATGAGGCTCAGGTCCTCGATCGCGTTCACGTTTTCGGCGAAGAGCTGGTCCGCAAGCGCGGCGTCACCATGGATTCATTCCTGCTCGACGACGGCTGGGATGATACTCAATCGGTCTGGGGCTTCAACTCCGGGTTTCCCGATGGGCTTACAAACATTCGCAGGGCTGCAGCTCAATATGGATTCGGCATCGGCGTGTGGATGTCTCCGTGGGGCGGCTACGATGTGGCCAAAGCCCAGCGCATTGCCGCCGGAAAAAGCGCCGGACTGGAAACGGTAAATGGCGGCTTCGCGCTCTCCGCTCCGCATTACTACAAGCTCTTCGAGAAAACCTGCCTGGAAATGATCACCAAGTATGGCGTGAATCAGTTCAAATTTGACGGCACGGGCAATGCCAGCCAGGTCTTCCCCGGCAGCCTTTTCGACAGCGATTTCTCGGCGGCGATTCACCTCATTGAGAAACTGCGGCAACAGGACCCCAGCATCTTCATTAACCTGACCTCCGGCACCAGGCCTTCGCCGTTCTGGCTTCGCTATGCCGATTCCACCTGGCGTGGCGGGGGCGACTATGACTTTGATGGCGTGGGAAGCTGGCGCCAGAAATGGATCACTTACCGTGACGGTCAAACTTATCGCAATATCGTCCAAGGCGGGCCGCTCTTTCCGTTGAGTTCGCTTATGCTGCACGGCATCAACTACGCAGGCAAAGCGAAGTACCCCGACCTTCACAGCATTCCTGTCACCGCCGCAGATCCGGACCTCGACTTTGTCGATGATGTGCACGCCTATTTCGGCAGCGGCACTGAGTTACAGGAAATGTATATAACTCCATCGCTGCTTTCCACCCAGGATTGGAATATTCTCGCGGAAGCGGCGCGCTGGTCGCGCGCTAACGCCGCCGTCTTGAAAGACACGCATTGGATTGGAGGCGATCCATCCAAGCTACAGGTCTACGGCTGGGCCTCGTGGACTCAGGAGAAGGCCATTGTGGTTTTGCGTAATCCATCAGACCGCGCGCAGGAGTTTCCACTCGACATAGGGCCTGCGTTTGAATTGCCCCGCCACGCCCCGAGTCGCTATCAGGCTCACAGTCCGTGGGCAGCCGACAGCGCGTCGGCTCCGATCAGCCTGCATGCGGGGCATCCGAAGCTGATTTTTCTCCAACCGTTTCAGGTGCTCACCCTTGAAGCGATGCCATCAAACTGAGTCGCCAATCCACCACCCGCGCCGAACGATGCAACAGAAAACGAAACAAAGTGCCTGTATAATGATGAAATATGCAAGAAATCGCATCATTCCGAAACGAACCTGTGCCCGCCCAGCCAAGCGAGTTTCTTCGCGAAGTGGTTCGACAAAACCGTCGGGGAGTTGCAGCAGGAACTTACGCGGTCTGCTCGGCGCATCCCGCAGTACTCGATGCCGCAATTCAGCAGTCCCTGGCCGACGGCACAGTGCTTCACGTGGAATCCACATCCAGTCAAGTAAATCAGTTCGGCGGTTACACGGGCAGCACGCCCGCTCAGTTTGCCATGAAGATACGTCAGACCGCAGCGGAAGCGGGCCTGCCTTCTGAACAAATTTTGCTTGGATCGGACCATCTTGGGCCCTACGCCTGGCGACGCGAGCCTGCCGCAACAGCGATGGCCAATGCGCGCGAGCTTGCTGCGCAGTCCGTGCTTGCCGGCTATCAAAAAATCCACCTCGATGCGAGCATGGCCTGCGGCGGCGATCCCGTTGCGCTGCCCGTCGAGCTTGTGGCTGAGCGCACGGCCGTGCTCTGTCGTGCCGCGGAAGACAGCTTTGCGTCCTTGCCTCTCGGATCGCCCCGACCACTCTATGTCATTGGCACCGAGGTCCCCATACCCGGCGGCGAAGTGGCTGAAGGAGAGCCGCCCAGGCCGACAACCCTCGAAGATTTGCGTTCCTCGCTGGATGCGTTCCACGAAGCATTCAGTTCTCACGGTCTTTCATCGGCCTGGGAAAATGTGATTGGAATCGTGGTGCAGCCCGGAGTTGAGTTTGGCGATACCTCAATTTTTGAGTACGATCCCCAGAAGGCCTCGCATCTGGTCGCCGGACTGCCAATCAGTCCTGAGCTCGTGTACGAAGCCCACTCCACTGACTACCAGACGCCCGCCGGTCTTGCGCAGTTGGTTAAAGACCACTTCGCCATTCTGAAGGTAGGTCCGTGGCTCACCTTCGCCTTCCGCGAAGCTGTCTTCGCACTGGGCTTCATTGAGAGTGAAATGCCTGAGCACAAGAGCAACCCATCGCGTGTGCGAGAAACGCTGGAAGCCGAGATGCTGCGCAACCCGGCCCATTGGCAGCCTTATTATCACGGCGACAAGGAGCAGCAGCAGTTTGCACGCGCCTTCAGCCTGAGCGACCGCTGCCGCTACTATTGGCCGCAGCCCGCTTTGCAACAGGCCGTCGACGAGCTGATGCACAATCTGGGCGGCCCGCTGCCGCTGGCGCTGCTCAGCCAGTACCTGCCATCCGAATTCGACGCTATCCGCGCAGGCCGCCTCAGTAACTCCACGCCGGCCATTATTCGCCACCATATTCAGCTCGTGCTCAAAGTCTATGCTCAAGCTTGTGGAGTTGCAGCATAACAACACTGCTCATCCTATGGATGAGTTAGTTTAGTCTCCACATGTGCGTGAGATGCGGTAGAGGGTGTCAGATGCAAGGCTTTGCCCACGAAATGTTGCGTGAAATCTACGAGCAGCCCGATGCTCTGCGCCGCACTCTGTCGCTTTATCTCGCGGGCAACAACCTGAAGCCTGATGTAGCCGGTTTGCTGGCGAACTGGCCCGCGCAGGACGGCGAGATCCTTATCGCCGCCAGCGGTTCCAGCCGTCACTCCGGCCTTTACGCGGAGATCCTGCTTGAAGATCTCTGCGGACTGGCAGTCGATGTCGAGTATTCCAGTGAGTACAGTTGCCGCGGTGGCCCCGATCTGCGCCATCCCAGCGTCATGGTGCTGTCGCAATCCGGTGAAACATCGGACACGCTGGCTTCATTGCGCGAGGCGCGCCGCCGCGGACACAGCACACTGGCCATTACCAATGCCACCTCATCCTCCATGGCGCATGAGGCCGGAGTCTCCCTGCCTTTGGCTGCCGGCATCGAAAAAGCAATTCCAGCCACAAAAAGTTTTGCCTGCCAGTTAGCAGTGCTTTTCATGCTGGCGCTTTACGAGGCCGCGCGCTTGCGCCGAATGGATCCTTCGGAGCTTGAAGCGAATGCTGACAAATTGCTGGCCCTGCCTGATGCTATCGAAAAGCAACTCGACGGTTGGCGCGAGTGCATGACCGGCCTGGCGCAAAAGCATAGGTCCGCTTCCACATTTCTTTATCTCGGTCGGGGAATCCACTACGCCATTGCGCGCGAAGGAGCGCTGAAGCTCAAGGAAGCTTCCTACGTTCACGCCGAAGGCTATCCGTCGGGCGAGTTAAAGCACGGGCCCAATGCGCTGGTCAGCGGCCATGTGCCGCTGGTTGTGCTGGCCACGGTGGACCGCGAACTGGACACTTCTGTCTTCCGCTATGAGAAAACGGTGCAGTTACTGCGCGATATGAAAACCCAGGGCGCGAAGGTAATTGCGATCGCTAACTCCGGCGATAACTTGGTGAGGGAACTGGCCGGCGATTTCGTCGAAGTGCAACCAGCCTCAGAGTACCTGCTGCCCATCGCAGAGGTAATTCCACTGCAACTCTTCGCTTATTTCATGGCCGTTGAACACGGCGTGAACGTAGACCGGCCGCGTAACTTGTCCAAAGCAGTTATCGAAGCGTAAAGGCCCGCTTTTCGTTTGCAGTACAAACGACTCGGCAATCTCAGTCGGCCTTTACCGCGCGAAATGAGCCTCAATTTCTTCCAGCGTTTTGCCCTTGGTCTCCGGCAGCCAAAATGCCGCCACCAGAAAATAAACCACCGTAAAGCTTGAGAACAGAAAGAACATCGAGGAATACCCATGCCTGCCGACAAAGGGAAGAAAAATCCCCGCCAGCGTCGTCGATACCATTTGATTGATGACCAGGGCGATGCTCATCCCATTCGACCGTATCCGCGTGGGCATCAGCTCCGAAAGGGCGAGCCACACGCAAACGCCCGGCCCCATGGAATAGAACGCCATGAATGCGTAGAGCCCCAGCGCCACGAGCCAGCCATGCCCGGCATCCGGAACGCGGCCAATCATTGCCTTTTGTATCTTCAGCGGCGCGGTTCGTGCCACATCGAGACTGGCAAACGGATTTTTGAAAAACGCTTCCACGCTGTTTGCAGGCACGCAGGATTCGCGCGTAATTTGAAGCGCTTGAGGCGCAGGGTCGTCGGAACGCACATAAGTCGTTGACGCCGTAAAGTCGCCGTAGGAATAAATAACAGCGAGAGAAGCGCGATTGCTACCGATCTCGCTTCCCGCGTATCCCTGCGCGGCCAACAACCTTGCTGCTTCAGTTCGGTCGAAGCGCAAACTCAGCTCCTGGCTTCCGCCGACCATTGCCTGCACCTGGCTGGCGCAATCCACGCCGACCTTCTCCGTTTGCAGAAACAAAATACCAACGGTAACCAGAGAAACGATGATGCCACTGGTGCCCAAAACCAGCAGAAACTTGCGGCCCTTTCGATCAACCAGCGCCATTCCCACCATGGTCATGGTGAAATTGATCGCGGTGAAAACCACGTAACCCCAGTGCGCATACAGATCGGAGAGTCCGCTCTGCAGAAGAATGCTCGTGTTGTAGCCGATCATCGAGTTCACGCCGGTGGCTGTGTTGCAGAAAAGAATGACGCAGGAGAGCACAAACGGAATCACATACTTCCGCCGCAAAAGTGACTCCTGAATCTTTTTACCGGAGCTTTGCCTCGACTGGCGCTCGGCGGCGGCGCTGTGCGCCGTCTGTTCCATCTCCTTCAACTCCAGCCCGGCTTGTTCCACGGTCCTGGAGCGAAGCAGCGCCGCATGCGCCAGATCCCTTTTCCCTTTCTTGAAGAGCCAGCGTGGCGACTCGCTCACGAACAGGCTGCCGATGACGAACAACACGCCGGGCGGAAGTGAAACCCAGAAGATGTTCCGCCAGGCATGGTTTTTGAAACTGAAAAGCGCCGCTACGTCGCCTGTCTTGGCCACCGCATCTACGCGATAACTGAAATAGATGCCGACCAATGCTGCCGCAACAATACCCAGCGTGAGCAGCCACTGAAAGATACCTGTCCCTTTGCCTCGATTCGAAGCTGCAAGGCATTCGGCCAGATACAGCGGAATAACCACACCAATCAGGCCGCCACTAACTCCCTGTAACAGTCGTCCCAGGAACAAGGGGCCATAGCCGTGGGAAAGCGCGATCACCGGAATACTCACAATAAACGTAAGCCCGCTGAGAATCATCAGCGGCTTGCGGCCCAGCCAGTCGGCCAGCAGCCCGGCAAACAATGTGGAAAGTACGCTGCCCAGCAAAACAGCCGCCACAACCACCGAGAGCTGTGCTGCGGTCAGGCCCGAAGTGGCCTCCAGATAAGGCAGCGCGCCGCCAATAATGCCTACGTCGATGCCATACAGCAGGCCGCCCAGTCCAGCCACCAGAAGGAGAAATTGGTTATAACCACGGCGGGCTTTTGCGTCGGCATTTACATGCGTTTCTGTAGAGCGGATGGCTGTCATAACGGTATACAATATTCTCTCGCAGTTTGCGCGGTAATGCAGTGAATTCATAAGGAGATTTGTGATCAAATCGACACGTTTTGCACTTATTTTGCTGTTCGTGCTTTCCTGGCTGCCAGTGTGGGCGGCAAGCCGCGCTCACAAGCCGTCCGTGGGCTCCCAACCTGTCTCGATTCATGGTGGAAATCTCACCGTGGAAGCTTTCGGCGACGGTTCTTACGCTCTCCAGTCCACGGCAATCCCCGGGGATGTCCTGCGATCCGGGATGGAGGTCGAGACCTCGGCCGGAACACTCAAATCGTCGCTGTATCCCCGACATTCGAGTGCTATTTCCGCGTTTCACGATGAGTTAGGGTCGGGAAAGCGGCTGACGGTAACTCACTCTGGCCTTCCCGGCGCGCCCGACCTGATCTGCGAGTTTCGCATCTATGACAACCAGCCCTGGGGTGATCTCCGGATCACCGTAAAAAACTCCACTGCCGCGGCTATCGAGATACGTGCTTTGCGGGTTGTGAAGAGCAACGCGGACGCCGTGATCAACCTGGGCGGCCCTGCATCTGAAGATCGCGTTCTCTCCGAGGACTTCTCAGAGAATCCCGTGCAACTGGCGGATCTGGGCGAGCCAAAGGATGGCGTTCACCAGGGATTCGGAGACCAGCTCATTTACAACCGCAAGAGTGGAGAGAGCCTCTTCCTCGCTGCTCTTTCGCAGGACAGGTTGCTTACCGGCTTCCACCTGGTCAGCACCACGGGGCCCGGCGCGCATGTGCATTCGTACGATGTTTCAGATACCGGAACCGACGCGGCGATTGGTGACCAGAGCAAGGAATATTCGTCCGGCCATCCGGATCCATTCCGCGTCCAGGTGCCTGCCGGGGCGAGCGTCAGCTCTGAGCCCCTGATGTTCGCCATTGGGTCTGATTATCATCAGCAGCTCGAAAACTTTGGCCACGCCATTCGCATTCTGCATAAAGCACTGGTAATTACGCCAACCCCCATCGGCTGGTGGAGCTGGACAGCCTATTACTATGGTGTAACTGAAAATACGGTGCTCACCAACGCCGCCTGGCTCAAGCAAAATCTGGAGCCGTTTGGGTATAACTACTTCTTCATCGATGAGGGGTATAGTTATGCGCGGGGAGAATATGCAACTCCGGATGCAAATGCATTTCCCGATGGCATGGCCTATACCGGGCATAGGGTAGAAGACCTGGGACTGAAGTTTGGCGTGTGGGTGGCGCCATTCGAGGTGTCGGAACGTTCGTGGGTGTATCAGCATCATCCGGAATGGTTGGTGCACAATTTGGCCGGAGAACTCATTCACACCGGCAAGGTGAGTGCAAAAACCGACGACATGTACGCGCTGGACACAACTCATCCCGGAGCGCAGGAATATCTGCGCTACACCTATCGCACGCTGGCGAAAGAATGGGGCGTGCATTTCATCAAGATGGACTTCATGGATTCCTCGGCGCAGGAGGGGGTTCACTATCGCCCCAACACCACAGCCCTGGAGGCATTGCGCACCGGCCTCGAGATCATTCGGTCCACAGTGGGCGACGACGTGGTTCTCGACAAAGATGGCGGATTCATGCTCACGCCGGTGGGGTTGGTGAACACAGGCCGCATCGGGCAAGACACTGGCCACACATTCGGATCGACGCACGACGCAGCAACCGGCGTGATTGCCCGGTACTACATGAACCGCAACTTCTACCTTTCCGACCCGGATGCATTCACCGTCTCGAAGCAAGTGATTGGCGATCGCATCTGGCATGGCAACAAGGTTCCGCTTACGCTCGACGAGGCAGAAACTTCCATTGCGCTCTCGGCCGTCTCTGGCGGCATGTTTGAGATAGGCGACGACCTTCCTGCCCTGGGCGCTTCCCCCGATCGCATGGTGTTGGTCAAGAATCCGGACCTGCTCGACATGGCCCGCTTAAGCCGCTCCTCCGTACCGCTTGACCTCATGACTTACCGGCCGGAAGACAAACAACCGAGCGTCTTACTGCTCAAGGAGACTCAGCGGCAGCAGATTCTTACGGTTTTCAACTGGACCCTGGAGCCGCGGAGTCACACACTTAAGCTGAACGAGCTTGGGCTGAATGCGAACGGCTCCCACACGGCGACCGATGTGCTGCGCGGGGGCGCTGTGCCAATCGAAAACGGCGCGCTCAGTTTCACGCTGCCGCCCCATTCCGCCCGCATGATCAAGCTGATCGACACTTCCACTCCTGAAATCGCTCCGTCCGTTGAAGCACACGGGCCTTCAGTTGCGAAGGCCGGCGAACTGGCAGAGTTCCACGCCGTTGCGGGCAGCGCCGATGCGCCTGTGCTCAACTATCACTGGGAGTTCGGCGACGGCGTGAGCGCGGACGGCGCCGACGTCTCGCACACCTACACGCAGGCCGGGAAGTACACGGTTAGGGTGTCAGTGACAGGTTTGAATGGGCGTACGGCACAGAAACCGTTCGAACTCGTCATCTCAGTTACTGGGGCAGTGCCGACAGGTTACAACCCCGCCGCAATGAAGCGATATAGCGAGGCGAAGTAAGTCCAAAGGTAACTGTGAGCTTCATGGTTCACTAACTCCACTGAAACAACGAGTTAGTGAGCCACCGGAACCGGCGTCAATATGGCATCGGTCGAGTTAGGGTCACCCGCTGCGGGACCATGCCAAACTCCGCCCCCGAAGGTCGTGATGTAAATCTGCGTCGGGTCATCGGGATCGAGAATAACGCGGTGCCCCCACTTGAAGTCGTAACCCTTGATGCGCGCCCAGTGGACGCCGCGGTCAGTCGAGCGGTAAGCTGCAGCATCAAATCCGCAGATATAGAGAATGTCGGGATGCTGGGGATCGATGGTTAAATCGTAAACGTGCTGCGTGTCGGTGAAAAGGGTTTGCCACGTCTTGCCGCCGTCGCTCGAGGCATACACTCCGCCGTTCCGATCAACCTTTTCACCTTCCTGCCCCCATGCCGTCAGGTAGAGGCGCTCAGGGTCGCGTGGGTCCACTTCCAGGCCCGTCGGCCCGGTGACTCCTGAAGGAAGATCGATTTGCTGCCAGTGTTCCGCTTTGTCCGTGGAACGATAAACAGCCCCAGCGCCAGCAGAGGAAACATGTTGGCCTTCGCCGCGGCGAGCCACCACAAGGTACAAAGAGCCGTCTCGGGAAGCAGAAATGCGCCAGGCGAAAGGCTCTTCGCCGGCAATCCCATCGTTCTTTTGCGTCCAGCTATGGCCGTTGTCCGTTGATTTGTAAACGCCAAGACCAAAGACGCACGCGTAGAGTGTGCGGCTCCCGACGGGGCTCGATGGATCGAGAAGAATATGCGTGACGGAGTGGCTCGGAATGCCCTCGCTGCTTGGCTTCCAGTGGATGCCGCCATCGGTGGAGACGGCAACACCGCCCGTAAAGTGCCCGGAGCCGTTGCGCCGCCACATCTTCGGCCGCGGCAAATCGTGATTGCCGCTAAACGCGCCCCATACCAGTCCTCGTTGCGCAGGGTCAAAGGCCAGCCAGTACGTGGTGTTGCGCCAGTCCTCAGGAATTCCATCCGTCGTGCTCCGCCAGGAATGCCCCCCGTCTGTGCTCTGAAACAGGCCCATGTCGGTGTTATCGATGTAAATGTGCTTAGAGTCGAAGGGGTCGAACTGCACGCCGTAATTTGTAGTAACATCCAGGCCGCGTGAAACCCAGGTGTCGTCGCCGGCCCTCTTGGAATTCACCTCCTGCCACGTTGCGCCGCCATCGAGGGTGCGGTAGGTTCGAAAAAGATCGCTCGCGTAAACCACGTCGGGATTGGAAGGCGCGACGCCCAGGCTGTAGGGCGAGTCGAACCAAATGTTGTGGTTTCCCTGCCCGGCGCGCTCCTCGATCCACGTTCCTGCCAGGTTAGAGGCTGGATGATTCGACTCTTTAAAGACGATCTTCCAGGTTTGGCCCGCATCCGTTGTCTTCGCGATTCCGTTGAAAAGGTTCTCATCGCCCTCGCCCAGTCGGAGTCCCTTGAAGCCCACATAGGCCACTTCCCCGTGAAAATCGCTCGCCGCAATAGCTCCAAATTCTCCCGCGGATTGTTGAAGGGCGGGTGTAACTGGATTCCAGTGCGAACCTGAGTCTTGGGAGAGATACACCTTCCCATCCCGCCCCGTTGCATAAATCCACACTGCCTCGCCGGACAGCGCCGCGCTGGCCGATCTGAAATCGGTTGCAACGTGACCCAGTTCTTTCACGCCTCCATGGTTGCCAATGCGATAAGCTGCGGAACCGGAGACGGCAATCAGCTCAGAACCTTGCGCGCTGAGCAGCAGAACGCGCTGGGGCACGGTGGCGAACAGGCTCCATTTTGCGCCACCATCCTTTGAGGAGACGATATCCGTGTGGTCGCCTCCTTGCGCAAAGGAAACATAAATATGCTCCGCGCTACCCTGCCCGCTTTTTCCGCCGCTCGGGGCAGCAATGGCGATGGCCGTAATGTCTCCGCCCGGAAACGCAGGATCGTCGGTCGTGAGGTCGTAGTCGGAGTGGTCGCTGGTTTGATGCTCGACAGTGTTGCGGCCTGGGTTGGGAAGAAGCATCGTCCAGGTCCGGCCTGCATCGGCGCTGCGCCACAGGGCTTTATTCCCTGCATAGATCACGTGCGCGTCTGAAGGATCGAAGGCAAGGACTCCAATGCCGCTGCGCAGGTTGAACATGCGCCACGACAGGCCGTTGTCGCGCGTCACATAGCCGCCAGTCATGTCGCAGTGCTCGGCCACCAGGCTGGAATCAAGCGGGCTGATGACTGGGCCAATCGTGGTGCCGCCACCGCCGGGTCCAACGATCGTCCAACCTTTCACATCCGGCGCTTGCGCGAGTCCGGCAGCCGCGCCGAAAACCAGAAAGATCGCCAGAAGCGACGCCTGTTTCCTATATGCATGCGGTTTCATCTGTGCCATGCTCCTTGATAACTGATCTAATTGCATATTCTAACTCCTCGAATGTTTCTTAACTCAGGATGACTTACTCTTCAATACTCAATTTCGATGCTTCCAACGCTCGAAGCGCTCCCACGAGTTATGGAACAGTGGGAGCTATAGGAACTGGCGTCAACACAGCTTCAGGCGGGTATGCTGCGCCAGCAGCTGGACCGTGCCACACGCCGCCGCCGAATGTGTTGATGTAAATCTGGGTGGGGTCGTTGGGGTCGGGAATGATGCGGCTGCCCTGCTTGAAGTCGTACCCCTTGATGCGCGACCAATGCGCCCCGCGGTCGGTGGAGCGGTAAGCGGCCGCGTCAAAGCCGGTGATATAGAGCATATCCGGATGGCGAGGATCGATGGTCACGTCGTAGACGTGCTGCATTCGCGTGAAAATATTTTTCCACGTACTGCCGCCGTCGTCAGAGGCATACACGCCGCCATTCCTGTCGGCGCTGTCGCCCTCCTGTCCCCATGCTGCCAGGTAGAGGCGCTTCGAATCCCGAGGGTCGATCTCCAGCGCCAACGGGCCAGTCACGCCTGAAGGAATAACCATTCGCTGCCAATGTTCCGCCTTGTCCGTCGAGCGATAAAGCGCTCCGGCCAGAGAAGGAGAATAGTCGTGCTTCTCACTTCGGCGGGCGACGACCAGATACAGCGTTCCATCTTGCGAAAGTGTCATGCGCCAGGCGAATGGTTCGTCGCCGGCGATGCCGTTGTTCTTCTGCGTCCACGTATGACCGTTGTCCGTGGACTTATAAACGCCGCGGCCAAAGGCGCAGGCATAAAGAGTGCGGCTGCCGACTGGGCTGGAAGGATCGAGCAGCATGTGGGTGATCGAGTCCGATGGAATGCCCACGCTGTTCGGCTGCCAATGGATTCCGCCATCGGTCGAGACGGCGACCCCGCCAGTGAAGCTGCGGGGGCTTTGGTTTCGCCACATCTTGGGGTGAGGCAGATCGTGCGTGCCACTGAAGGCGCCCCAGATGAGGCCGCGCACTGCGGGATCGAAGGCCAGCCAGTAGGCTGTGTTGCGCCACTCCTCGGGCACGCCGTCAGATGTGCTTCGCCACGATTGCCCGCCGTTCGTGCTCTGGAACAACCCCATGTCGGTGTTGTCCATAAAGATGTGACGAGAGTCAAACGGATCGAATTGCACGCCGTAGTTGGTCGTCATGTCCAGGCCGCGAGAAACCCAGCTGCCATCGCTCAATTGCCTTGAGTTCATCTCCTGCCAGGTCACGCCGCCGTCGAGAGTGCGATATGTGCGAAAGAGATCGGTCGCGTAGGCTACGTCGGGGTTGGTGGGCGCCACGCCAAGGCTGTAGGGCGAGTCGAACCAAATCGAAATGCCGTCTTGCGTGGCGCGCTGCTCAATCCAGGTTGCGCTCAGATTAGCGGCAGGCCGGTTCGACTCTTTGAAAACAATCTTCCAGCTTTGCCCGCCGTCCGTTGTTTTGGCAATGCCGTTGTATAGATTCTCTTTGCCCTCGCCGATCTGAAGGCCTCGAAACCCGGCATACGCAACCTCCGGATGACGATCGCTGGTGGCAATCGCCTCAAACTTTCCCGCACTCTGCTGGAATTCGGGCGTGACCGCTCTGAAGTGCCGGCCGGAATCCTGTGAGAGACAAACCTTTCCATCCTGCCCGGTCGCATAAATCCAAACTGAATCGCCGGAATGTGCCGCACTGGCCGCTCTGAAACTTGTTGCCACTCCGCCCAGTTCTTTTACGCCGCCTTCAGGACCGATGAGCAAAGCCGATGAACCCGAGACCGCGATCAGACCTGAATCTTGCTCGCGGAGCAGCAAAACGTGCTCGGGTAGCGTGGCGAGCCGTCTCCAGGTTGCGCCCCCGTCCGCGGACGAAGCGATAACGGTTGGCTGGCCTCGCTGTTCAAAGGAAAGATAAATATGCTCGGCGCTTCTCTGGCCATTCTTGGCGTCACTTCCAGGTGCGACAGTGATGGCTGTGATATTGCCGCCGGGATAAGCAGGATCGCTGGTAGACAGGCTGTAGTCGGAGTGATCGCCAATCTGGTGCTCGACAGTGTCGCGGGCTGGATTGGGAAAGATCATCCTCCAGGTGCGCCCCGAGTCGCTGCTCCGCCAGAGGGCGACGGTCCCGGCATAAATGACCGTCGGGTCCCCAGGATCGAAGCAGAATGCATCGACGTGGCCGCGCAAATTGAACATGCGCCACCGCTGGCCATCGTCGCGCGTGACATACCCGGCGGTCATATCGGAAAACTCAACCACGAACCGGGAATCGAATGGGCTGATGGTTGGCCCAATCGTAGTGCCCCCGCCGCCCGGACCAATCACCTTCCAGCTGTTCGTCTCATTCCCCTGAGCCAAACCGGCAAGCGCGCCGAGGAGCAGCAGGATCGCCAGGACTGCCGCTCCCCTCAGATCCTTCTTCTCCTTCATCTGTGCGCTCTCCAGTTCCGGGATACAGGTCGGCTTCAGCTACTCGCCGCAAGGCTATCGGCTGACATGCCCAACAAAAAGATTATAAATAGAAATTAAACGTCAAGTATCGTTATTAATCGAAATCTTTTGTCCACATGAAAACAAGTCCAGCAGTTCGAAGCGGCTCAGCAAGCTATCCAGAAGACCAAGGTATCCCATGACTTCATTTGCGGGTCCCGCCTCACATAAAGCCACCGATTCCTTCAGCTTGGTAAAATGGGCCGGTGATCAGTCCCGCCAATCTGTCCAGCCCAAGAGCGTGAGTGGCTTGCGCTGCCTGAGCCAGCAAAGGCAGGACTGTTCATAGGAGCCAGATCGACCATGGGGCGCGACACGACCATCTCCGCTAATCCTCCGCTGAATATTGATTACAGCCTCACCGGCGCCAACTCTGCCGCGGCGGTAGAGCAGGGCCTCGCCGAGGCCCAGTGGTATCAGTGTGCCGTGCCGCGCGAGACCATGCGCAGCCTTCTTGAGCGCAAGAACGGACCAGCCATGCGCGACACCATCCTCTGGTTTGCGCTTCTATTCGGCAGCGCCGCTGCAAGCTTTGCCCTGTGGCACACACTCTGGTTTTTCTTCCCCTACATCCTCTACTGCGTGCTTTACGGAACCACCTCCGACTCGCGCTGGCATGAGAGCAGCCACGGCACCGCGTTCAAAACCGGTTGGATGAACGACGCGCTCTACGAAATCGCGTCTTTTATGGTCATGCGCGAGTCCACAG
>JBEKEQ010000087.1:0-17753 GCA_050013735.1 Occallatibacter sp.
CGTCTGCGGGCTGCCATCCCGCCTACTATCAAAATCGACGTGGCCCTTGACCGCACCACCACCATCCGCGCCAGCGTTCGCGACGTTGAAATTTCTCTCATGATCAGCGTGCTGCTGGTCGTGCTGGTCGTCTTCCTCTTTCTGCGCGAAGTGTGGGCCACTATCATTCCGTCCATTGCCGTGCCGCTTTCCCTGGTGGGCACTTTCGGCATGATGTACCTGCTCGGCTACACGATCGACAACCTCTCGCTCATGGCGCTCACCATCTCTACGGGATTTGTGGTGGACGACGCCATCGTAGTCATCGAGAACATTACCCGCTATCTCGAAGACGGCATGAACCCGTTCGACGCCGCAATGAAAGGCTCTAAGGAAATCGGCTTCACCGTCCTGTCGATGAGCACCTCGCTGATCGCCGTTTTTATTCCGATTCTCTTGATGGGCGGCATCGTGGGCAAGCTCTTTCGCGAGTTCGCCGTTACCCTCAGCGTGGCCATTGCCGTCTCGCTGCTGGTTTCGCTCACCACCACGCCCATGCTCTGCGCGCAGTTTCTTAAAGCGCGCGATGAAAGCCGCTACGGTCCCATTTATCGCTTCAGCGAGCGCGCCTTCCAGCGGCTCCACTACGAATACAACTCCGCGCTGCGCTGGGTGTTGCGCCACCAGACGCTGATGCTCTTCGTGCCCATCGCAACCTCTGTGCTGAGCGTCTACCTCTTCATCATCGTGCCCAAAGATTTCTTTCCGCAGCAAGACACGGGACGCATCTCCGGCAGGACGCTGGCCGCGCAGGACATCAGCTTTCCCGCCATGCGCGACAAGCAGCGCGAACTGGCGCAGATGGTGCTGAACGATCCGGCCGTCCAGTCGGCGACGGCTTTTGCGGGCGGGGCCGGCCCGGGCGGCGGCAGCAACAATACCGGCTTCATGTTCATCGCCCTCAAGCCGCTTCAGCAGCGTCCCTACCGCGTTCGCCCGGACAATTGGGTCAATCGCCTCCGCAACACGCTTCATCTGGAGCCCGACCACGTCTCTGCCGACGATGTGGTCAACCGTCTTCGCGCCCGGCTCACCAGCGTGCCCGGCGCCATCCTCTACCTCCAGGCACAGCAGGAAATCCAGATCGGCGCCCGCGGCGCGGCCGCGCAATACCAGTACACGCTCTCTGACGAGAACCTGAATGAGCTGAACACCTGGGCGCCGCAATTCGAGGCGCGCGCAAGGGCGCTGCCCGAGTTGCGTGACGTTTCAACCGATCAGCAGAACAAGGGATTGGCCGCCAACCTGGTCATCGATCGCGACGCCGCCTCGCGGCTTGGCATTACCGCCGCGGCCATCGTCAACGTGCTCTACGACGCATTTGGACAGCGCCAGGTCTCCACCATGTACACGCCGCTGAACCAGTATTTCGTGGTCATGGAGGTGGACCCCAAATACCAGCTCAGCCCCGACTCGTTGAACGGCATTTACATCAAGGCCAACAACGTGGCGGGCGCAACCACTGCTATGCCGGCCACCGTCACCGCCGCATCGCCAACCGCCCCGGCAGCGACGGCTTTATCGACTGCCGGCATCGTTCCCGCTGTAATTTCACCCACGGCTGCCACGGCTTTGGCCGCAAGTTCCGCGCCGGCGGCCTCCACAGGCGGCGCCATGGTGCCGCTCTCCGTCATTGCGCACTATGAGCCCCAGCGCACCCCGCTGCAAGTCAACCACCAGGGCCAATATCCGGCCGTCACGCTGTCCTTTAATCTGGCGCCCAACGTGGCCCTCGGCGACGCCGTCACCGCGCTTGAAAAGGCGCAGAGCGAGATGGGCATGCCCAGCGCCATTCATGCCACTTTCCAGGGAAGTGCGCAGGCCTTTCAGGACTCGCTGCACAACGAACTGTGGCTGCTTGCGGCCGCGCTGGCAGCGGTCTACATCGTGCTGGGAATCCTGTACGAAAGCCTTATCCATCCGCTGACGATTCTCTCCACGCTTCCCCCCGCGGGCGTTGGAGCCCTTCTGGCTCTTCTGCTTACTGGAACCAGCCTCACCGTCATCGCCACCATCGGCATTCTGCTGCTCGTCGGCATTGTCAAGAAAAACGCCATCATGATGATCGACTTCGCCCTCCAGGCCGAGCGAGAGCAGGGGCTGCCGCCGGTCGAGGCCATTTATCAGGCCTGCCTGCTCCGTTTTCGCCCCATCATGATGACCACCATGGCCGCCATCTTCGGCGGCTTGCCGCTGGCCATCGGCATGGGTGTCGGCTCCGAGCTGCGCAAGCCCCTCGGCATCACCATTGTCGGCGGCCTCATCGTCTCACAGGCTCTCACGCTCTTTACCACGCCGGTTGTTTACCTCTTCTATGACCGCCTGCAGTGGAAGTTCATGAAGCTGCGCCGCATCGGCGCGGAGCTGGAAGAAGCGCCGGGAGACTGAGGTAGTTTCCAGTTCTCAGTTTTTCCCATGATCACCATGAGATCTGTCGAAGCCCAAAACCGCTTTGGGCGGCTGCCGGATGCCGCACAGCGTGAGGCGGTTGCGTATTTGGTTCGCATGGTGCATGAGCTTCGATGACCCGCGGCCCTGGCGGGGCTTTCCGAGCCGTCAACTCCATAGCCCGCCTCAGTCCGCGAAGGCCGGCTCCTCCACCTTGGCCTGTTCGATCAGCTTCACCGGGTAGTAGGCGTTGCGCGTGTACTGCTTTACCATGCGGTTGGTGTTGAAATAAGAACCGTTGAAGGCCAGTGTGTTGCGCATCAGGCGAGCCCATTTCTCCGGCGCATCGTAGAGCGGAACCACGGCCGTCTCCAGCTTGTCGTAAAGCGAAGCGGCTTCCTCCGCATCGTTGGCGCCGTCCTCGATGGCCCAGCCGGTTACACCCTCAATGCAGCCCTCGATCCACCACCCGTCGAGGATCGACAGGCTCGGAACGCCGTTCAGCGCCGCCTTCATGCCGCTGGTGCCTGAGGCCTCGTAGGGCCGCTTGGGCGTATTCACCCACACATCCACGCCCGCGGTGAGCAGCGCGCCCAGGTCCCACTCGTAATTTTCCAGGTAAACCACGCGCAGCATGTCGTTTGAATATTTGGCCGCATCCTCAACGACCTCTTGAATCAGCGCCTTGCCCGGCTCGTCCTGGGGATGGGCCTTGCCCGCAAAAATAATCTGCAACCCGCCGGCCGCGGTAGCAATTTTCGCCAGCCGCTCGGGATCTGCAAAAAGAAGAGTGGCGCGCTTGTACGTGGCGGCGCGGCGCGCAAAGCCCAGCGTAAGCACCCTCGGATTCATCACCAGCCCGGTGCGCGCGGCCACTTCGGCCAGCAGCGCCTCTTTGTTCAGGGCGTGCGCCTCGAGCATCTCCTTTTCCGGCAGGTCGATGGCGTTGCGCAGGTAAAGATTGTCGCGCCGCCACGAGGGAAAATGCGCATCCAGTATTTGTTGGATGGGCAGTGAAACCCAGGTGGGCGCGTGAACGCCGTTGGTGATGGAGTCGATCGCGAACTGCGGAAACATGGTGCGCGAGACCTTGGCATGTTGCAGGGCCACGCCGTTGGCATAACGCGAGAAGTTGAGCGCCAGCAGCGTCATGTTCAGCATCCCGTCGCGAAAGCAGCCCAGCTTTTCAAGCCGCGCCGTCCGGTCGCCGCCAAGGATGCGAATGGTCTGCTCGGTTGAGAAGCGGTCGTGCCCCGCCGGAACCGGCGTGTGTGTGGTGAACACGCATCTCTGCCGCACCTGGGCCATGTCGGCTTCTGTGGCCCCGCCCAGCGGCCCTCCGCCCAGCACGCTCTCAAGCAGCGCCAGGGTCAGCAGCGCGGCGTGGCCCTCGTTCATGTGGAACACATTCACCCGGTGCCCCAGCGCCTTGGCCATGCGCGCGCCGCCCATGCCCAGCACAATCTCCTGCTGCAGGCGGTAGTTGCTGTCGCCGCCATAGAGATGATCGGTGAGGCCGCGGTCCCATCCCGAGTTGCCGTCCAGATCCGTGTCCAGCAGGTAGATGGGCACCACGTGGCCGTAGGCGCCCTCCAGGTCGTAGCGCCACGCCCGCACTGCAACTGTACGGTTCTCCACTGAGACCGTAACTCTGACCGGCTCCTCGGTGCAGAAATCCGCGGGATTCCACCCCTGCACTTCCTCGCTCTGCAAACCTTCCCCGTTCAGGTGCTGCTGAAAGTAGCCCTTGCGGTGCAGCAGCGTGAACGCCACCAGGGGAACTCCCAGGTCAGCGGCCGAACGCATCGTGTCGCCGGCCAATACTCCCAGCCCTCCGGAGTAGGTGGGCATCGCCGGGTTGATGGCGATCTCCATGGAAAAATACGCCACCAGGCCTTCAGTGGGAAACGCTTCATTGGAAAGTGTTTTCGATGTTGCTAATTGCATCGCTTTTCTAATTCTCCGCGGCGCTTCCAGAGTGCGAAGCGACGTTCCAGGAATACCAATCCGCGGAAACCTCCAGGAGAAAGATATCCATGCCATTCGTTATCGGCTTAAACACCGTTCCAGTTTACCAAGAACCCTTTTTTCAGGCCCTCGCACAAACGGGTCAGGCGTAACCGCCAAGCCTCGCCCGATGCGGGCTACCAAAATGGGCCAGATTTGTCTGCTTCGCCCTGCGCATCGCGAAGCAGGGGCATTCTCTCCCGATGAGGAGCTCGGCCCTCGAACCGGAGGTTTCAGAGAGGAAAACGACCTTGAGGATGCTTTATTCCAGCCTGTGGGCTCCGCCCGAGGCGTGGCAAATGTGGATCTGCGGCACAATGCCGAATTGGGCCGCATAGCGCCCGCCCAGGGTCTCGGCAAACCCCGCCGCCTCGTTCTGCTCCACCAGGTTTATGGTGCAGCCGCCAAAGCCGCCGCCGGTGAGCCGCGCGCCAATCAACCCCGGCAAATCCTGCGCCAGGGCCACCATCGCGTCGGCCTCTACGCAACTGCCTTCAAAATCCTTGCTGTAGCTTTCGTGGGCCTCGGCCATCAGCCGTCCAAGCGCGGCCAGGTCGCCCCTGAGCAGCGCCTCGGCCGCTGCCGCCGTGCGCAGGTTTTCAGTAATTACGTGGCGGGCGCGCATCAGCGATTTCGGCGCCATCTCGCGGCCCCATTTTTCAAGATCCTCAAGCGTCGCGTCGCGCAAAAAGCGCACACCGGGCCGGTGGCTGGCGATCACCGCGCAGGCGGCCTCCGACTCCGCCCGCCGGGTGGGATAATCGCCGCCGAAAACCGAATGCTTGACCATGGTATTGGCAATCACCAGCGCCACATGGCGGGGAATCGGCGCCAGCTTGAAACTCAGGTCCCGGCAATCGAGCAGCAGGGCGTGATCCTTTTTGCCGTTGACAGAAATGAACTGGTCCATGATGCCGCAACTTGCGCCCACAAACTCGTTCTCTGCCCGCTGGCAGAGCCGTGCCAGCACCGGGCCGGGGTAACTGGCCCCGATAAGCGACAGAACCGCCAGCGCCGTGGCTACTTCGAGAGATGCCGAACTCGACAACCCCGACCCCAGCGGAACATCGCCCCACAGGCTCAGGCTGAACGCCGGAATTTGGCGCCCCTCCCCGGCCAGAATCGCGCACACCCCCAGCGGATAGTCGGTCCAGTGCTGGCTGGCCTCCGCGGGCAACGCCGCGGCCTCAAAATATCTCTCTTGTCCGTAGTTCTCTGAGTAAACAACGATCTTGCCGTCGGAACGCGGCGAAATGCCGGCCAATGTGGCAAAGTCGATGGCCGCGGGCATCACAAAGCCCTCGGCATAATCCGTATGTTCGCCGATCAGGTTTACGCGCCCCGGCGCAACAAAAACCGCCGGCTCCGCGTGGAAGCGCTCCCGGTGCGTGGAACGAAAGATAGCGGGATCGTGCATGATGGTTCGCTCCTTGAATCACTTCAATTGAAACAACCGGATTTGCCGGCTCAAATCAGAACGTTTTCATCCGAGTCGTCCACCGGCCTCGCCCACCCGGGGTGGATGAAATTGTGCCCCATCGGACGTCTCTGTTTTTGTCCGATGGGTGGGCGTCCAATGAACCTTCAGGCCGCATTTTTTGTCTCGATCAACCAGATTTTTCGTTTCCAATCGCCAAATTGCGCCCCGTGCCCTCGCCTCACGCCCCAACCACGTCCGCGCGCGCAGCGGTCAGTCTCTTCCAAATCTCATCCAGCCACGCCTCATGCTCCGGCTTCATCAGCACCGAGCGCAGGCAGGTCACCATCCCGGCTTCATCCCCATTTGCCTCAATGCCCACGGGCTGAAACCAGGACAGCGGCAATTGTACAAGGGCCAGATGCAAATCTCGTGCGGCGCAGGCCACAAAGGTCTTCCGCGCCAGCTCCGAGGACCGCTCCGCGCTTTCCGCGCTAACCTTCCACACCACGATGTCCAGCTCCGGCGCCCCGGCAGCCGGCGTCTGGAAGCGCCTGTCCCCGCGCAATCGCCGGTCCAGCTCCGCAGCGGCCGCGCGGCCCTGCGCCAGCCCGCGGGCAAACGCGCCTCCCGGCGTCAGCGGCAGCAGCCGCTGCGTGGCCCATAAAGCCACCGCCGCGGCTCCGGCGCGTGAGCACTCCAGGCTGATTTCGCCCAAATGCAGCTCTTTCGATGTGAAGTAGGTGTACGGCGAATCGTGCTTGTAAAAGCGGCCTGCGCCGGGGTCGCGAAAAAGCACGCATCCGCAGCCGTAGGGCTGCAGGCCATGCTTATGCGGATCGATCACGATGGAATCGGCCTGCTCGATGGCCGCGTAGGCCCGCCTCGCCGGCTCGTCCAATGCCTCGGGAATCAACCGGAAGTAGCCGCCATAGGCCGCGTCCACATGCACCCGAAAGCCGTACCGCTCCCGCAGCTCAAGGATCGCATCCAGCGGGTCCACCGCGCCTATTGCCGTGGTGCCCAGCGTGACGACAACCGTCCCCACATCGCCCTTGCGCAACTCCGCTTCCAGCGCGTCCAGCCTCATGCGGCCGCTGCCGTCGGAGGGGACGTCCGCGTAGTCAATCTTCAGCACCGCGGAGATGCGCCGGTGCGTATAGTGAGCCTGCTCCGAGCCAACAATCCGCCGTCCAGGCGCCAACTGCCCGGCAACCCAGAGCGCCTCCAGATTAGCCAGCGTTCCGCTCGAAGTCAGGTGCCCCAGAAACTCGCTCCAGCCGAACATGGCGGCGATCTGGCGAACGGCCTCAATCTCCATTTCCGAACTGGCCCGGCCACCATCGCGCGCGTGGTTATTCGGGTTCAGGTTCATCGCCAACGCATAGGCCGCGCGGGCCACCGGATGCGGCGGTTTCAGCATTTGGCCTGCGTAGAGGGGATGGAAATAGGGGTAGTTGTCCGCGAGCCGGGCGGCCGTCGCCTCAAGCACCAGGGTCATCGCCGCCGGGTCCGCGTCAGTTTCAAAGCCCGGCAAGGCGCCAAACTCCGCCTCAAGCAACTCTGTGGCGCGGGAAAGCAGGCTGGGAACAGGATCCTTGGGCATGGCGACTTACCACAGTATCACAGGCGAGTTGGCCGTTCTAAATCCATATCGGTCAACAGGTTCCCGAACCGAAAAATCACGCGATGGGACGAAACATCACTATTTCCGCACCGATTTGTGACCAAAATGATACACTATGGCCAGCGTTAGAGCCGAACCGGGCGTCAGCAGTACTCGCCCAAAAAAGCAAGATTCTGCCAGTCGTCGCTCCGATTCATCCAGCGCAATTCAATCCAGGAAACACGAACAAAATGGAACAAGGTACTGTGAAGTGGTTCAATGACGCGAAGGGCTTCGGCTTCATCTCGCGTCAGAACGGTGAAGATGTCTTCGTGCACTACTCTGCGATCAACTCAAGTGGTTTCAAGAGCCTGCAAGAGGGTCAAGCCGTGCAATTCAACGTAGTCAAGGGCCCCAAGGGATGGCAGGCTGCCGACGTACAGCCGCTGTAACCTTAAAGCCGGATTCCGGCAGAATCTAGCAAAAAAAGCGCGGGGGCGGGGTCCAATCTCTGCCCTCGTTTGTTCTTTTGCCCTGCTTCAACGAAAATTTCGCGCCGGCGTACCCCGTTCGGCGTAAAGGCGGGTCACTGCGGACTTTAGCCGCTTCTCTCACCGAAGCAGCGCAAACGCCACAACCGTCTCGCCTTCCAGGCCAAGCTCTTCCTGCAGCCTGGCCTCCAGCTCATGTGGAACCTCCATTTCGCAGGCCGCAACCTCGCTCTCACTCGCCCCCGCGAAGCACAACTCGCAGTGCCCCAGCGCCGCGCCGTCGTCCCCGCTTTCCATCCGCACCGGCGGGCCAAAGACCCGGCAGGTCATAGGCCGCCACGCGTACACGTCGCAGCGCCCCGTTGCCAGGTCCAGCGCCGGGCAGGCTGCATCGCCGGCGAACTCTTCAAACCTTTCCTGGTCGGCGTCTGACTCGCCTAGCCGTCCCGTCTCTGCATCGCCGGGAAACTCCGCCCCGTGCTCGGCAATCCACGCCCGCGCCCGCCTTTCGATCTCCGCTGCCAATTCCGGCTCGGTACTCCGCAGCTCCTCCATTCCCGCCGCCAGCCGCAAGGCGTCAAGCGGGCCAATGGCAAAGGCCCCATAACAGCACTGCGTACACCCCAGGCGGCACACCAGCCTCGGCCCCGCCCGCCGCGCCGCATCGGCCAGCGCCGCATCCACAATCTGCACCAGTTCGGAATCGCCCGCGGGCAAGCGCATACCGCCAAGAATAACCGACCGATCCACAATCCCTTTGCGGCCCCATTTCGCGCCGCCTCGCATGCTCACAGCCGGTCCAAAAGCCTGCAAGGCCGAAAACTGCGCCTCGTCCAGCGATGCGCTGCGCAACGCATTTGAAAAACGCCTCGCTTTTTTGCAGAGAATTTTGCGCCCCTGGCGCAATATGTGAATTGACGAGGGCGCGACAGCCCGGCATCGAAAGCGGCGAATTTCACCCTGCGAAGCACAACCCAGGAAACTGCGCGCAGGCAGGCGTAGAAAGATGGGGCCTTTCTGGCGTGGATTCGGCCGGCAATCCAGCCCGCTGCGCGCCCAAAGACGCGCCTAACCCCTTTGTTGAGACGAATCTGCAAATAACTCATTCTGAATCACAAAGTTACAGCGCAAGTCCTGCCCCATCCTGCTGAAAGCAAAGTGCTTCTTTGCAGAGACCGGGGGGGATACGGGGGGTACCGGCCGAGGCGGCGCGTCCTTGCGCCCCCTGGCGATGCGGAGTCGCTGCTCCGGTCCGGGCCGTGCGCGCGAGTTCCTGGTCAGGTTTTTAGCTTCTGCTTACGCCGCCAGGGCAATCCTTGGGTTGAATCCATCGCAACAATCGTCCGCTGCGATATATTCGTTTCGTAGTCCCCGGAGGCTTGGATGCCGTTCAGTCGATTGACCGTTGCTCTGTTGTTCCTTGCCGTCTCCACAAGTCACGCCCAGCAGGGCCGTTTGCTGGTTGCCCAAAAAGGAGACCGGAGCCTGGCCATCGTCGATCCAGTCGCCGGCAAAGTGATTGCCCAGGTGCCCGAGGGAGGCGTCACCGGCCACGAGGTCACAGCCTCGCCCGACGGCCGCCTGGCCTATGTGCCCATCTATGGAAACTCCGGCGTGGGCCAGCCGGGAACCGACGGCAGCAACCTGGTGGTCATCGACATTGCTTCCGCCAAGGTAATCGGCAACGTCGACTTTGGCCACGGCGTGCGCCCGCACATGCCCATCATCGGCCCCACCGATGGCCTGCTCTACGTCACCACCGAGCTTGACAACAAGATCACGATCATCGATCCCAAAACGCTGAAGATCGTCGGGTCGATCCCCACCGGCCAGCCGCAGAGCCACATGCTCGCACTCTCTCGCGACGGCCGCCGCGGCTACACCTGCAACGTCGCGCCGGGCTCCGTTTCCGTGCTCGACATAAAGGCCCGCAAAACCCTGGCCGTCATTCCCATCTCAGCCAACACGCAGCGCATCGCCATCTCCAACGACGGCCGCTGGGTCTTTACCGCCGACCAGGTCAAGCCGCGCCTTGCCGTCATCGACACCATGTCCAATAAGGTCAAGAGCTGGATTCCGCTGGAAGGCTTCGGCTACGGCAGCGCTCCCACCCCCGACGGACGCTGGCTGCTGATCGCCGTCCCTGACAAAAACAGCGTCGCCGTCATCGATCTCCAAACCATGCGGGTCGCGCACTCGGTCGCGGTCGCCAAGTCACCGCAAGAGGTTCTGGTTCGCCCCGACGGCAATGCCGCGTATGTCTCCTGTGTCGGCAGCAACCAGGTAGACGAAATCGATCCGGCAACCTGGAAAGTCACCCGATCCATCGCCACCGGCAAGGGCACCGACGGCCTGGCCTGGGCCGCAGCGCGCTGAAGGTAGGTGTAACATCAAATCTATGGCAAGCTATCGCGTAGTTCTCCGCAAATCCGAGGAAGGTTACAGCGTCTCCTGCCCAGGCCTGCCCGGCTGCTGGTCGCAGGGAGCAACCGAGGAAGGGGCTTTGGCCAACATTCGCATCGCCATTCGCGAGTATGTTGATGCGGCTGAGGAGTTGGCGCGAGACGAGGAGAGCCGCGTCGTTGACGTTGCGGTCGCATAAACAGGATTCTTGACGCATCGGATCAGGCAAGTCGTGTCTAAGCTGCCCGGAATAAATCATCTAAGAGCCGTAGCCGCCCTGGAAAAGGCAGGCTTTCGAATCCTTCGCCAAGGCGCTCACATTGTCATGACGGATGGGGCGCGAATCCTCACAATCCCGCGCCACAATCCTGTGAACGCCTTCACGATGGGCGGCATCGTTCGCGATGCGGGTTTGAGCATCGAAGAGTTCCGGAAGCTCCTTTAACGGGACTGTAGCTTTTACCCAACCTCCTTGTCCCACCCCTCCAGCGTCTTCTTCAACTCGCCCATAAACTTGCCCGCGTCGGCGCCGTCGATGGTGCGGTGGTCGAAGCCCAAACAGAAATGCTGCATCGAGCGGATTGCAATGGTGTCATTGCCCTCCGCGTCCGTCAGCACCACAGGCTCCTTTTTCAGCGCGCCGATGGCCAGAATGGCCGACTCCGGTTGGTTAATAATCGGCATGCCGAACTCCTCGCCGAAGATGCCGGAGTTGGTGAGCGTGAAGGTGGACCCCGAGGCCTCGTCGGGCTTGAGCTTCTTGGTCCGGGCACGCTCGGCCAGGTCGGCGATGGCCCGCGCCAGCCCCGGGAAGCTGAGCGATTCCGCCTGCTTCACCACCGGCACTATCAGCCCCCATTCAAGAGCCACGGCAATGCCCAGGTGGATGTTCCGGTGGTAGCGAATGGCGCCGTTCTCAAGCGAGGCATTGACGATGGGAAACTTGCGCAGCGTGTCCACAACGGCCGCGGCAATAAACGGCATGTATGTGAGCTTCACGCCATTGGTCCGCTCGAAACCGGCCTTTTCGCGCTCGCGCAGCCGCACGATGCGCGTCATGTCTACCTTGAAGACCGTATGCACATGAGGGCTGATGACCAGGCTCTCTACCATGCGCTGCGCGATAATGGCCCGCATGCGGCTCAGCGGCGCCAGTTCGCCGGGGGCCTGCGGCGCGCCCAACGGCGCTTCCGAAGGGACTGCGGGAGTGCCGGAAGCGCGCTCGCTCAAATGCCGCAGCACATCTTCCTTGGTAATGCGGCCCTCCGAGCCGCTGCCGGACACACGCGCCAGATCGAGGTTGTTCTCTTTCGCAATGCGCCGAACCAGCGGCGAAGACCGGATGCGCCGGCCCGTGTTCGCCGCAGCGAGCGCAGAAGCCGGTTGAGGTCCGGGCGCTTGGACGACCTTCGGCGCAGAATCAGCCTTCACGGCAGTCGCGGCAACCGGCGCGGCAGGCGCGCCCGCTGAACCCGCCCCGTCGCACTGCGTCACCACCGCCACCACTGTATTGACTTCAACCGTTGCGCCTTCAGCAACCTTGATCTCGCTCAACACTCCGGCCACGGGCGAAGGAATCTCCGCATCCACTTTGTCGGTCGAAATTTCAAACAGCGGCTCGTCCTTTTCGACTGCATCGCCTGCCTTCTTGAGCCATTTGGTGATGGTGCCTTCAAAGATGGATTCGCCCATCTGCGGCATCACTACATCAATGCCACCCGCGGCCGGAGCGCTGTCGACCTTGGCCTCATTGGGGGCCGGTGAAGCAGCCGGAGCAACGCCTTCCCCCATTTCCTTTTCCCTAGTCCCTAGTCCCTCGTCCCTGGCCCCTGCATCTTCCGCAATCACGGCAACCACGGTATTGACCTCGACCGTAGCGCCCTCGGGAACCTTGATCTCGCTCAACACTCCGGCCACGGGCGAGGGAATCTCCGCGTCCACCTTGTCAGTAGAGATTTCAAACAGCGGTTCGTCCTTCTCCACCGTGTCGCCGGCCTTTTTGAGCCATTTGGTGATGGTGCCCTCGAAGATCGACTCGCCCATCTGCGGCATGATCACGTCGGTTGGCATGGATTCCTCTCTCCGCGCCGCGGGGTGCAATTGCAGCCGGTTCCAGCGGGATTATAAATCGCGGCGGGGCTCGATGGTCAGGCCTGAACCGGGCGGATCTCCTTGTGCAGCAGCCGCTCCACTTCGGCTGGAACCCGCAAGGGCGTGTCCTCAGCGGGAAACTCAGGCGCGGCCCGGGCAGCAGCGACGGCCTGAGCCCGCAGAGCAGCCAAACTCTCCGCCCGCGCCATCGGCTGGTCAAAAACCGCACCGAATTGCCGCGCTGCCCGGTGCGCCACCGCTTCAAGGGTCGGCAAATCCACCGGCCGGCCAGACTCGCGGACTGGCTTGCGCTCCAATTCATGTTCCAGGCTGGTCACCGCGTGATCGGCAATGCCGCAAGGGACAATCAATCCAAAATCCCGCAAGTCGGTGGTTACGTTGAATGCAAACCCGTGCGAGGTAATTCCCTTTGCTACATGAATGCCGATAGCGCCAATCTTTCGTTCCGCTCCAGCCGACTTGTCGCCAGTCCCCAGTCCCTCAGTCCCTAGTCCCTGACCTTCGACCACTGAACCCTGAACCCTGAACCCTCCATCGACCCCGCACCAAACGCCCGTCAACCCCGGAACCCTGCCCGCCTGCACCCCAAAACCAGCGCACAGCCGGATCAGCGCTTCTTCCATCAGCCGCACAAAGTCCACCGGACCCATGCGCGGACCGTTACGATTGCGGAGCGCGCGCAGATCAAAGATCGGATAGCCCACCAACTGCCCCGGTCCGTGATACGTTACGTCGCCGCCACGATTGATTTCGTGAACCGTAACGCCGCGCCGCGCCAGCACCTCGTCCGTGGCCAGCACATTCGCCCGGTTCGCATTTCGCCCCAGCGTCAGCACCGGCGGATGCTCCAGCAGCAGCAGCACGTTCGGCAGGCGCCCCTCCGCAACCAGCCCGGCTATCTCCGCTTGCAGCCGCAGCCCCTCGTCGTAGCCCACCCGGCCCAGATAAAGATACTCAATCATCGCTGCCTTGATTGTAGCCAGCCAGGGGCACATTCATGCCGGCAGCCTTCATTCCTCAAGCCGCGCCGCAAACAGCCTTTCAAACACAATCCGATGCTGCCAGGCAACCAGCAGCCAGAGCAGCGTGGCAAACGCGCCCATCCCAATTCCGCTCGGGTTCATCAGCGCATGAAACGTAAGGATGTTAAACAGCACCGGCCCAAGCAGCGTCAGCCCCAGCCCCACAAACCGGTTCACCAGCAGCAGAGCCCCGGAGATGACCATAATGCCGCCCACCACGTAAAAGTAGTGCGCCGCAAACAGCGCAGCGGTGAACTGTCCCGCCAGTCCAGCCGGCAAAGGCCCCATGGGAATGAAGTGCAGAAACATATTGGAACCGAAAACCAGAAACATCAGCCCCAGCAGCAAGCGGGCAATCATGCCAACTATCTTCATCGCATTCTCCTTCCAATCGAAGTAAATTCCACAGCGAACTCAAAGGCCACTTCAGAACCTGAGGTTTGAGCGGAATTCTCTCTAGAAACGGATGGCGATTCAACCTCGGCAGATTCAAAGGATTAAAAAGCAATGAATGGTTTAGCTCCGCCAGCGCGGTTGAAAAGGCACAATTCGCGGTAAACTAACAACTGGCAGGAGGACCGGGCGGTCGCTGCCGGAGGCTTCGCGCAAGCGATGTTCGCCGGGGGAGGAAAGTCCGAACTCCGCAGGGCAGTGTGCCGGATAACGTCCGGGACGCGGGCTTCAAAGCCCGTGGACGGCCAGTGCCACAGAAAAGATACCGCCTCGGCTACCCCTCTTTCGGGAGGGCCTCCCTGGAAACGCAATACCCGAGTTGGCCCGGCTTGCCGGTCCGCTCGCCGTTGCGGAAACTCCAGCGCCGGGGTAAGGGTGAAATGGTGCGGTAAGAGCGCACCGCTCCGGCGGTAACGCCGGGGGCAGGGTAAACCCCACACGGAGCAAGACCAAATAGGGAGGGAAGCGTTTGCATCGAGTCATGCAGCGCTGCGCATCGGCCCGATGCGCCCAGGCGGCTCGAGCTTTTGCCGAAACCTCCGGGTAGGTCGCTGATGAGCGTCCGCGGCAACGCGGCGCCTAGAGGAATGACCGCTCACGACAGAATTCGGCTTACAGGTTCTCTTGCCGAATTCGAAACCCCAAGCTAGTTGGGGCGACAAAACGACAGCCCCGGCCGGGAAAGTTCCCAGCCGGGGCTGACCATTTTTATGAGCCTCACGTCCGCGATTCGCCCGGCGATCTTGCTCGCCGTCCTCCCTCGTGCGATCCTGTGAGTCTGGAGCTCTGGATGTCTGGAATTACCCGCCGAACATTGATGCGCAACAGCAGCCTCGCCGCTTCAGCCGCTCTCATGCCCTCCGGTCTGACAGCCGATCCAGGCCAGAATGTCTTTCATGTCTTTGCATTTCAGTGGAAGCCCGTCGCCACACCCGCGCAGAAAGAAAGAGCGGCAAACGACATTCGCGCCTTCCAGGGAACTATCCCCGGCCTTCTTGAGACCCACGTCGGCCCCAACATTTCACCGCGCGGAAAGGGCTACACCTTCGGCGGAATCATGCGTTTCCAGCACCAGGCAGCTCTCGATGCCTACGTGCAGCACCCGGCGCATCAGGCACTTCTTGCCTGGCTGGCGCCGCTCATCGACGCAATCGAGTTGGACCTCCAGGCCTGACTCCCGATCCGCGCAACTGCTCCTTCATTCCAGAAAACCACATCGGGACCGCTGCCCTAAGATGAGATCATGCTGCGCATAAAGTTACTCGACCCGGCCGCCCGCGTCCCCGTCGTCGCCCATCCCGGCGAGGACCTGGGCTATGACCTGTTTGCCCTGGAATCCACGGCGTTGGCTCCTCGCGCCACAGCCAAGGTACGCACCGGCATCGCCGTGGAAGCACGCCATCCCGCCACCGGCGCGCCCCTGGGCCTGCTGGTCCGCGACCGCTCGTCCATGGCTGCCCGCGGAGTGGTCACTACCGGCGGAGTCATCGATGCCGGCTACCGCGGCGAAATTCTGGTGTTGATGACCAACCTTGGCGAAGCCGCCGTGGAGCTGAAAGCCGGAGACAAGATAGCCCAGATGATTCCCGTTCCCGTGCTCACCGGAGCCGTGGAGCAGGTGGCCAGCCTGGAAGACTCTGCCCGCCTTGAAAAGGGATTCGGCAGCTCGGGAGGGTGATGCGGCGCGCCGGCGCCACGGCCCAAAGCGCGGGATGATCGATTATGGCTCTGTTGCAGGCATCTTTGCCCACAGGCCGGAACCACGCTGCGCAATTTCGCGTATGGAATAGGGTAGAACAAATCCTCATCGAAGCCTGAGCGCGGTATGCTCAATCCATCCGATTAGCGTGGATTTCGTACACTGGAAGAACCGTATAGTAACGTTGCCGCGCGCCCGCATCGCGGCCACACTCTGGGCGGCGATCGGGAAGCGGCGAAGCGTTGCCGCAGCGGGCAAGGAAAGCTGGACCATGCAATTTACCGAGGCCCTTAAACTCGCGCTTCAATCGCTGTGGGCCAACAAGCTCCGCACCATTCTCACGCTTATTGGCGTGGTGATGGGCGTGTCCTCGGTGATCATGGTGATTACGCTGGTGAATGGCGCAAATTCTTACGTGACCAGCAAAATTGTGAAACACGGCGCAGACGTCTTTATGGTGCGCCAGGCGCCTGCAGTCAACTTCTCCGCCGCAGACTATCTGCGCTATCAGAAACGCAAGATCCTACGCGATGAGGACTACGAGGCCGTCCGCGACAACTGCACGGAATGCAGCGAAGTGGGCGTAACGGCCCTCCGCGCCACCAACATCTCTTACCACGGAAATTCCAGCACCGATACCTCCGTGCGTGGCCTTTCCTGGGAGGTTGTTTCGCTCAATAACCTGGATATTGCGCTGGGCCGCGCCTTCACTCCAACAGACGATGAAAAAGCCACGCACAACGTGATCGTTGGCTATGACATTGTCGACAACCTGCTTGGCGACGGCGACCCGCTGGGCAAAGAGATTCGCGTCGACGGCATCCCTTACACCATCGTGGGCGTCGGCGACCGCCAGGGCAAGATGCTCGGCCAGTCGCAGGACAACTGGGTCGCCGTGCCCATTACCACCTACCAGCAGACCTACGGCTACAACGACTCGGTCACCATCCTCGCTCGCGCCGGCGGCAACGCTGAAGCGATGGAGCGCGCAGAGGATGAAGTGCGGACTCTCATGCGCACCCGCCGCCATGACGCTCCAGGACAGCCGGACGATTTCGAAATCGAGACCAACGACACGTTTCTCGACATCTGGAAACAGATATCGGCAATTTTCTTCGATGTAGTCATCGGCATTGCCTCCATTTCGCTGATCGTCGGCGGCATTGTCATCATGAACATCATGCTCGTCAGCGTAACCGAGCGTACCCGCGAGATCGGTGTACGCAAAGCACTGGGCGCCAGGCAGGGCGACATTCTGCTCCAGTTCCTCATCGAGAGCGGAACCATGGCCTTGCTGGGCGGGGCCATCGGCGTGTTCCTTGGAGTAGTTTTCGCAAAACTGATTACCCTTATCGTCGGGTTTCCTACCAGCGTGCAGGTGTGGAGCGTGCTGCTGGGCCTGTTCATGGCCACGGCTACGGGCATCTTTTTCGGCGTTTACCCAGCCAGCAAAGCCGCCAAACTCGACCCAGTGACGGCTTTGCGCGCAGAGCTCTAAAGGCAGTTCGTAGTTCACAGTTCGCAGTTCGCAGTTCACAGTTCGAAACTGCACGAGCCGGCTTCAGCTGCTTGCGCAGAGAAAGACAGTTCGAATGGCGCGGTCGTTTCGAGATCTTGCGGTATGGCAACGCGCAATGCAGTTGACGGTGGCAATTTATAAACTGACGCTGGGCTTTCCACGCGAAGAACAATTCCGTTTGACTAGCCAAATCCGGCGGTCGGTGGTTTCCATTCCCTGCAACATCGCAGAAGGGCAGGGAAGAACCACCGCAGGCGAGTTCAGGCAGTTCCTTGGAATAGCGCGCGGTTCCACATGTGAAGTGCAAACTCAACTGGAGATTGCAAGGACGTTGAGCTTTGGAGACGCCAAATTGATCGACGGAGCGGAAGCCTTGTCGAATGAAGTTCGAAAAATGCTTTTCGGATTGCTCGATTCGTTAAACGCAGAGCCCCGCTGAAAACCGAGAATTGAAAACTGTGAACTGTGAATTGTGAACTGTGAACTGGAGCACCCATGGCTAAAGGACATGCAGGCGAATCGGTCAAGATGGCGTTCGAAACGCTGAGGGCAAACAAGCTGCGTTCGGGGCTGACCATCCTGGGCATCGTCATCGGC
>JBEKEQ010000088.1:0-18831 GCA_050013735.1 Occallatibacter sp.
TTGAGCAGCTCTGCCAGCCTGACTCAGGTAGTGAATGGAATTCCTACCGTCACCACCGTAGTTTCTGTAACTCCATCTCCTCTTTACGCGCTGCAGCCGGCTGCCATTACGGCGAAAGTCACCGGCCCCGGCGGCATTCCTACAGGCACTGTCACCTTCACCAGCGGCGGCGCGGCCATCGGCGCCGGCACGCTGAGCGGCTCCGGAGCGGCGACCTTGAGTTACACTTTCCCGGCTTCCGGCAATCAGGCAGTTATAGCCACGTACAACCCCAATGGCGATCCTAACTATGCCCCCAGCACCTCCGCGCCCTACGCCGTCAACGTGCTCATCAACGACAGCGAAACCTCGCTCGTGGTAACTCCCAGCCCGGTGTTGGTTTATCACACGGTGACTCTCACGGCAACGGTGACCTCGGTAAGCGCCTCGGCCTTTGGAGTTACCGCCTACGGCACGGTGAACTTTCTCGACGGCTCAACTCTGCTCGGCTCGGCGACGTTGAATGCAAGCGGCGTGGCAACCCTGACTTATACCTTTACCCAGAACGGCAACCAGAACCTGGTCGCAAGCTACGCAGGCAATGTTGCCTTCGCGCCCAGCCAATCGTCTTCGCAACTGATTGTGGTGAAGCCATCGCCCACGGCATCCACAGTCACGTCGAGCAGCAATCCGCAGGGGCTGGGACTGCCCGTGACCTTTACCGCGACGGTGACCGCGCCCGGCACAACTGCCGTCCCAGTGGGCACGGTGACGTTTTTCGATGGCACAAACCCGCTGGGCGCCGCAACCGTCAGCGCCGCGGGGACGGCCACGTTTACCACTTCCACATTGGCCCTGGGCGCGCACTCCATCACCGTTTCTTTCACCAACACGACCATTTATTTCCTGCCCAGCGTCTCGCCCGCATACGCCGAAACCATCATCGTCTTTCCCACCGCGACCACGCTCACCTCGAGCATCAACCCGCAGGAGATTGGCTCGCCCGTCACCTTCACCGCGACGGTCGCAGTTTCTCCCGTGCCGCCCAGCTCAACGCCCGGCGTGCCGGTGGGCACAGTTACTTTCTACGACGGGACTAACTCGCTGGGCACTGTAACTCTCGGCTCCAGCGGCACGGCCAGCTTTACTACTTCCGCGCTGCCCCTCGGCCTTAACTCCATCACCGCCTCCTACACGCCGGCCTCGCCGGATTATTTGCCCAGCGTCTCGCCAATCTTGATTGAGACGATTGTTGTCGCGCTGGGCGACTTTACCATAACTCTCGCGCCCACCTCGCAGAAGCTCTATACCGGAGAAGCTACCCAGGCAATTACAGTCACTCTGGTTTCGAGCGGGGGGTTTGACCGGCCTGCGCCTTTACGCAAGCCACCGTCTCCGACGCAAACGGCGTATCGCAGCTTGTGATTCAAACTTCAGCCCCGCACCAGGTGGGCGCAACCGCATTGGCAGCCAAATCCCAAGCTCCGCGCAAAACCGCGCTGGCCTTTGCAGCCCTGGCGCTGATCCTGATCCCATTTGGCATTCCCTTCCGGCGCCGCTCTAGGCGTCTACGCCGCTTTCTCCCTTTGCTCACCCTGGGCGCCGCATTCGCAGCCATCACCAGTTGCGGCGCGCCCAACGACACCGGAGGCACTCCCGCCGGCGTCTATCCCATCACCATCGACGCAACGTATTCGGGTTACGGCGCAACGCTCACCCACAGCGCCCAATTCACCCTCACCGTCAATTCCCTCTTCTAGCCGCTGCGCCCGGGCAGCCCAACAAGTCTCTAGCCCCGCAGCCAGACCGTTCACTATTTCACTTCTTCACTCATTCGCTGTCCACTGCACACTGCACACCGTCCACTGCGTCCGCCCCTTCAGGGGTAGATCCGGTGCAGCGTCCGCGCAAACGGAATCGTCTCGCGAACGTGGTCCAGCCCGCAAATCCACGCCACGGCGCGCTCAATGCCCATGCCAAATCCGCTGTGCGGAACGCTGCCGTAGCGCCGCAGGTCCAGATACCACTCAAAGGCTTCCTGCGGCAGCTGATGTTGCTGGATGCGGCTCAGCAAAAGCTCGTAGCTCGACACGCGCTGCGACCCGCCGATGATTTCGCCGTAGCCTTCTGGCGCCAGCACATCCACGCACAGAGCGAGGTTCGGATTTTTGGGGTCCGGCTCCATGTAAAAAGCCTTTACGTTGGCTGGATAGCGATGAACCATCACCGGCCTGTCGAACTGGCTGCTTAGCCAGGTTTCATCAGGGGAGCCAAAGTCGTTGCCGTACTCGAACGGAGCTTCAAGCGCGCCGGTCTTGTGCGCCGCGTTCAGCAGGGCCGCTGCGTCGTCATAGGTGATCCGCGGGAAGGGCGGCGTGATGGCTTCAAGCTTGGCGCGGTCGCGGCCAATAACCTCAAGCTCCGAAGCCCGGTTCTTGAGCACGCTTTGCACAATGTGCGAGAGGAAGTTTTCGGCCAGCTCCAGCAGGCAGTCCAGATCGCAGTAGGCCACTTCCGGCTCGATCATCCAAAACTCGGTCAGGTGCCGGCGCGTCTTTGACTTTTCGGCGCGAAACGTAGGCCCGAAGCTGTACACCTTGCCCAGCGCAAGGGCGGTCGACTCGATATAAAGCTGCCCCGACTGGGTCAGGTACGCCGGATCGCCAAAGTAGTCCACCGGAAACAGCGTCGAGGTGCCTTCACAGGCCGCCGGCGTGAGAATCGGCGGATCGGTGCGAATAAATCCGTTGGAGTCAAAATACTCCGCCGCCGCGCGCATGATCTCTGCCCGTATGCGCAAAATGGCCGACTGCCTCGGCGACCGCACCCATAGATGCCTGTGCTCCATCAGGAAGTCGACCCCATGCTCCTTGAGCGTGATCGGGTAGGGATCGGTCTCGGGCACCCGCTGGATGACCTGGAAGTCTTCAACATCCAGCTCAAATCCCCCCGGCGCCCGCTTATCCGCGCGCACTTTTCCCGTCACCACCACACTCGACTCCTGCGTCAGCCCTTTCAAAGCTTCAAACACAGCGGGCGGCACGCTCTTTACATGCGCCACGCCCTGAACAGTGCCGGTGCCGTCGCGAAAAATCGGGAAGAGCAGCTTACCGCTTTCACGTAGGTTGTAAAGCCACCCGCGCAGAGTTACGGATTGGCCTTCATGGCGGCCGAGTGTGGCAATCGTAGCCACCGGGGGCGCAGTGGGCGTTGCTTGCGCGTCGGGGATCGTTGGGTCTTCAGGCATGGGATTCTGGCTTCCTGGGCGGCCGCAAGATTACGTGCGCGGCCGAACCCTCTAGGATAGCGCGGGAGCGGGCCTATTGAGTTTGTCCAATCGCGGCCGCCAGGGCCTGATCCACGCTGGAGTGTGTGAAATGGAAGCCCGCCGAGGTAAGCCGCGACGGAAATGCGCGAACGCTCACGAGGAGGGCTTCGTCCGCCATCGGACCCAGGGCCAGCTGCAGCGCAGCCGCGGGGGCGGGCAGAAACACCGGCCGATGAACGGCGCCAGCCAGAAAACGGGTAAAATCGGCGTTGGTAACAGGTTGCGGAGCGGTAAGGTTGACCGGACCACTGAATGTGGGGGTCTCAAGAGCAAAAAAAATGCCGGCAACAGCATCGGTGAGCGAAATCCAGCTCATCCATTGCCGCCCTGAACCAAGCGGGCCTCCAAGCCCCAGACGGAAGATCGGAAGCAGCCGAGCCAGCGCGCCCGAGCCGGGGCCCAGCACAACGCCAAATCGAAGGTGCACCACGCGGATGCCGGCCTCCGCCGCGGGCTGCGCGGCCGCTTCCCATTCGCGGCAAAGATCGGCCAAAAAACCCGACCCCGGCAATGACGTCTCATCCAAAAACTCATCGCCCCGGTTCCCGTAAATTCCAGTGGCAGAGGCTGCAAGAAAGGCCGCCGGCCGGCTTTTCAGTCGAGCCAGCGTCTCAGCCAGCGCCCGCGTTGAGTCAACCCGGCTCTGGGTAATCTCCCGGCGGTAGGCGCGGGTCCACCGATGTGCGGCCAGACTTACGCCAGAGAAATGTACCGCCGCACCCAGGCCTTCCAGCGCATCCCGCCTGACTACAGCCGGACTCCCTCCCGGATTCCATTGCAGTTCATTAGGTGAAGCAGCCGTCCGCCGAACCAGTTGAATCAGAGGCTGGCTACGGGCGGCCAAAGCGCGGCGAAGTGCCGAGCCGAGCATTCCAGACGCGCCCGAGAGGAGAACTGTTGAGGGGAGACGGTTCATATCCTTAATATCGACAGGATCGACAGATTTTTCCTTTCGATGAATACGATACCAACAGGAAGTCACTTTGGTTTAGCTGGATGTTAAATTGTTTTGATCTAGACAACATTTTCCGTCAAAGCGCATTCTGTGTATGCAGGCAGGAGGGCTGATGGGTGAGATGGCAGCGGTGAAAAGCGAAGAAACGCAAAAGACCCAGGTCGATCCGGAAACGGCAGAGCGGTTTATCGCCGAAAAGCGGATTGGCGAGCGCATCAAGCGCCTGCGGCTCAAAAAGAGCATGGGCCTGGTCGAGCTGGGCAAGCACACCGGGCTCTCGGCCAGTTTTCTTTCTCAGCTTGAGACGGGCCGCGTGGTGCCCACCCTGCGCAACCTCTCGCGCATCGCCATGGTGTTCTCAAAGGACCTCGCGTATTTCTTTGAGCCCGAGCCGCAGTCGCTGTTTCGCGTTCACCGGCAAGCAGACCGCGTGCGCCTTCCGCAAACCGGCGTGGAGCTCCCAAGCTATACCTTTGAGAGCCTTGGTTACATGGTTGCAGACCGGGATATGGACCCCTATTTTGCCGAGTTTTTGCCCGTGGCCGGGGAATCGGAATCCAAGGCGCACATCCACCCCGGAAGCGAGTTTCTCTACGTGCTCGATGGGGAACTGGAGCTTCGCCATGGCGGACAGCAGTGCGTCCTTGAAGCGGGTGATGCGGTCTACTTCGACGCGAGCGCGCCCCACTCCTACCGTTGCGCGGGCAAAAAACCGGCGCAGGCGCTGATTGTTACCATGCACCAGGCGCCGGGGAAGCAGTGAACAGTGGACGGTAGACGGGGATCAGAGATCACGACTCAGAGATTAGAAATCGAAGACCTTTTTCCCTCATACGGCCGTTGTTTTGAAAGGGCGAACGGTGAGTCTCCCCCTCTCACCCCGAAGCCGTCTCCCGATCGCCGAACTTCTCCGCCATCCTCGATCACCCTCGCCCATCGCCCTCTATACTGAAGCCACCATGCCCCCACCCCGCGCCCGCTCCCAGACCCTCCAGCACCGCGCCGAGCGCTTTTTCCCCGGCGGCGTCAACTCCCCGGTCCGGGCCTTTGCCGCGGTCGGCGGCGCGCCTCCGTTCATCGAGCGCGCTGAAGGCGCCTACCTCATCGACGCCGACGGCAACCGATCCATCGACTACTTCGGCTCCTGGGGCCCCATGATCCTCGGCCACGCCTTTCCGCCCGTCGTCGAAGCCATCCGGCGCGCCGCCCTCAACTCCGCCAGCTTCGGCGCTTCCACGGCGTCTGAAGCCGATCTCGCCGAGCGCGTCGTCGCCTGCTATCCGGCCATTGAAAAACTCCGCTTCGTCAGCTCCGGTACTGAAGCCACCATGTCCGCCATCCGCCTCGCCCGCGCCGCCACAGGTCGCAAAATCATTGTTAAATTCGAGGGCTGCTACCACGGCCACTCCGACGGCCTGCTGGTCAAAGCCGGCTCCGGCGTCGCCACCTTCGGCATTCCCGGCTCGGCCGGCGTTCCGGAGCAGATCGCCCATCTCACCCTGGCCCTGCCCTACAACAACCTCCCCGCTGTCGAAGCCGCCTTCACCGCCCATCCCAGCCAAATCGCCGCCATCATCGTCGAGCCCCTAGTCGGCAACGCCGGCTGCATCCCGCCCGCTGAAGGTTTCCTTGCCGGTCTTCGCGCTCTCACCGCCGGCCACGGCGCCCTGCTTATTGTCGATGAAGTCATGACCGGCTTCCGCGTCGCTCTCGGCGGAGCCTGCCAGCTCTACTCGCTCGACCCCGACCTCATCACGCTGGGCAAAATCGTCGGCGGAGGCTTACCCGTCGGCGTCTTCGGAGGGAAGCTGCGTTTCATGGATCTTCTTGCGCCGCTCGGCCCCGTCTACCAGGCCGGAACCCTCAGCGGCAATCCCCTTGCCATGGCCGCCGGAATCGCCACGCTCTCCTATCTCCAGGACCACGTTGCCACCGTCTACCCCCAACTTGAAGCCACGTCCAAAGCCGTCTTCGGTGGCGTATCCGCCGAAGCCGCCCACGCCGGCATCCCTCTCACCACCAACCGCGTTGGCTCCATGGGCACCTGGTTCTTCACCCCCGGCCCCGTCACCAACTACGACGAAGCCGCCAAATCCGACACCGCCGCCTTCGGCCGCTTCCACCGCGCTATGCTCGACCAGGGTGTCTGGCTCCCGCCTTCGCAGTTTGAGGCCGCATTTGTTTCCACGGCACTCGGCGAAGCGGAGATAGCTGCCACCGTCGCCGCCGCCCGCCAAGCATTCAAAGCCATTTCCGCTCAATAATCCCCGCTCTGCCCCAGTGGAATCCCCCACCGTGTTCCATTCATATCGCGTTCTTTGCGAAATGGGTGGGAAACCAAGAACCCGAACCGCCCGCGCTCACTCCCACGCGTCCAGCCGTACACACCGGTGGCTGTTCTTGTACCGCCCAATCACCATCCCCGCCGCCTCCACTGACGGCCCCCGATTCGCGCCCAGCCCCAAATGTCCTCCATCGTGCAGCACAATATTCGCTGCCCATCCCCTCAGCTCCAGCCCGTCAATCCGCCGCCTGAGCCGTCCCGCAATCACATCCGCTGAAGGCTCACTCCAATCGGAAGTCATCGCGTTCCACAGCACAGGAACCATCCCCAGCCGCCGGGCCGCGCGAAGCACAGAGGGCCTCCGCGCCCCAAAAGGCGGCCGAAAGTACCTCACCGGTGCACCCGTAATCTGCTCCAGCGTTTCGCTGGTCCGGCTCAACTCGTCCTTTACGCGCGTCACCGCGGTGAACGCTAGGTTGGGATGGCTCCAGCTATGATTCCCAATCAGGTGTCCGCCCGCCGCAATCCGCCGTACCAGTTCCGGCTCAGCCGCCGCAAACTTTCCCACCAGAAAAAACGTCGCCCGAACATCGTGCTCCGCCAGCACGTCCAGCAGCCGCGGAGTCCAAGCCGGGTTTGGCCCATCGTCAAACGTCAGCGCCAACTCACCCGCCCTGCGCGGCGCAATCAGCGTCTGCCCAAACACCTGCGACGCCGGACCCATCGCCGCGTAGACGCACCCGCCCGCAACCAGTCCCAGCCCAGCGGCAGCGCAAATTCCCCCATCCAAAGCAGAAAGCATCCTGCCCTTCAGTGTGCTCCGCCATACCTCCCAACGGCAACAATCTCCCTGTTCCCTGTTATCTGATCTCTGATCTCTGATCTCTGATCTCTGATCTCTGATCTCTGATCTCTGATCTCTGATCTCTGATCTCTGATCTCTGATCTCTGCCTCTAGGCGTATACTTGCCTTGTTGTTCGGGTCGCATCCTGACTCACCGGAGCGGCACTGGAGACCCACATGAGCGTTACCAACTTCCCCGGAGGCAGCGGTTCTGCCTCCACCGGCGTCCCCATCACAAAAGTCACTTTGCCCGCCCTCGCTGAAATGAAGCGCCAGGGCAAGCCTATCTCCGCCCTCACCGCATACGACTACCCCACCTCCCGTCTCGCCGACGAAGCCGGAATTGACCTCATCCTGGTCGGCGACTCGCTGGCAATGGTCGTTCTCGGCCACGAAAACACCCTCGCCGTCACCGTGGATGAGATGCTCCACCACACACGCGCCGTCCGCCGTGCCGTTCGCCGTGCATTCCTGGTGGCCGACATGCCTTTTGGCAGCTATCACGGCACAGTCGCCGAGGGCGTCGCCAACGCCATTCGCTTCGTCAAGGAAGCCGGCGCCGAAGCCGTAAAAATCGAAGGCCCGCGCTTCGATCTGGTCCGCGCCCTCGTCGAAGCTGAAATCCCCGTCGTCGGCCATCTCGGCCTCACGCCTCAAAGCGTCCATCGCATGGGCGGTTACCGTGTTCAGGCCCGCACCGCCCAAACCGTCCTCCAACTCAAAACAGACGCCCTCGCATTAGCCGATGCCGGCGCCGGCCTGCTGGTCCTCGAAGGCATCCCTCGCGAGGTTGCCGCGGCAATCACCGCCGAAATCTCAATTCCGACAATCGGCATCGGCGCCGGTCCCGATTGCGACGGCCAGATCCTCGTCTTCCACGACCTCGTCAACCTCACCTTCGCCCCGGCCGCCAAGTTTGTCCGCCGCTACGCCGATGCCGCCACGCTCCTCCGCACCGCCATCGAGCACTATCGCGAAGACGTCGAGCACCGCGCCTTCCCATCCGATGCAGAAAGCTATCACCTTCCCGACGCAGCCCAACGAACCCTCAACGAAATCGAAAAAGCCGAAACCCTCCGTAAAGCCTGATGACCTATTTTGATAACCGGTTGTTCGAAATTGATTGACGAAGGACTGCTTTGAAAGGAGCGAGGCTTTGTATCAGGGCACGACTTCAGTCGTGCCCATAAAGCGAATAGAATGATTGGGCTTTAGCCCCTGAGGGCAGTTTTCGAACAATCAATGCACATCCTCCACGCCATCTCCGAGCTCCGCCACTGGTCCCGCCACCATCGCGCCGCGGCCCAGACCATCGGCCTCGTCCCCACCATGGGCGCTCTCCACGCCGGCCATGCCTCGCTCATCCGCGCCGCCCGCGCCTCCTGCTCTCAGGTCGCCGTCAGCATCTTCGTCAACCCCACCCAATTCGGCCCCAATGAGGACTACGCCCGCTACCCCCGCTCCTTCGACGCCGACTGCGCCCTCGCCCAATCCGAAGGCGCCGACGTCATCTTTGCCCCCACCGTGGGAGAGCTCTACCCCTCCGGCGCATCTACCATCGTCGAAGTCGAATCCCTCACCCGTCGTCTCGACGGCGCATCCCGCCCCATCCACTTCCGCGGCGTCGCCACCGTAGTCGCCAAGCTGTTCATGGCCGCCGAGCCTGACCGCGCCTTCTTCGGCCAGAAAGACGCAGCCCAGTGCGCAATCCTCCGCCGCATGGTCACCGATCTCCATCTTCCCGTTGAGATCGTCGTGTGTCCCATCGTCCGCGAGCCCGACGGCCTCGCCCTCAGCTCCCGCAATCTTTACCTCAGCCCCTCCGAGCGCGCCCAGGCCCTGGTTCTCAGCCGCGCTATCCGCCACGTCGAATCCCTCGTAGCCTCCGGTGAACGCCAATCTTCTGCCCTCATCGCCGCCGCCCGCGAAACTCTCGCGTCCGCCCCCGAAGTTCGCATCGATTACATCGCAGTCGTCGACTGGTCCACGCTAGACCCCGTAGAAACCGCCCTCCCCGGAACCCTCTTCGCCCTCGCCGCCTACGTCGGCCCCACCCGCCTCATCGATAACGTCATATTCGGTTAAGGCCTCCCGCGGAACAGGGCAAAGACGTGCCTATTCCTTCACGCTGATGGCCACGGCGATCGGTGAACTCTCCTTGTACGACGGGTTGCTGAAGTTCACGTAGCTTGTCACCTTTCCCGCGGCGTCCCGGACAAACTTGACCTCTTCCGCTTCCGTGCCGTCCTTGCGCACGCGGCGGAACAGGTCGCCTCCCTTGGGCTTTAGAAACTCCATCTCGCCTGCGGGATCATCCGTGGGTAGGCTAAAAATCACCAGCCCGCCGGCCCACGGAAAAATCGCTGTCTCCGCCTCCCACGGTTGCTCAGAGTAGAGCCCGGTGTAATCTTCTAGACTCACGTTCGTGGCGGGCATTGGCGCTTTAAAAGCGTAGCCCTTGCGCTTGTCCAAAATCGCAAACACCGCCTTCGCCCAGGTGCCGGGTTGCTCCGCGCTGTCGTCCAGCACGATCACGGCAGTTTGGTCCTCGTTGCGCATTGCAAGTACGGTCTGGTAGCCCGGACAGTCGCCCGCGTGTCCCACTAAGGTATGGTCGTCGATACGCTGAATGCTGAAACCCAGCCCCCGGGTTGTCTTCCAGTCGGGGTCCATGAATTGCACGCGCTGCATCTCGCGCAGAGTGGGCGCCTCCAATACATCGGTCTTCCCGGTGCGCAGCAGTCGGAACTGCCACGAGGCAAACCTCCCCAGGTCCTCGACCGTTGAAGTGTAGCCGGCCGCCGGCAAAATTCCCTTGGTATTGAAGGGCTTCACAAGGTCGCGTGTACCGTCGCGCTTCAGCGCCCCATAGCCCACCGCCAGCTGCTTCCCGTAAAGGTCCATGGGCAGAAACATGCGCGTATCCTTCAACCCGATCGGATCCAGAACGTGTGTTTGGGCGTAGTGCGTATAGGTCTCACCGGAGACGGCTGCCACCGTCTCACCCACCAGCGTTAGCCCAAGGTTGCTGTACTGGAAGTAACGCTCGGCCGGGTACAGGGCCGTTTGGGTGGCAATCTTTGCGCGAATCTCCTCGTGTGTGGGAAAGGTAAAATCGGGACCCGTCCAGTATGGAAACTCCGCCTCGCGGGGTATCCCCGCCGAGTGGGTCAGCAGACCGCGCAATGTAATTGGCCCGCTGTCCGCAGCCGGCTGAATCGTCGCCCATGGAAGGTAAGTGGTAATCGGATCGTCCAGGCGAACCTTGCCCGCCTCTTCCAGCTGCATCAGAGAGATCGATGTAAACAGCTTCGAGATCGAGCAGATCGAGTAGATGGTCTGGGGCGTCGCCGCAACGGTATGGCCCGCATCAATGGTTCCAAAGCCCTTGGCCCAAACCAGGTCGTCACCCACCACCACACCCGCCGAAATCGCCGGAATATGTTGGTAAGCATGAACGCTGTCTAGCCACAGATCGACCACGCGGAGCGCTTCGGCGCGACCCACGGCGTCTTTTGCGTCCTTGCCATCCTGTGCACGCGCCATGCCGGAGAACAGCAAAACGCCGCAGAGGAAAGAGAAGATCCGTCGCTTCATGAAATGTGCTCCAGGCGGGAGTTGTTTGCATCAACGTTTCCCGGAGTATAAACCGGAGCGCCCGCTCCCGGTTCATGCCACATGTGCGAATTTAGGTGCGAAAAACACGCAAGAAGTGCCCATTTTTGACCTCAAAATCTTTTTTTTTACAATTTCCGCCCACCTGCAGCGAGACATTCCTCCATTTCTGACTACCGGTAGCGAGACATTTCCTTTTTTGCGGCCAAACACCCACTAAGTCCACCTCCAACCCGACTCAACTGTTCACCCACAGGCCGACTTTCGCGCCGCCACGCATCGCCATCGCGAGGAAGTAACGCCGGTCTTTTGACCGGCTGTCTTGGCGGTGCCCCGCCGCCCGTCGCCACCCGGTCCCGAAAACATTTCCTCTTGGCCGGAAACCTTGATGGCCAAACCCGCAAATTCCCCATTGCACCACCACGCGTCCCAGCCTCACTCTGGTATCAATGCCGGAGCTCCCCGACATCTCGGCCTATATCTCCGCCCTCGAGCCCCGCATCCTCGGCCAACCTCTCGAGCGCGTCCGCATCGCCAGCGTCTTTCTCCTCCGCACCGTCGACCCTCCGCTCTCCTCCGTCGAAGGCCGCACCGTCCAATCCATCCGCCGCATCGGCAAGCGCATCGCCATCGGTCTTGACGACGACCTCTGGCTCGTCCTCCATCTCATGATCGCCGGCCGCCTCCACTGGCGCCCTCCGCAAGCCAAACTCGCCGGCCGCAACGCCCTCGCCGCCTTTGACTTCCCCTCCGGCTCGCTCACCCTCACTGAGGCCGGCAGCAAGCGCCGCGCATCCCTCCACGTCCTTCGCGGCGAAGAAGCCTTGCTCTCCATCGACCCCGGCGGCATCGAAATCTTCTCTACAGACCTCGACGGCTTCCGCGCCGCCCTCACCCTTGAAAACCGCACCCTCAAGCGCGCCCTCACCGATCCCCGCATCGTTAGCGGAGTCGGCAACGCCTACTCCGACGAAATCCTCCACGCAGCCCAGCTTTCCCCCATCACCCAAACCCACAAGCTCAAGCCGGAAGAATGGGAACGCCTCTTCTCCGCCACCCGCTCCACGCTTGATTTATGGACAGCCCGCCTGCGCGCCGAAGCTGAGAAAAGTTTCCCTGAAGGAGTCACCGCCTTTCGTCCCGATTTCGCCGTCCATGGCCGCTTCGGCCAGCCCTGTCCCCGCTGCGGCCTGAAGGTCCAGCGCATCCGCTACGCCGACAATGAAACCAACTACTGCGCCCGCTGCCAAACCGGCGGAAAGGTCCTGGCCGACCGCAGTCTCTCCCGCCTCCTCGGTTCAGACTGGCCCCGCACCCTTGAAGAGCTGGAAGCGCTCAAGTGCCGCTAAGAGTTCCCAACTCCCGATTCTTCTTGACATCGTTCTCAAACTGCCGCAGAGTGAAGGCGACTCCCGACAGTCCACCAAGCGAAGTCACCCTCGTTTCCCTTGAACCCTGCACTCGGGAGCTGGAACTCAATTAACGCGACTAACGCGGAGGGCTTGAATGGATTATTTTCACGTCAATCTCCTGGCAGTGCTGGTTTCAGCGATCTGCCAGTGGTTATTGGGTGCGCTTTGGTATAACGTCGTTTACGCCAAGCGCTGGAGAGCCTTGGTCGGCTACGCTGAAGGCGAAAAGCCAAAACTTTTCGTCTTGGGCATGATTGCCTCCTTCATTGGCGACATTGTCCTGTCTTTTGTTCTGGTACACCTGGACCAATGGACCTTCCAGACCTCCTTTGCGGGTGGCATCTCCGTCGGCGTCCTCTTCTGGGTCGGCCTGATGGCCCCGCCGCTGCTCACACAGCACATTTTTGAAAACCGGCCGTTCAAGTTGTTCGCCATCAACGCCGGCTACTGGCTGCTTGCCATGGGTTTGGGCGGCGGCATCCTTGCTGCCTGGCACTAAAAATGAGGCATGGGCTTGCCCGGTAATACCGGTCGGGGTAGTAACAACGGCAGGCCCCTCCCCCTCAAGCTACAATCGACTGATGAGCAAAGCAGTCATCGCAACTGCCGGAGCCCCCGCCGCCATTGGGCCCTACTCTCAGGGTGTGCGCGTAGGCAATCTCGTCTTTACGGCCGGACAAATTGCATTTGACCCGGCAACCCAGCAGGTCGTGGCCGGCGGCATTGGGGAACAGACAACACGCGTTCTCGAAAACCTCAAAGCCATTCTCGAAGCAGCCGGCAGCAGCCTCGGCGGGGTAATCAAGACCACAGTCTTCCTCAAGGACCTTGGCGACTTTGCGGCCATGAACGCCGTTTATGGCGCGTATTTCAGTGCGGAGGGCCAAACGCCCCCAGCGCGAACCACCGTTGAGGTTTCTCGCCTGCCCAAGGAGGTCCTGGTGGAGATTGATGTGATCGCTGAAGTTTGAGGAGTTCCTTTCTCCCTGACATACGCATCGAATTTCTCGGAGCGCGACCTTAGGAGACAGGCATGAGCGATACCCCCGAAAAGATCGTCCGCAGCAACGCCGAGTGGCGCACTATGCTTACCCAGGAGCAGTATCAGGTGCTGCGCGAAAAAGCTACCGAGCGAGCCTTTACCGGCGCCCTCACACAGAACCATGAGACCGGAAATTACCACTGCGCCGGCTGCGGAGCCATTTTATTCATGAGCGGGGCCAAGTTCGACTCAGGCTGCGGCTGGCCCAGTTTCATGCTGCCCGCCGACTCCAAAGCCATTGAGGAGCACGAGGACCGTACCTGGGGAATGCGGCGCGTCGAGGTCACCTGCGCCAGGTGTGGAGGCCACCTGGGACACGTATTTCCCGATGGGCCCGCGCCCACCGGCCTCCGCTATTGCATCAACTCCGCCAGCCTCACCTTTACCCGCGAGGAGCCGGAAAGCTCAAAAGACCCTTCCTGAAGCCATCTTCCACGCACAACAAAACCCCGTCCGGCCTGGACGGGGTTCTCGTCGATCGGAAATTCTGCGGGATGAAACCCGGCTTACGCCCTTACGTCTTGGCAATTTTGCCGCTTTTGATGCAGCTGGTGCATACCCTGATCCGCTTGGGTGCGCCGTTGACCAGCGCCTTCACCGCTTGCAGGTTCACGTTCCAGCGGCGCCGTGTCACGTTGTGCGCGTGAGAAATATTGTTGCCGAACTGCGGGCCTTTCCCGCAAATATCACATACCTGTGCCATAACTACACTCCAAATTCTTCTGTGTCTTGTGCCGCCGCCAATACAAACTTCATCCCGGCAGAATCTGTTTTCTCGGAACTCCCATCACGGTAGGGAAAAGCACACTGCCGCAGGAACTCACCGATTCACTAGTATAACCGGCCCAACCCCTCCAAGCCAACTCGATGCACGCATTCAACAGTCTTCAAGAGGGATTCACATCGGCGTGGTCAATCGCCGCAAGCTCGGGTTCAGGCGCTTCCCACACCGCGGCGACTACCCGATTCCGTCCAGCCCGTTTCGCCGCGTAAAGCGCCCTGTCCGCAGCACCTACCAACTCTTCCGGAGTGCTCCACGACTTCTTCGTTCCCGTCGCCACTCCCACGCTCACCGTCAGGAACGGGGCAACCGGCGAAGCTCCATGCGGCAACTTCAGTTGCGCGACTCCCGCCCGCACTTGCTCCGCAATGCCCGCCGCATCGGAAGCACCAGTCCCAGGGAGAATTAAGGCAAACTCCTCCCCGCCAAACCGAGACGCAACGTCGATCCGTCGCCTGGCAATCCGCGTCAACTCCTCGCCCAGCAACACCAGGTATTCGTCGCCTCGCTGGTGGCCCGCGGAATCGTTTAGGGCCTTGAAATGGTCCGCGTCGAGAATCAGCAGAGAAACCGCAAAGCTTGTTCTCCTCAGGCGAGAGCATTCCTTATCCAGGGTCTGGTCAAACACCCGCCTGTTTGCCAGACCCGTCAGGGGATCAAGAGTTGACAGCTTGAAAAGGTCCTCGTTGGCCCGCCGCAAATCCACCGTCTTTTCTTCCACCATCCGCACCAGTTCGCCCTCCCGCCTCTTCGCGCTCAACATGCGCAGCCGAACAACTGCCATCGCCACCGACAGGGGAATCAATACGCAGGTCGCGATAAACCACCAACTCCAATACCACGGAGTCAATATCTTGAAGGGAAATTCGGCGCTGCTTCCGCTCCAGGCGCCGTTGCTGTCTTGCGCCTCAACCTCCAGCCGATACACTCCCGGCGCCAGCTTTGCGAACTGCAGCTCTCGCTGAGCCGTCTCTGTCCAGGCCGAATTCGCGCCCTCGAGCCGGTAGCGAAAGATGACCTCGCTCTCTCTGGGCACATTCAGCGCCGAATACCTTGCGATTAGAGAATTCGCCTGGACGCCGAAGGATGGATTGCTCAATTCGGAAACATCCTTGTTGTCCATCACAAGCTTGGTGAAAAGAACCTTGGGCGGTATCTCGAGCGATTGGCGCGGAAGCGGCTTGTACCTTGAGAGGCCGCCGCTTGTTCCAATCCAGACAGTTCCATCCGCTTCCGCTGCAAATCCGTTCAGATTACAGTCGTCCCAGGCCAACCCATCGTTCATGTCGTAGTGGCTCCAGCGGGATCCATCCCACATATCCACTCCCCGCTCCGTCCCCGCCCACAACCGCCCCAATGCATCGAAGTTCAGGAAGTAGATGAGCCCGTCACTGCCAGGGCGCTCCACGCCCTTCTCTATCGTCACCCCTTGCGCCTTCGGATGGACCCGGTCGATTCCACCCCCGAAGCGGTAACCAATCCACATCGTCCCATTCGGTCCCGCACCCAGCGAAAGCACCTCAGTGTTGCTCAGGCCGTCGGCGCTCGTCAGAGTCCTCCACCCGCCTGCAGAGTACTCGAAGAGCCCCCCAACGCCCCCAGCCCACATTGTGCCATCGGTACCCTCTGCAACCGCCCAGATGCGCGTCGCCGGCAATGCGGTGATCCGCGAAAACCGCCCATACGGAGCCCTGGCTGCGAACAGACCCACATCTGTGGCAACCCAGAGCCTGTGTTCCCGATCGAAACGCAGGTTGTACGCCGCCCTTCCCATCAGACCCTTCTCTTCACCAAACCATTCCACGCTCCCGGTCCTGATGTTGAGCCGGGCAACCCCATGGGTTTCTGTACCCGCCCACAGGTCTCCACTCGAATCCATCTGAAGGCTGTGAATCGGCGCATTGCCCATTGCCGCAACCTTGCTCCACTGGATGCCGAATTTGCGGCGCTCTCCGCGATACAGCCCACCTTCGGTTGCAACCCAGATCAACCCGTTGGCTTGCGGCAGGATTTCGTACACGATATCGCTTCCCAGTCCGCTTGCGGTCGAGTAGCTCTCCCACTCGCGATACCCTTGCCACCGGGCAACTCCCCGGCCTGCCGTGCCAATCCACAAAGAGTGCTGCCGGTCTTCGAAGGCCGTGTAAACCGTTCCGCGAAGCCCCGCCGACCGATCGATCTTCTGCCAACCCTTCTCGCCAAGAATCAACAGACCATCCGGAGAAGGAAGCAGAACGCGCCCGTCCGCATCGATGGACGGATTTCCCACCACTGCGCCGCCTGCTATGGGAGGATAGGGCGCTCCAAATTTGGCTTGGCCCGCCCGTCGTTCCAACACCCCTTCATTTCTCGCCCGCACCCAGAAGTTTCCATCCCGGTCCTTGAGGATATTTACCAATTCGCGATCCGGCAGACCGCTCTCTCGCCCATAAACCGTGGTGCCAAGGGTATTCATGCGGCAAAGTTCGTTCCCGCATCCATACCAAACGGTGGCGCCATCCACAAACACACTTGAAACACCTGACCCTGAGGTTCCGGGCGCCCGCGGGAAACTGCGCACCGCAAAGCCATCCTGCCCAGGCTCGGAATAGAGTTCCAGAAGTCCGGAATCCGCAGCCAGATAGGTATGCCCTCTTCCGTCCGAAGCGATGCCTTGCTGCCAGACGATTGTCTTCAATGGCGCCGAAAGCTTCTCAAAGCGATTTCCCGACAGATGGTAGAGTCCGATATTCCCGCCGGCCAAAAGAGAGCCGTCCGGGGCGTCGCCGAATGCCACGCCTGAGTTGGACGGGATACCCTGCGCAGTTCCAAACGCCTCAAAGCGTTCTCCGTCATATCGGAAGATGCCATTTTCCGTGCTTTCCCAAATAAAGCCCGCATGATCCTGGTAGATTCTCCGCACGGCAAGGTTATTCAGCCCCTCCGCTACCCCGAAATTGCGAAAACTGTACTCCTGCGCGCGCGACACCCCAGACGCCAGCGCCAGCGCCAGAAGAGCAAGACCTCCTGCATTTTTTCCACGGACCATCAGCAAGACATATCGGCAGGCCACCTGGCAACCATAAGGCCCAACCTGGTTGCCAGTCTGTCTTGTTTTGGGCGGGAAACGCTGGCAGCTCTGCGCGATCGCGCAGGCCTTTCTGCTGCTTTGCGGCGCTTGGCATTTCGCGCGTTATTTGCTCGGGAATGTAAGAGTGGTGGCCAGAGACGGGATTGAACCGCCGACGCCGGCCTTTTCAGGGCCGCCTTCCAACTCGCTAAGCGGTTTAGAATCAGTCTAAGTTGTTGGTTTTACTGAACTTGTAGATGTGCTGTTGTTGTACCTTCTGGTGCTGAGTGGTATGCCCCGGTACCCAGGATGTGTCCGTATTGTGTCCGAGCCACAAACTCGTCCCGCGGAGCGGTCTGTACTGCGAATCGTCATTCACGGCGAGGGAACGTAGCGCCTCGCGCTCGATGCTCGTAAGAAACGTGCGAACCGGTACCGACGCAATTTCTGGCCTACCTAGTCAGGCCATTCTTTCCGTTTCATCAGTGGATGTCATGAAGGTGCGCAAGGACGCCACAACATCGTCGGTAACAAATTGCGCTGCCGTTTTGCCAGGCCGCCCCGCTATTGTTGCGGAAGAGATAGTGGACTTCGGCAACTTCCTCTTGGATGTAATCGGTAATGACGGCACCATCGAATATAACGGGCTGGAACGAGTTATGGCGTTTGCGGCCCCGGGGAGAAATATGACCGTCGCCGGGCCAGATTTTCGTCAGACATGGCTTTGGCGCCAGGCGTTTTTAACGCCCCGCTCCGATAGCACTACCGACGAACAGGACTTCTTTAGGACGCAATACCTTTCGACCCGGGACAGGGTGGCCCAACTTGTCTCCAGGATTGCCACTGATGTGCCAGGACTCACAGTCCACGACATCAGTCATCTTGACGCGCTCTGGGATACGGCCTCCTCCGTTGCTGAGGGTGCGGTTAGCGTTAATCCAGCCGAGGCATTCGTGTTCGGCGCTAGCATTCTGCTTCATGATGCCGCAATGAGCTTGGCCGCATACCCAGGTGGGCTGGCGGAAGTCAGGGCAACGATTGCATCGAAGGATGCCATCGCTACCCGGATAGTCTGAAGTTGGTAAAAGCGTGATGGCGCGCAGCCGCCGCCAAATGAGAACGTTGGACTTCAGCTTTGGAGAAGAATGAAGAAGCTTATCGTATTTGATCTGGACGGGACTCTGGCACCAAGTAAATCGCCCGTCGATGCGGAAACATTGACATTGCTGCACGATCTTCTAGAGATCGTCAAAGTTGCCGTGATTTCAGGCGGTGCGTGGGCCCAGTTTGAGAAACAGGTACTGTCCAATCTTCCCCATGACGATCGACTCGTAAATCTATCGCTGCTTCCAACCTGCGGGACAAAGTTCTTTCAGTACGCGGGAGATTGGAAAGAGCTATATTCAGAAGATTTCACTCCGGAGGGAAAGGAGAAAATTGTCAGTTCACTCAAGAAAGCCATCGAGATGGCTGGCTTTAGTGTCGAAAAGACCTGGGGAGAGGCAATTGAGGACCGGGGAAGCCAGATAACCTATTCCGCAT
>JBEKEQ010000089.1:0-17626 GCA_050013735.1 Occallatibacter sp.
GCCATTCCGAATCCCTTGAATGAATGCAAGCATTAATGTCGCTCTGTTCTTGCTCTGGTTGCGAGTAGTGGGTGTTGGAGGCTTTTTGTTCAGCATCGCTAACGCAGGTGTTGTATTCGGTGAAGACCCAGTCGCCTTGGTGTAACCCGTATTCATTTCCCCAATATGCTCCGTACAGCACCCAAGCGACGGAAAGCGCAACGCCAATCCGCTGCCAGCCGTTCAGTTTCTTTAGGAGTTTGAGCATTGGTGAGATTCTACAGCGGCAGAACCTCACCTGTTGGGTACAACGTGCGGATTCAATATCGAGGATTCAAGGGGTGGGTACAAAACTGGGCACATGTGGCGATTTTCAATGGGTAGTTGTTTGTATAAGTTATTGATTCTAATGGTCGGGGCGGAGGGATTCGAACCCCCGACCCTCTGCTCCCAAAGCAGATGCGCTACCAGGCTGCGCTACGCCCCGACTCGACAACCCCCATTGTATCGCGAATCGATTTCCAACGGACTTTTGAGCCGGGTTCCAGCGCCGCGGGGCAGATTCGTATCTTCATTCGATGCTACAATCTGCATAGATGGCGGCTATAGTTCAGCGGCAGAACGCCTGACTGTGGCTCAGGATGTCGTGGGTTCGATCCCCACTAGCCGCCCCAACATGCACTCGCCGCAGGGGGCGCCATGAGCCCGGTGGGCCGAATTGGCGAGTTTCGGTGATCCAGCCAATCGAGGAAGACACAAACTTTGACCGAGCGCCTTCGGTGCTGCCGCCGGAGTTCCCTGCGTTTGAGCCGCGCCGCGGCCTGAGCAACGGCCATCTGCAAACGATAGTAGGGAATTATCTTTCCCGTCCCGCCTTCCTGTTGCCCTCTGTCTCGGAGACGGTAGAGGTGGACCCAGCCGATGGCAGCCGCATTCTGTGCCATTGCCACTGGCAGGCCGAGCCGGAGCGGGCCAGCCGCCTGACCATGGTCCTGGTCCACGGTCTCGGAGGCTCATCGGACTCCCGCTACATCCAGGGCGTCGCCGCGCGCGCGTGGGATGCCGGCTGCAACGTCATCCGCATGAACATGCGCAACTGCGGAGGCACGGATGCGCTGACGCCCACGCTCTACCACTCCGGGCTTTCAGACGACGTGGGCGCGGTGGTGCGCCACTATGCGCAGCAATTTGGCCTGGAGCGAGTGGCGCTGGTGGGCTACTCGATGGGCGGCAACCTGGTGCTCAAGCTGGCCGGCGAGTGGGGCGCCCAGCCACCCCTGCGCGCCGTGGCTACCGTATGCCCGGCCATTGATCTGGCGCCCGGCGCCGACGCGCTGCACGAGCCGGCCAACCGCCTCTACGAGTGGAAGTTTCTGCGCGGCCTGATTGCCCGCCTGCGCCGCAAGGCCGAGCTGTTTCCGGGCATCTACCAGACCACGGGCCTGGGGCCCATTCGCTCCATCCGCCAGTTCGACAACAAAATCGTGGCCCGCTATTGTGGTTTTCGCGACGCCGACGACTACTATTACCGCTGCGCAGCCGCCCGCGTGGCGGATAAAATCGCCGTGCCCACCCTGATTCTGCACGCCCTGGACGATCCCTTCATTCGCCTCTTGCCGCAGACCCGGGCCAGGCTCCTTGCCAATCCTCAAATAGCATTTGTTGAGACCCGCCACGGCGGCCACTGCGCCTATCTCTGCAACGATCGCGGCAACGATATCCACTGGGCAGAGGCGACCGTTGTTCGCTATCTGCTGTCAGTGGCCGGCCACCGGCATGGAAGCTGACTGGGAGTTCGAAGCCGGCGGCGATGCGCCGGTCATCGATGCGCATTGGCCGGGATTTGTCGACCTGCGGCACAGCCCTGAACGCGCCCGGCAATTGCCAGAGGCCATTCAATTCCCCGCGCTGGCGCAGGCGCTGGCTGATCTGAACGCGCCGCAGTCGCCGGTGTGGACTTCGAAGTGCGACTTCTGGCCGCATCTTGAAGCAGATGAGTTCGACGCGGACGAACTGGATGCGCCTGCCGGGTGCGCCATTCACGCCATGGGCTGTTACATCGATCTGCTGCCGAAAGGCGACCGACAATGGTCCCTCCCGGCCAACGCAGCCGCCGCGTGCAAATCGTTATGCAGCCGTTTGCAAGCCGTCCCACTGCGAAGCTGCCGCACCGACCTTGTCATTCGTCGCGCCGCTCTTGCGCCAGAGCTGATGGACCTGGGAATTACGGCCTACCTGACCTGCTGCGGCGCGACTGAGAGCGAGGCTTGTGTTGCCCTTCAAGCTGCGCTGGCGGCATTTGCAGGTGCGCTCTGCGTGCACTGAACGGTAGAATAACGACACTGGGGCGAGTAGCTCAATCGGATAGAGCACCGGCCTTCTAAGCCGGGGGTTGTGGGTTCGATTCCCGCCTCGCCTACCACTTCCACCTCAATAGAGTTCCAAAAGAAACCCGATAGCGACCGCATTTTATCGAAATTAAACTCGAATGGAATTTTAGCCAGGGCCAACCCATCTTTTATGCGGCTAAAAAAAACCGGAAAGTTGTTACAGGCTGACACATGCCATGTTTTCCATCGGAACATAGCACTCCCGCATGGCTCATATCGGAATCAAATAAATGATTCAATAACCACTTAATAGCAGAATGTCTCCGTGAAGCGATCTAAGTGCGAGGGAATCGAACGCAAACGTAAAGCAAAAGTGTGAAAATTTTCTCACGTTAATGTTTGACTTTTCTCAAAATAATGCTTGACTATTCTCATTTTTTCTCCCTAATATCCGAAGCTCTGGTGATTTTCCGCGCAGCGGGTGTACGGGAAGCCGCTGAAATCTTTCATTTCGGGAAAAAGAAATCGAGTGATGAGAGGCAAATGCCATGAACAGCAATTGGGAAAAGTCGTTCGCTTCGAAGAGTTGTTTTTCGATGTTCGTCGCGCTGGCCGCACTGATGCTGCTTGCAGCGGGAAGCAAACAGGCGGAAGGTCAAGCATGCGCCGCCCAGAATTGGGCCGCATCAACACCCAACATCTGGGCCGCCACTGTCAGCGACGTGGTGATGCTGAACAATAGCCCGACGACGAACCAGCCCACGATTCCCATCATGCTGTACGACGGCACTTACAGCCCCGAGGGTTATTCGCAGCATCCGCAGGCGGTTACGCAGTTGAATACCAACTGGTCTTGCCCCTCGGGTACGCCGGTAATTTCCATCGCCGGGGCAGGGCGCGAGACGGTCTCTTTCCAGCTTTTTATTACCGCGCCGGCGGCTACTACGCTGAGCGACGTCTCGGTGACGATCACCCCGCTCACCGGTCCTGGAGCGACCTTCACCTCGGACAACACCGGAACATCCGAAGTGACCCGTTATCTTGAGGGATATGTTCCCTACAGCTGTACTGGCGCTACGTCGATTGGTTGCGTGCAGGCCACAGGCAGCATACCCGATCCTCTGATTCCGTTTTACGATCCTTACGACTCTGGGAATCCCGCGGTTGCGACCCCCTTCAATGTTCAAGAGGGAACGACCCAGGGGGTGTGGGTGAATATCTCCATTCCCGCCAATCAAACCGCGGGAGCCTATGCCGGCACCCTCACCGTGAGCGGCACCGGCATCACAACCACAACGATCCCGGTGAATGTGACGGTGTGGAACGGCAACCTGCCGGGCTTTGACGCCGGCGCGATCAACTCCAGCTATGCCGACATGCTGAAAGTGTGGCTACCGCTTTACGAAAGCAATCTGGATTCGGGCGAGGGCATATCGGGGTCAGATATTCCGCTCTTTCAGAAATACCAGGTCATGGCCCACAACTATGACATCGACACCCAGTTTGACCCGTTTGCGCCTTCGATTAGCGGGGCCTACCCGTCAACAAACCCCACCAGCTTTACGACGAACGGAACGACGAGCTCGATTACCTGGACGACTTACGATTCGTATTTCGGTCCATCACTGACGCCCGGCGGATTATTCTCGGACGGCACTGCCATGCGGGTTCTCGACGGGCCGATTGCGAATGGCGGCGCGGGCGCATGGACTTATGGGGCCGGATATAGCTGGTGCATGTATAACTGCGCAAACGCCCCACTGATGCCCGCGGGGCTGGTGTCACTTACGCAGAACTACGCCACCCAGACCTCCCAGCATTTTTCTTCCAATCACACGACGGAGAATTGGGTAATACCAGACTTGATGAGCTATACCTTCGACGAAAACTACAACAATCACAGCTATCAATTGGGGCAGCAGCCTTTGATGTATCAGATTATGTCGCAGGTGATGCAGGCCATCAATGCGTCGAATAGCTCGTTGTCCTCAACCTGGGCCGCGTCGACGGCGCCGATGCGCGTACTTACGACGGACGAGCCGGCCTGCATGGAAGATGGCGACACCACCTATTACACCGCTTCAGCCTGCGCGGATCACCTGAATCTCTCCTATCCCGGCACTTCGCTTGCGACACCGGGGTACAGCACCTCCTGGGTCACGACCTGGTCTCCCAGCCCGGGAATTTATATGACCGGCCAGCCGGGGCCAGGCTTGTCCTATGGCGTCGATCCGACGATTATTGCCGGCACGGGATATCAGTACACTCTGGACCTTACTCAGGGTGTTCCTGCCGAGTCGACAGCCCCTGCGCCCATCGAAAGATGGACCTATAACAACGGCGGCGGCGGTTCCGGCGGCGTCTACCGGCGTGTTACTTACTGGGCTGCTTACAAGTACGGACAGGATGAGACGATTCCAAGCGTCGGCGATCCGAATCCGGCTACGCCGGCCCCAGGCGGACTATGGTCGTGGATTGGCAACTTCTGGGGCGGGTATAACGGAACCGCGTCGGCCAGTTCGTGCAACAGCCTGTCCCCGTTTGTCCAGAACGGCGATGACCAGGGCGATACGTATATCTTCCCTGGCAACGAATTGGGCTGCTATTACACGGCCAATCCCGTGGGCCAGACCGTTCTGACCGCGAACCCGGCAGTCAATACGACTTGCACGTCGAATAACTACAGCGTATGTAATGGCATCAGCGGTCCAATAGCGACCAGGGAATTGGAACAATGGCGCCGCGGATACGAAGATTATGAATACCTGTACCTGTATGGGAAACAGGCTGGCAGAGCAGCTGCCAATGCGGTTGTCGCCTCCATCGCCGCCGAGGGAATGGCGAATTGGGAAGGCTACGATTGGGAAAACATCGATGGGGCCTGGTACGAGTATGGCGTTACGCCGGTAGGGACTGCCTACAGTGGCAACTGCACCTACCCCACTGCCATCGACTCAACAATCTTTGGCGATCTTCCCAATGGATTGCCCAACGGACCGACAGGGCAGGGTTCTTCCGGCCCAGGTCTTAACTACGACGCCTGCGAAGGGCTCTGGTCGCCCGATCCCTACGCGTACGAATCCGCGCGCATCCAGTTAGCAGAGGCGCTTGGTTTCGCTCCGGCCACAACTCCGTCTGTAACCAGCCTTAGCCCGACGAGCGGTTTGAACTCGGGCGGCACTTCAGTCACCATCACCGGAACTGACTTCACGGGCGCTACCGCGGTTGAATTCGGCGGCGTGCCGGCAACCAGCTTTACCATCAACTCATCCACAAAGATCACCGCGATTGCACCCGCGGGCAATGGAATTGTTACCGTACAGGTCTTTGGACCTGGCGGCGTGAGCGAGTCCAACCCCAACGATCTTTTCACCAACGTCTCGCCGGTAACTGTCACAGGACTCAGCCCGAGCCAGGGCGTACAGGTGGGTGGAAACAGCGTCTCCATTACAGGGACGTACTTCTCCACCGGTGCGACGGTCATGTTTGGTGACTCGCCGGCCACCAATGTGGTTGTGAACTCGGCCACGAGCATTACGGCGACAGCGCCGGCAGGCAATGGAGAGGTGAATGTAACCGTAACCACTTCGCAGGGAACCAGCGCGCTCAACAGTTCAGACCTCTATACCTATGAACCGCCTCCCACGGTGACCAGCGTGAGCCCGGCAAGCGGCCCAATTGCGGGTGGCACCTCAGTAACTCTCGGTGGTACGGGATTCGTCAGCGGCATGACGGTCGCTTTCGGCAGCAACGCGGGCACCAGCGTGAACGTCACGTCAAGCACCAGCGCCACTGTCACCTCGCCCGAGGGCTCGTCAATGAGCGGCGGCGCGGTGAATGTGACGGTGACAACGGTGGATGGAACCAGCCCCATTGCTCCACCCGGCGATCAATACACTTATGTTTCGCCGGTAACTGTGACTGCCCTGAGCGTGCATTCAGGCGCACCAGCGGGCGGAACCTCGGTGGTGATTACGGGAACGGACTTTACCGGAGCGTCGGCAGTGAAGTTCGGCGGCGACGCTGCGACCAGTTTTACGGTGAACTCCAGCACTCAGATTACGGCCACTTCGCCCGCAGGGGGCGGCACCGTAGACGTCACCGTAACCAACGGGTCCTATAGCAGCGCGCCTGTTTACGCCGACGAGTTCTCTTACACAACTGCGATCAAGACCGGCGTATTTTCAACTCTGCCGACGACGGCGGTTGGATCAACCTCGTCCTCGCAAAACGTATCGATCACCCTGGCTACGGCCAGCGCCATCAGCAGCATCACCGTACCCGTGGCGCAAAACGGCGTGCAGGAGTTCAAGGTTGGCACGGTTACGGGCTGCACCATCGGCGGCGGCAGCAACGCGGCCAACACAGTCTGCACCGTGCCCATCACATTCAGTCCGCAGTATCCTGGCATACGCCTGGGCACGCTGACGGTGAACAACGACAACGACGTGATCGGGACCGCCGGCCTGGCCGGCATTGGCCAAGGCCCTGAGATTGCGGTAACTCCGGGATCGTTGACCATGTCCATCGGCGGCGGCGCCTACGGCGTAACCGACGTTCCTGAATCGGTGACGGCTGCGGAAATCGCCGTCTCTAACAACGGCTCCGCTCTGGCAATCGATGGAGCCGGAAATCTGTACATCGCGGACGACATCAACTGCCTGGCATACAAGGTGACCGCAACGACGCAGCAAATTGTTGTGGTGGCCGGCGACTTCGATTACATCGGCGGCAGGCCAAGCCCGACCACTACGCCTTCACCGGCGCTTGGCTCCGGCACATGCCCGCAGGCCATCGCGGTCGACGGTGCGGGCAACATTTACATCGGCGATGCACATGCCATCAACAGCAATGGCTATCCCGACGTGGTGGAGGAAGTCTCGCAGGCTACCGGAGAGATCTGGGTCATGGCCGGCGGCGGCTCCAATGCGCCCAGCACCACTTCACAGGCTGCGACCAGTGTGACGCTCGCCGCCATTAACAGCCTTGCGACGGATTCATCGGGAAACCTCTACATCTCTGACTTCTATGGCGCCAGCGGCAATGGATTGATCGAGAAGGTTACTCCTGCCGGACAACTGGTGGTCATAGCTGGAGGCGGAAGCACGCCGATCAGCACAACTCCAGAGGCAGCTACCAGCGCACAATTGAGTGGTCCTACGGGCATGGTCTTTGATGCCTCCGGGAACCTCTACTTCTCTGACCAGAACATCAGCGTCATCGAGAAGATGACCTCTGCCGGGCAAGTTGCATACTTTGCCGGCAGCGGCAGCAATGCGCCCACCACCACTCCGCAAGCGGCTCTCAGCGTAGCGCTCAACAATCCGGCAGGCCTGGCGGTCGATGGCGCTGGTGACCTCTATATCGCCGACTTCTCCAACGATTTGATCGAGCAGGTCAACCTGGCTGGAAAGCTGGCGATCGTAGCCGGTGGCGGCGGTACAGTTCCGACCTCAACCGTCGAATCCTCTCTCAGCGCGTCCTTCGGCAACATTGAAGGCGTGGAAGTGGACGGAGCGGGAAACATCTTCATCGCCGACGGCCAAACCCTCAACAACGGCGCCAACATGATAGAGAAGGTAACCACCGTGGGTGCGCCGTTAAACTTCCCGTATACCAACGTGGGTTCAACCAGCGTTCCGCAGTCGTTGAACCTGATGAATATCGGCAACGAATCCCTGACGCTCTCAAGCGTTGCCGCAACAACCGACTTCCCATTGCAGACCACCGGGACGTGCACGCTAACAGCGCATAGCGGGCAGTCTCTCGCGACGAGCGCGAACTGCACCGTGGAGTACGCCTTCGATCCAACCACCGGCGGCGTGCTCGATGAATCAGCCACGCTGACTGATAACAACCTGAACGTAAGCAACGCAACCCAGTTGCTCTCGTTTACGGGAACCGGCGTGGGCGGAACGAATGTGGCTACGCCCACGTTCAGCCCCGTGGCGGGCAGCTACGGACCGGCGCAAACGGTGACCATCAGCTCCTCAACCTCAGGCGCCACCATCTACTACACCACCAACGGGACAACACCAACCACGTCCTCGACGCAATACACCGCGCCCATCACTGTGTCTGTCAGCGAAACGGTGGAAGCGCTTGCCGTAAAGTCCGGCTACACCAACAGTGCAATCGGCTCCGCGGCGTATGTCATCAACGGCACGGTCGCCACACCAACGTTCAGCCCCGTGGCAGGCAGTTATGGGCCCGCACAGACAGTGACCATCAGTTCGGCCACCTCCGGCACCACAATTTACTACACCACCAACGGGACAACACCGACCACATCCTCGACGCAATACGCCGCGCCCATCACTGTGTCTGTCAGCGAAACGGTCGAGGCACTTGCAGTAAAGACGGGCTACACCAACAGTGCCATCGGGTCTGCAGCCTACGTGATTAATGGTGCGGTGGCAACTCCAACGTTCAGTCCCGTGGCGGGCAGCTACGGACCGGCGCAAACAGTGACCATCAATTCGGCCACCTCGGGCGCCACAATTTACTACACCACCAACGGGACAACACCAACCACGTCGTCGACGCAGTACACCGCGCCCATCACTGTCTCGACCAGCGAAACGGTCGAGGCGCTCGCGGTGAAGACCGGCTATACCAACAGCGCGATCGGCTCCGCGGCCTACGTCATCAACGGTACGGTGGCCACGCCAACCTTCAGTCCAGTGGCCGGCACGTATAGCTCAGCACAAACGGTGACCATCAGTTCGGCCACTTCCGGCACCACGATTTACTACACCACCAACGGAACGACGCCAACCACGTCTTCGACGCAATACACCGCGCCCATTACGGTATCGACCAGCGAGACGGTCGAGGCTCTCGCCGTGAAGACCGGCTATACCAACAGCGCAATCGGCTCCGCGGCCTACGTCATTAACGGCACGGTGGCCACGCCAACCTTCAGTCCGGTTGCGGGCAGCTACGGACCCGCACAGACGGTGACCATCAGCTCGGCCACTTCTGGCGCCACCATCTACTACACCACCAATGGGACCACCCCAACCACGTCCTCGACGCAGTACACCGCGCCCATCACGGTATCGACCAGCGAGACGGTCGAGGCACTCGCAGTAAAGAGCGGCTACACCAACAGCGCAATTGGCTCCGCAGCCTACGTGATCAACGGCACGGTAGCCACGCCAACCTTCAGTCCGGTAGCAGGCAGCTACGGACCGGCACAGACGGTGACCATCAGTTCAACCACCTCCGGCACCACGATTTACTACACCACCAATGGGACGACGCCGACCACGTCCTCCACGCAATACACCGCGCCCATTACGGTTTCAACTTCTGAGACCGTCAAGGCGCTCGCCGTCAAGACGGGCTACACCAACAGCGCAATTGGCTCCGCGGCGTATGTCATCAACGGCACGGTCGCCACGCCGACCTTCAGCCCAGTGGCGGGCAGCTATGGACCGGCACAGACGGTGACCATCAGTTCAACCACCTCCGGCACCACGATTTACTACACCACCAACGGGACAACACCGACCACGTCCTCGACGCAATACACCGCGCCGATTACGGTTTCAACTTCTGAGACCGTCAAGGCGCTCGCGGTCAAGACGGGCTACACCAACAGCGCAATTGGCTCCGCAGCCTACGTAATCAACGGCACGGTCGCCACGCCGACCTTCAGTCCAGTGGCCGGTACGTATAGCTCGGCACAAACGGTGACCATCAGTTCCACCACCTCCGGTACCACGATCTACTACACCACCAACGGAACAACCCCAACCACGTCGTCGACGCAATACACCGCACCGATCACAGTATCGGTCAGCGAAACTGTTGAGGCGCTCGCCGTAAAGACGGGCTATACCAACAGTGCAATCGGTTCTGCGGCATACACCATCTCTGGCACGCTTGTAGCCACGCCGACGTTCAGTCCGGCGGCGGGAACCTACACCTCGGCGCAAACCGTGACAATCAGCGACACCAGTCCCGGCACCTTGATTTACTACACCACCAACGGGACAACCCCAACCACCTCATCCACGGCCTACACTGCTCCCATCGCGGTCTCGACCACGGAGACGGTGAAAGCCATCGCTGCCCTGGGAGAAAACCTCGCGACGAATGGCGATTTCGCCACAAATCCCCCCATGACGCCCGGCGATGGAACTTACATCTACGACCCCACGAATGTCGCCGGCTGGACGTTCAGTGGACCAACGCCAAATGCCTCAAGCGGTTCCTACGGATCTGGAGTTGCTGAAAACGGCTCCGCATGGGGTTTTACGGCGCCACCCGATGGCGCCAACCAGGTCGCCTTCCTGCAGGACAATTCCACGTTGACGCAGACGGTCGGCAACTTGATCGTCAACCAGCAGTACACAGCGTCGTTCTACCTGGAAGATCGTCCCGGCTATTCTGCCAACCCGATCACTGTAACCATGAATGGCGTGACTCTGCTGTCGACCACGCCCGGAAGCGGCTGGACGCAATACAACGAGCCATTTACTGCGACGGCAGCAAGCGAGGCGCTGACCTTCACGACATCGTCCACTGGCGGCGACTATGACACCGGCCTCTCCGACGTCGTGATCACCGCGACGGGCAGCAATTTGACAAGCGCGGTTGGCTCGGCGGCCTATACCATCAATCTGACTCCCGACATCACCACAATTGCCGGCACGCAGGGTGGAACCACAAGTCCCACCAGCGGAATGGTTGCGCACGGCAACAGCATTGGAGCTCCGGAAGGAGTTGCCGTGGCTCCAGTGCTGAACGGCGCGGGCGGTGACGTCTACTTCGACAACACCAATGATTACGGTCTATACGTGATCTACAACGGCGGCGCGGCGGCGGCGGCCATTCTTGCTGCCGACGGAATCAGCTCTCCGGTGGTGGGAGATACGTATCCAATTAACCTGGGCCTGGATGAGACAGGCCCATGGCAACCGGATGGCCTCATTGTCGACTCCTATGGCAATGTGCTCTTGGCCGACCCTGGCTACAACCGGGTCTACATGCTATACGCCGGTGAGGTTTCAGGCCAAGGCACCAACCCCGCGGATGCGCTTCTTACTGCCGATGCCAGCGCGTGGGTAGTGGGCTATGGACTGCATGTGGGCTACCTCTACCATGTCGCCGATGGTGGAACGGTAGTCGGCGCCGCACCCACCACCATTTATCCGCACGACGTCTGGGTAGATGGCGCTGAGAACGTCTTCTTCACCGACGGAAGCGGAAACGGATTTGTCGAGGTGGTCTACAACACCAGCGGAACCTCTGCCTCGACCATCCTTACGGCCGAAGGTTATACAAGCCTGAAGCAGGGCTCAACCTACATCGTCGCGGGCGGCCTGAGCCCTGCAACCTACCCGTATGACGACGACGGCGGAAGCTCGGTTGCTTACAATGGCGGCACCAGCACGGCCAACACCGCTATCAATAACCCATGGGGCCTCTACGGAGATTCGGCAGGCGATATCATCTTCGCAGACAACTCCTCAAACAAAATCAAGAAGCTGTCGGGTTCCACGGCGGTGATCAGCACCATTGGCGGCCCGCCGGCCGGAACTCAAACCACCGTGGGCCACGGCGGAGACGGTGGTCTGGCCACCTCCGCGCAAATGAACGGTCCGATCGGCCTCATTCTCGACTCGAGCGGCGACGTCTACTTTGCCGATAGCGGCAACAGTTCGGTACGCATGATCGGCACAAATGGCGACATCAACACCGTTGCCGGCACCAGCGGCACCAGCGGCGCCTACTCAGGCGAAGGAGGTGCTGCCACTTCGGCGGTCATGAATACAAGTGGCGATCCGGCCGTGTTTTTGTCGATTGATGCATCCAGCAACATCTACATTTCAGACGAGGGCAATGACATGATCCACAAATTTTAGCTCTCGGGCTGGAACCGATCGGCCCAGAAAAAAGACGATTTTCTGCGGAGCAGATCGTTGGAGTGCTCAAGCAGGCCACGGTAGGTGTGCCTGAGGAGGAACTGATCCGGAAGGTGAGGATGCGTGACCTGACACTCTATCGCTGGAGGAAGCAGTACGCGGTCCCCGTGAAGCGTCGTTGACAGCGACGCTTCGAGGCTCTTCGAAGAATCGACAGCGTTGCCGCGAAGGGGAGGCTCTCCGACAACTCGAAAGGGGACTCCGAAATCCCCAGACAGACAAACCGTCGATTTTCTAAGCCGCCCAGCACCGATTCGCAACCCTCCTGGCAAGGGTTCTGATTTTTTTTCGCAGGAGGCTAATGGCTTGGCCGTTCATAAACGGGGGCGATTTTTTGAGATCAAACTCAATATCGTAATTTTTCTATACGGAAGTATTTGACATTCGCCTAACACCCCCCCCTTTCAAAGACGTCCAATGCAATGAGCCACCCGTCAAAAGCCCGAGCCATGGTAGATGAGATCCGCTCCCAAAAGCTCGCTGCCGTACCCGGCTCGGTTGAAGCGGAGCAGACAATCCAAATAGCGCGTCGTTCGCCTCGACTTTACAGAGAATTCATCTTTGGCCGCCTCTCCTTGCAATAGGATTGTTTTTTGTGCAATTAGCAGTGTGTCTTTCAGGGCAGACCCGGATTTTTTTATCCGCGGGAATCCCAAGGAGAAGGTGCGCCGAGTGGAATCCGAATTACGACCTGACTACCTCAATCCGCCGCCGAACCCCGCTCTCGAGACGCCCCCGCCGGAACTGGCAGAGCAGCAAAGCCCAAAACCCGATAAGGTTCCCTCAGCCCCAGCGCGGTTCCTCCAGGCTGGCCTCCGATTCATCTCCGGCAACGTTCGTTTCCCCGACCGTAAGCGCCCCGGAATGCTCTCCTATGACGTCGATGAAGTCCCTCCCCCAGCGCTGAGCGCCGCGTTGGCCTTCCAACAAGTGCTGGCCATGTCGATCAGCTGGATCTACGTCATTGTTGCAGTTGACTCCATGGGCGGCAGCCGCATCGACGCGCAGAATCTTCTCCGCATCTCCATGATCGCGTCTGGCCTTGCCACCATTCTTCAGGCGCGCGGAGGAATGCTCGGATCGGGATATCTGTGCCCGGCATCGTGCAGTCTCACTTATCTGGCGCCCACCATCCTTGCCGGCAGAATGGGAGGTTTCCCCCTGATCTTCGGCATGACGGCCATCAACGGTCTGTTCACCGCCGGGCTTTCCCGCTGCCTCCGCTTTCTTAGAATCCTCTTCCCGCCTGACGTTACCGGCCTCATCGTCTCCATCGTTGGAATTCAGCTTGTCGCCATCGGCTGCCCCAAACTGCTGGGCCGCTCGCCCGATCATCCCGGAGCGTCCCCGCAGGCCGCGCTCCTCGGACTCATCACGCTCGTTGCCATGATCGCTCCGAGTGTCTGGAGCAAGGGCAAATTGAGGATGTTCCCCATCGTCGTTGGGCTCGCGGTTGGCTATGTAGCCGTCATTTTCATGGGGATGCTCTCCTGGGCTGAGATCCGGGCCCAGTGGGCGCAGCCTCTCTTTGGTATTCCGCACCGCGCCGTCTACGGAATGGCCTTCCGCCCGTCGCTCCTCATTCCGTTTTTCGTAATCGGCATTGCGGCTACGTTGAAGACCGTTGGCGACGTCACATTGTGCCAGAAGATGAACGACTCCGATTGGGAACGTACTGACCTGAAATCAGCCAGCGGCGGCGTAATGGCCAATTCTCTGGGCACCATCTTTTCTGGATTACTTGGTGGAGTGGCCCAGAACAACGCCTCATCCTGCCTTGGCCTGGAACTTGCAACGGGCGTTACAAGCCGTTCCATTGCGCTTCCAGCCGGCCTCATCGTCATTGCGCTGGCCTTCATCCCAGGTCTTGCAGCCACCTTCTCCATCATGCCTGCTCCGCTTATGGGAGCGCTGCTCATCTACTCCACATGCTTCCTGCTGCTCGGCGGGCTCCAGGTTATGACCGCCCGCATGCTCGACGCCCGCCGCATCTTCGCCGTCGGCATCGCCCTAGCGTTCGGCCTCAGCGTCGAAATTGCTCCCGAGCTATATCGTGCTGTTCCCGAGCTCTTGCGGCCCGTCTTTGCCTCATCCACCGCGCTGGCCACGGTCATCGCCGTCGCGCTCGGCCTGCTGTTCAGGCTCGGTCTCCATAAAAACAGCTCCATCCAGCTTCGAGCCGGCCAAAACAATCTCGACGTCATCAATCGATTCATGGAGGAGCAGGGGGCCGCGTGGGGGATGCGTCAGGTAGTCGTCTCCCGCGCCGCCAATGCCATTTACGAGTTCGTCACCAACTCGGGCAATCTTCAGCTCCGCTCTGACCTGATTGGGGTCACTGCCCAATTCGACGAGTTCCACCTTGACGTCGAAATCGATTACGACGGACCGGTAATCGAGCTCTCCGATCATATGCCTACCATGGAAGAACTGGCCAATGGCACGGGCGTGGCAAAGATGGCGCAATATGTGATCCGCGCCTCAGCGGATAACGTCCGCGTGAAGCCCCGGGGAACGCATTCCACCGTCTTCCTCCACTTCGAGCACTAATCGCCGGCAAACCAGCCTCCCGCCCGCAATCTTCGGCGCTTCGGGTAACTTCTCCAACGCCCTCCGAGACTGATGCTTGGCCGTTCGATGCCTGCATTCAGTCCAATTGGGCTTTCTCGCTGAGCCTGCGAGAGGCTCATCGCTTGCAGCGGAAAAAGTGCACTATCGCAATGTTTATCAAATCGAAATCGAAAATATACCTGGTATTCATATCGAATTCGCAGGCTGGCCCTACGGTAATCGTGTACGCCGTTATTCCCCTGTGCCGGTGTACTCCCCAAAGGAGGATCGAATGAAATTGAAGCACAAGCTGTGCGGTCTGAGCTTCCTGCTCACGGCCATGGCGGCGAACGCCTTACCAGTGCTGATTACAGGCACCCCTTCCAACGCCTACAGCGTTCCCCCAACAACCGTGCCTTCTCCAATCCTGGGCGGCCCTATTGTAAATTTCGATAACCTGACCGCCTGCCAAACCTACCCTTCATGCAGCACCGTTACGTCATTGACCCAGGGGAACTTCACGTTTAGTAGTCCCGATGGCCTTGCGGTTATTCCCTACAGCAGCCAGAGCGCTCCAAATGAGTTGTGGGATGCAAGTTCCGACGGCTCCGCGAACCTCACCATCAGTCTCAACGGAGCCACGTCAGCCCTCGGCGTCGGCATCGCGGACTCAGACGATCTCAGCCTTTACCAAGAGTTCGGCGTTCCTGTGAATATCACCCTGCAAGCACTTGGCGCGGGCGACACCGATTTGGGCTCACCATTCATCGTGACTATCTCCGAGTCCGGCTCAAACCCGGGCAACGGCTACTTCGTCGTGCAAGATACGACCTCCGACATTTATGGCCTTCAGATCTCTGCTCCCGCCACCGACGAATCTGGCTTGGCCATCGACGACGTGCAGGCCACGCCCGAACCCTCCAGCTTCACCTTCATGGCATTAGGTCTAATCGGTCTCTTCATCCTCGGCGCCTTTCGCATGGTCAAGGGAGCCTGAAAACTCCCCCGTCCGTTCACGGGAACCAAGCTCAAGCAGGCCTGAGAGACCCCTGTCGCCCACCGGCAAAAAAAGGAGAAGATCATGCGTCAATCGACGTCAAGCATCACGAGTCTGGCGCTATCGTTGGCCCTGACCATAGTTCCCACTATGGCCGAGGCCCAGGAGCGCCCCAGGGAAGAGACGACAACAAAGGTGAAACCTGAATCGTTGTCTCCCACCGCAACCACCCCCATCACGCACATCGTCGTCATCTTCGACGAGAATATTTCGTTCGATCACTATTTCGGAACCTATCCCAAGGCTGTCAATCCTCCTGGAGAACCGCGGTTTACCGCCCTGCCTGAAACCCCTTCGGTCAACGGACTTACCTCAGCACTGCTTACAAACAATCCCAATCTGAATCCGGCCAATGGCGCCGGCGCGGCCAATCCCTTCCGCCTTAACCGCACCCAGGCGTGGACGGCAGACATGGGCCATAGTGACCTTCCTGAGCAGGAGTCCTTTGACAACGGCCTGATGGATCTGTTTCCAAAGGATACGGGCACTGCGGGCACGGCGAGCAACATGTCGGTTCTTACGCCGCCAGTAGTGACAACCAAGGGCCTGGTCATGGGCTATTACGACGGCAATACCGTGACCGCGGAGTGGGAATACGCGCAGAACTTTGCGCTCAACGACAACAGCTACAACAGCCAGTTTGGCCCTTCCTCGCCCGGAGCCGTGAACCTGATCTCGGGTCAGACCAACGGAATCATCGAGGGCACCGTGCTCAACGCCCCCTCCTCCGATCAAATTGCGGATGGACAGGGCGGTTACACGATGGTCGGTGATGCAGAACCTCTCGGCGATATCTGCTCGAGTCCGACCTCGTTCAACGCATCGCTGTCCGGATTAAATATCGGTGACTTGCTCAATTCAGCAGGATTGACATGGGGATGGTTTCAGGGCGGCTTCGATTTGACCGTGACCAATCCGAATGGAACTACGCTCTGCCATAGAAGCACCAAATCACCGGTTTCCGGGCTGACGGAAGCCGATTATGTCGAGCATCATGAGCCGTTCCAGTTCTACGCCACCACCAGGAACCCCAACCACACTCGCCCCAGCAGCGTCGCCGCAATCGGAACGACAGACGCGGCCAACCATCAATACGATATCCACGACTTCTTCGACTCGCTGGCGGCGGGAAACCTGGCTGCAGTCAGCTTCCTGAAGCCGCCACAATACCAGAACGCTCATCCCGCCGATTCTGATCCGCTGGATGAACAGGCTTTCATTGTGAATGTGATCAACACTTTGGAGCAGTCCTCCTTCTGGGACTCCACGGCGATCATCATCGCTTATGACGATTCCGATGGCTGGTACGACCATCAGCAAGGCCCCATCATCAACGCATCTTTCAGCACCGACGACGCGCTCTCTGGAACCGATGCCTGCGGTGCCTCGGGAGTCACGCCTCAGCTTCCGGGTCCCAACTCAAGCGGTGAGCCGGTAAACGGCCGTTGCAGCCCTGGAGTACGGACGCCATTGCTGGTCATTTCACCCTGGGCAAAAGCCAACTACGTCGACCACACCTTCACCATCCAGACTTCCATTACCCGGTTCATCGAGGATAACTGGACTCTTGGTAGAATTGGCGGAGGCTCCTTCGACGCGACCGCTGGTCAGATCAACAACATGTTCAACTTTACCGACCCACAAGGCCCTCCACCCAACACGAACCATCCCATTCTCTCCACGACAACCGGGTTGCCATAGTAACGAAAGACGGGAAAGTAATTGCATCAAATCACGCGGCGTCAACTCCTCATCTGCGGCGGTCTCACCACCGC